>PXTG01000101.1:2903-14466 GCA_003023365.1 Bacteroidetes bacterium QH_7_62_13 | reverse complement strand
GTCCGAGCGTCCTCGGATCTCTCCCGACTGGATCGGGATCTTCCCGACAGGTCCGGGAAGGTGCCCCTCTCGCGAGGGAAAATCAACATACCAGCTTCTGAACGGCTTATTTTCGTTCTTTCCACTCCAGGTACAGCGCCCGGGCACACATGAAGGCTGACTCGGCGGTTTCATTCGTGAACCAGTAGTTGACGCCCGCCCCGACGGCAGCACCGGCCAGCGGAATGGTCTGCCCCACTTTGCGCTCAACCAGCGCTTTCCCAATCTCACGTGGGAGGTGACGGTTCTGGTCGCGGAAGGTCCCGGACACGCGCCCCTTGTAGTCGAGATCGTTGGCGAATGCGGCGGCGGCCACGCTCACCTCGCGCAGCGCCTCGTTCCGCGCCTCCTGCCCGCCGGACGCCGCCGCGTTGAAGATTGACAGCACCAGCGGCTGGAACATGGGCCCGCGAAGCGGGAACCCGTAGCAGGCCCCAATCTGCTGGATCAGGCGCAGGTTGATCGTAAAGAGGAGCGGAATGTCGGCGGCGATGAAGGCCGTGCCGATGAGACCGGTGCCGCCCCCTTCCAGGGCCGCGAGGATCGTGTTCTGCCGGAAGCGACTGCGCGCCAGCGGATCGAGCTCCGAAAGAGGTTGGCTCCGCAGATCGTTCACCGTCTGTGCCGGGAGGCCCCGCTCCTCCGCGGCGGCGAGGATGTCGTCGTCCTCAAACGTCCATTCCGAGGCATCCGACAGGGCCGAGAGGAACTGGTGGATGCGGTCCACGACCTGATCCATCGTTTTGGGTGGAACCGTCTTGTCGACGGCCCAGTCGACCGGCGTCATCGCCCAGTCCATGGCCTGGGTGGCGACGGACGCATCGGCGTGCTGCCAGTCTTCAATCTCGCGGCGAACGGCCTTCTCCTCGTCGGTCAGTTGCATGGTACGATCGGGGAGGGAAGCAGGAATCGATTGGTTCTTCTACGGGACGGCACACCGAAAGATGCATGCCAGACGAGAGTGTGGGAGACGAGAGACAAACAGCAATTGTTACTTGGGGGCCGGAGATCTGCTCGTCGCCTACGATCCTCATTGTACCAGAATGCCGTCGTCCCAGCCTCGCCCCCGGGCCAGAACGCCGGCGACGGCGAGCGCACAACGGTGCCCCCCGTGCCGGCCGACGCCCACGCGGTCTCCCTCCCATTGAGACACGTCGCTCCCCACCGCGTCCACCACGCCGGCCACTTCGTGACCCGGCACGCGCGGGTACTCCAATCCGGGAAACGTCCCCTCCTTCACGACGGCATCACTGTGACAGATGCCGCAGGCCTCAACCCATATGCAAACTTCATTGGCGGCGGGTCGGGGACGGGTAGGTCTACGAGTCGAGATCGGCCCCGGCAGCGGGCACGCGAACGGGACATAGGGATCGGATTGTTTGTACAGAGGGTTCGTCCGACGAATTATTCCGACGTCTCCTCGGCGTTCCGGTCGGAGAGTGCGCCCCGAAAACGGAACTATTCGTTCCGACCTCTCATCTCCGCGAGTCCCCCCTCGCCCTTTCTTTCGGCTGCCGGCTTCCCCCCGCCCCCCTGGTGTGTGCGTCCCCGTCCTTCAAGTATCCCGTGCCTGCATACATTTCCCCTTCTTGTCCAAATCTATGATTCATGGAGAAATGCCCTCGATCCCCCGTATAGGTAGACTCACTCTTTTCAAAGACGTGTCTTCACGCCCACACTCAGGTATGGACGAACCGAACCAGCCCGTGTCCGGCGACGGGGCCGCCGAGCAGCCCTTCTCGTGTCCCGAGTGCGACCGCACCGTTGGTCGCGCGAATGTGCTCACCGGCGATTTTGCGTTCGAGAACGTGACCCCAATCTCCAGCAGCCCGGACGGAAGCCCGGAGTTTCGGGAAACCGGCCTCGACGACGGTCCCCAGAAGGCCATTGAACTGCGGTGCGACCATTGCGCAGCCGAGTTTACACTCGGCGTGGAGACCGACGGCTAGACGGTCCCGCAGGCTCTTCGCTGCTTTCTGCCCACCAGCAATTATTCGGTGACCTCATGGAAAGAGCGATTCACTCGATCGAGTGGACGGGTCCGGACGACGACGCAGCAACCGACGTGACGAACGTCGTTGAGGACGGCGTTGTCGCCGCTACCCCTCATCCCGACGAGGACATCGACCAACCGAAAGGCTACACCGTCGAGCTCACCCTCTCCCCCGACGGGACCGCCTTCGCAAACGAGCTCCAAGAGGCGCTCTTGAGCCTCGACACGCCCACGGTGACGATTCAGCTTGAGGGCGTCGACGAGCCGATCGCGGACGTGCCTGTCGGCGTGAGCAAGGTGCCCCACCTCGGCGAGCAAAACGAAGCGGAGCTCAGCGTGAAGCCGGAGGGGCACGACCACGTCCATCCTCACTTCTGATTTTGGTCGGCCGCCACGAGCTCTCCTTTGGCCGAGCGAGCGAGCTGCTTGATGGCGTGCTCCCGTTGCATCGCTTCGGACTGGGAGCCAAACGACTCGACATGTACCAGCTCCACGGGGCGTCGCCCCCGGGTGTACTTGGCCCCCGTGCCGTCGTTATGCTCATCCACTCGCCGCTCCACGTTCGTCGTGTAACCGGTATAGTACGTGTCGTCGCTGCACTCGACGATATAGACGAAGTGCTCCCCGTCGGAATTGCGTCCGTCTACCGGCGCCATCGGGTCCGCTTTCGTTTCGAACAGTGTGGAGATCGAAGCGTGTGTGGATCGAACCTGCTTCTCCTTTCCACACAAGCCCCTGGAAAATGGTTACCGCAATCGTTCTTCTCAACACCGAGCGCGACACGGTCAACACTGTGGCCGATGCACTCGCTGATCTCGACGGCGTCAGCGAGGTGCACTCCGTGGCCGGCCGGGTTGATCTCGTCGCGATTCTCCGCGTCCCCGAAAATGACGAGCTAGCCGACCTCGTAACCGACGAGATTCGTCAGATCGGCGGCATTACCGATACGGAAACGCTCATCGGTTTCCGCGTCCACTCCAGCCACGACCTAGAAAATATGTTCTCGATCGGGATGGACTGACCGACCAGGGGCCCTACAGGGACTCCGTAGGAGGGGCCTATTCCACCTCGCCCAGAATGTCGTCCACGGTGAGGGAATCCAGATCGGGTGGGGTCGTGAGCGTGTCCCCCCCGGCGGTGGCGAATGCGTTCAGCGTATCGGTCGTCCTCGGACAAGATGCCAGCCTTCCCCATCGCGCGGTATTCCTCAACGGTAATCCGGCGCCCACGGGTGTGGAGAACCGCCTCTGGGACGGCCGAGCCGGAACGAGGCGGCGTAGAACGCTCGATCGTGTCCATGGCGGGGACGGACTCTAGCGGTGGGAGTAGAGGGACGTTTTGAATGCGCTCGGGGGGCTTCAGTTCGATACATCAAAGACGATCTTCCCTCCGATCCTCCGGTCGGACACAAAAAGCAGCCACGCGAGCGAACGGCCGGAACTGAGAAACCGGCTATCTTTAGGCCCGTCGCAACGACAGATTCAGTGAGTTTGTTGCGTCTGAATGCTTGTACCATCGATCAGAGACGAACGCTCCCAACCAGCCTTCGTCGACGACAGAGACGGCTGACTCCCTGCAGCCAATCGATCATGCCAGGATGATTCTCCTTCCTCTCCTTCTGCTTTTGGGCGCCGGGTCCCTGGTTTTCGGACCGGGCTCTCTTCCGGCAACGCCCCTTTGTCCGCGATTCTGCTGCTGTTCGCGGTCCTGGGTGGGGAACAGCTGTACCGGAAGTGGGCCGCGATCTCGTGAGTCCCCACCGGCCCCGAAGATCGAATCCCTATTCGTCTTCTATTTCCCGGCTCATCCGGTGCGCCTGCCGGGTCGGCTCAGGAATTTTGTAGCGCGGGCTGCAATCGAGGGTGAGGGCGACGGCGTCATCGAGCGTGAGGCGATGCCCCACACTCACGTAGACCGGATTTACGCCAGTCCGGGTACGCAGCACGCCCCCTATCGTCTCCCCCTCGTCGATGAGGGGTGTACGACTGCCCTTCTCTGACGAGAGGGCCCGGTCCGGCTCACCGGTCAGGATGGACTTTGCCACGCCGAGCGTGGGATGGTCGAGGAGGACGCCGAGGTGACAGGCAAAGCCGAAGCGACGGGGGTGGGCCCGGCCGTGACTGTCGGTCATCAGCACGTCCGGCGTCACGGACAGCTGTGCGAGGGCCGGGAGCACAGGCGGGGTCTCGCGGAAGCTGAGTAGGCCCGGTACGTACGGGAACGCCACGTCGCAACGGTGGATGGCCCGGTCCACGAGCTCCAGGTCGGGCAGGCGCAGAACGGCCACGGCCGCCTGGGCGGTGTCGTCGCGGATACTCACGTCGATCCCCGCCACCGTCTCCACGTCCCCCGAAAGCGAGGATTCGGTCACCCGTGGCGCCAGGCGTTCCTGAATGGCCGTAGCTTCTTCCGTCGAGACGTCCCACGGGTGCTCGTGCTGGAAATCGAGCTGCATAACATCGAGGGTGTCGAGGGGGCGTAGCACCGAACGCCTCCTAATGTAGGGACTGACGGAAGCGAAGAAAACCGGCGGCGAACGTCCACCCCCTCTCCGAAACGCTTTTTCCGACAACGAATCATCGAGAGGCTGGGCCCCCGTTTGCGGTTTCGGACCGCCAGCCATCGATCCGATCTCCCTTCAGTGGGACGAGCGACGCACCGGCCGGTGAAACTTTCAGTGAATTGAGGGAAAGCGGAATCCTGATCGCGTTGCGGGCATTGATACAGAGTCCCGTTGTGAACCGGCTTCAGTTCTGGCTTTGGGTCCATAGCTCAGTTGGTTAGAGCGCTACGTTGACATCGTAGAGGTCAGTGGTTCGAGTCCACTTGGACCCACAGCTGCCGCTCTCAGTCCCGAACATCCCCGGGATGGAGCGGCTTTTTTGTTATCCCCTTTACGGGTCTCTTCTCCCTTCTCGCTCCTTCCTCACGACGCCCACTCGGACCGGCATGCCCGACGTACAGGATGACACCATCACCATCACCCTTCCGGACGGTTCCACCCAGGAGCATCCGGCCGGCACAACGGGCCGGGAGATTGCCGCGGGCATCGGGGCCGGGCTTGCCCGAGACGCCCTGGCGATTAAAGTCAACGGCGAGGTTCGGGATCTCGCCCGGCCCATTACCGAAGACGCCGAGATTGCCATCTTGACGTGGGAGGACGACGAAGGCAAGGAAACCTTCTGGCACTCTTCCGCCCACCTCATGGCCGAGGCGCTGCAGAAGCTCTACCCCGACGTCAAGTTCACCATCGGCCCGCCCATTGATCAGGGTTTCTACTACGACGTGGACCTGGGGGACCAGAGCCTCTCGGCCGACGAGCTTGAGAAAATCGAGGAGAAGATGGTCGAGCTCGCCCGCCGCGACGCGACCTACGAGCGGCACGAGGTATCCAAGGGAGATGCAATCCAGTTCTACGAGGACCGCGGCAACGAGTACAAGCTGGAGTTGATCGAGGACCTGGAGGAAGGAGAGATCTCCTTCTACGAGCAGGGCGAGTTTACGGACTTGTGCCGGGGCCCCCACATCCCGTCGACCGGCGACATCAAGGCGCCGAAGCTCCTATCGGTGGCCGGGGCGTACTGGCGCGGCGACGAGACCAATCCCCAGCTCACCCGCATCTACGGCGTCAGCTTCCCGAAGCAGAAGATGCTGGAGCAATTCCTGGAGCGGCGTCGGAAGGCGAAGGAGCGGGACCACCGAAAGATCGGGAAGGAGCTCGACCTCTTCACCTTCGACACCGACGAGGTGGGTCCCGGCCTGCCGATGTGGCTTCCGAAGGGGACCACCCTGCGACAGACCCTGCGACAGACCCTGCAGGAGGAGCAAATCAAGCAGGGGTACAAGCCGGTGCGTACCCCTCACATCGGGCGGCTGGATCTCTACCGCACCAGTGGTCACTACCCGTACTACAAGGAGGACCAGTTCCCCCCGATGATCTTCGACGAGGGGGACGAGGACGGCACGGAGGACGGCTACCTCCTGAAGCCGATGAACTGCCCGCACCACGTTAAGATTTACCAGAACGACATGCACTCGTACCGGGACCTCCCGGTACGGCTCGCCGAGTTCGGGACGGTCTACCGCCACGAGCAGACCGGCGAACTCGGCGGCCTGACCCGTGTGCGCGGGTTTACCCAGGACGACGCCCACATCTTCTGTGCCCCCGGGCAGGTCAAGGGCGAGTTCATCGACGTCATCGATCTGACGTTGAAGGTCCTGAGTGCCCTCGACTTCGAACAGTTTGAGGCGCAGATCTCACTTCGCGACCCCGCCGACAAGGATAAATACGTGGGGCGGGACGAACTGTGGGATCGGGCCGAACAGGCCATCCGCGACGCCGTGGCCGAAACCGATCTCGACGCACGCGAGGAAATTGGCGAGGCTGCCTTCTACGGCCCAAAGCTCGACTTTATGGTCGAGGACGCGCTGGGTCGCGAATGGCAGCTCGGCACCATCCAGGTCGACTACAACCTGCCCGAGCGCTTCGAGCTCACGTACGTCGACGAGACCGACGAACGGAAGCGGCCGGTGATGATTCACCGCGCGCCGTTTGGCTCGCTGGAACGCTTCATCGGTGTTCTGATCGAGCACTGCGGCGGCAACTTCCCGACGTGGCTCGCCCCCGTGCAGACCCAGGTCATTCCGGTGGGCGACGACTTCAACGACTACGCCCGCGAGGTGGCCCAACAGCTTCGTGAGCAGGACGTGCGCGTAGACGTCGATACGTCGGACGAGACGGTCGGCTACAAAATTCGCCGGGCCGAAACCCAGAAAATTCCGTACATGCTCGTCGTGGGCGAGCGCGAAGAGGAAGCAGGCACCGTGTCCGTCCGCTCCCACGACGAAGGGCAACAAGATACCGTCCCCGTCGACACCTTCCTGGAGCAGACCGCCGAGGAGTTCGTCCCCTCCCTGAACTAGGCTTCAACGCCCCCCGCACCTTTCGGTGCGTAGAACCCGTCCTGTTGACGGAAAAAGTGGCTCCTCTCATCGATCGCCACACCCTCAGCGTGCACAACTTCAGACTTCCTTCACTGAAACCTCACAGGAAGGGCCGCGTGTATGGTTTTTGCCCGGTCTAGGTTATCTTAAACCGGCGTTGGGCCCTACGGACCCGAATATTGAGTTGTATCGAGTTCTTCATTCAAAACCCCTACTACCGCCATCGCTGACGTAGACAAACTTCGCGTTAATGAGGAAATTCGCGCCGACGAGGTGCGCGTCGTTGAGCCGGACGGCGACCACGATGTCGTTCCCGTGGACGATGCCCTGGAGCGGGCCCGCGACCACGAACTCGACCTCGTGGAGATTGCTCCGGACGCCGACCCGCCGGTCTGCAAAATTCTCGACTACGGAAAGTACCGCTACGAGAAGCAGAAGGAGGAGCAGCGGCGCCGGAAGAAGTCGAAGTCCATGGAGATGAAGGAGCTTCGCTTCCGGCCGCAGACCGAGGAGCACGACTTTAACTTCAAAGCGGATCACGCCCGCGAGTTTTTGGAGGACGGCAACAAGGTAAAGGCGTACGTCCAGTTTCGAGGACGAGACATCGTCTACAAGGACCAGGGCATGGATCTGCTCCGTCGCCTTATCGAACGGCTTCAGGACGTGGCCCGCATTGATCAGCAGCCGCAGATGGAGAACCGGCGCATGACGACCATCCTCGCTCCCCACAAGGACAAGTAAGTGGGGGACGGGCCGGAACGCAGTGCCGCCCTCTCCGGACTGGACCGTTTAGATGCCCCCTCCAGCGACGCCCACCAGAGACGTGTGCGTGGTGTGGGATCACCGTGAAAGACGGCACTGGACGGGAACGCACGGACCGACGGTCCATAAGCGAGTATTCGGATTACGCATGTTTACGAACGAAAACCCTCTGGGGTGTTATCATCATGCCTAAGATGAAGTCCCACAGCGGCGCGAAAAAACGCTTCAAGGAAACTGCCAACGGCAAGGTGAAGCGCAAGAAGGCCAACAGGGGCCACCTGCTTACCAAGAAAACCTCAAAGCGGAAACGCCAGCTGCGGAAGAGTGTCGTCATTGACGATAACGCAAACCGGAAACGCATCAAGCGCATGCTGTCCACGTAGCCCCGGCCTCCTGCCTGGGGCCTCTACACGGTCTCCATCCGGTGTTGGTGAAGTTTTTGCGGGCGGCAGGTTGAACGCCTTGCCGTCCGTTGCCTACGTTTTTACTCTATCTAGCTCTACGAATCGATTCCTGACCATTTATGCCGCGCGCAACGAACAAGCCGGCCACCCGCCGTCGCCGGAAGAAGATTCTGAACAAGGCGAAGGGCTACTGGGGCCGTCGGAGCAAGGTGTACAAGGTGGCCAAGCACGCGGTGGAGAAGGGCCTGCAGTACGCGTACCGTGACCGTCGCCAGAAGAAGCGACGATTTCGTCGGCTGTGGATCACCCGGATCAACGCCGCCACCCGACAGCACGACGTGAGTTACTCCCAGTTTATGGGCCACTACCGCAAGTCCGATCTCGACATGAACCGGAAGGTGCTGGCGGATTTGGCCGTTCACGACCCCGAAGCGTTCGAGGAGATTGTCGACCACGTGATGGATCAGTAGCATCCCGGTGGTCCGGCGTGGACCCCGTCGCTCCTTCACGAGGGTTCCAGTTGTTGCCCCTCTCTTCCGTCCCGCCCCCGGTCTACCGGTCGGCGGGATTTTTCTATGTCCCCCTCCGTTTCACTCCATTGCCGCCCGCGTCATGCCCGACGAGATTGACGACCTTCGCGACCAACTCGAAGCCGAAACCATCGAGAGCGAAGAAGAGGCCGAAGCATTTCGCATCAAGTACCTCGGCCGGAACCGGGGCGCCATCACCAATCTGTTTGATCAGATCGGGGATCTCCCCCCCGAGGAGCGTCCCGAGTTCGGGAAGCGGCTCAATGCCCTCAAGTCCCAGGCCGAGGAGCGGCTTGAGGAAGCGAAGGCCCGGCTCAAGCGGGAAGAGCA
Source organism: Bacteroidetes bacterium QH_7_62_13 (assembly GCA_003023365.1). Taxonomy (GTDB): domain Bacteria; phylum Bacteroidota; class Rhodothermia; order Rhodothermales; family Salinibacteraceae; genus Salinibacter. The sequence continues at coordinate 5,464 of PXTG01000101.1, read as the reverse complement.
AGCCGAAGGGCCCGACATCGACCTCACGCTGCCCGGCCGTCGCGATTTTCAAGGCTCCACGCATCCGCTTACGCAGACGACCGAGGACATCCTGCGCATCCTTCGCGGACTGGGCTTTTCGACCTACGAGGGGCCGGAGATCGAGACGGACTGGCACAACTTCACGGCCCTCAACTTCCCGCCCGACCATCCGGCGCGGGACATGCAGGATACATTCTTCTTGAAGGACGCGCCAACGGAGGCGCCCCCCGTCCTGCGCACCCATACGTCGCCGGGTCAGATTCGCATCATGCAGGAGCAGCCCCCCCCCATCCGGGTGGCCGTGCCGGGGCGTGTCTACCGCAACGAGGCCATCTCGTACAAATCCTTCTGCCTCTTCCACCAGGTGGAGCTCCTTTACGTGGACGAGGGGGTAACGATGGCCCAGCTCAAGCAGGTCCTCTACGGCCTCGCCCGCGCCCTCTTTGGCGACGACGTGACCCTTCGCTTCCGCCCCAGCTACTTTCCCTTCACCGAGCCCAGCGCCGAGGTGGACGTGTGGTGGGAGGATGAGGAGGCCGAGGACGACGGCCAGTGGATGGAAATTCTGGGCTGCGGGATGGTGCACCCCAACGTGTTCGACGCCGTCGACGTGGACACGGAGCAGTACACCGGGTACGCCGTGGGCATGGGCGTGGAGCGCATGGCGATGCTCCGCCACGGCATCAACGACATCCGTACGTTCTACGAGAACGACGTGCGCTTCCTAGACCAATTCTGAGCCGGCCGGGCGACCTCTCGTATCCCATCGTCCGGCGGAGCCGAGCCCACTCGGGCTGTTGCGCCCCACCCCCTGTCCTTCTCGGGAACGGCCAGACGTAACGCCGATCGCGTTTCTGGCGTCTCACGTTGACACCGTCGGCCGATCGCCCGAGGTTACGATGCCAGGCGCTTGCGACGGGCAACGTGGGCCGGCGGATCGACCTCCGGCGGCAGGTCAAGGCGAAGGGCCAGGTCCTGCAGCTGCTCGGGATCGACCCAGTCCGGCGACTGCACCATCGGCTCCTGGCCGCTCTGATTCTTGGGAAAGGCGATGACGTCACGAAGTGAGTCGGCCCCGGCTATAAGCATCACGAGCCGGTCGAGCCCGAGGGCAATCCCCCCGTGCGGCGGCGCGCCGTAGCGCAGGGCGTCGAGCAGGAAGCCAAACCGCTCCTCCGCCTCCTCCTGCTCAATCCCCAGGATGTCGAACATCGTCAACTGGGTGTCACGGTCGTGGATGCGGATGGAGCCGCCCCCAATTTCGTTGCCGTTCAGAACGAGGTCGTACGCTCGGGCCTGCACGCTCTCAGGATTCCCGTCCAGGGCGTCGGCGTCTTCGACGCGAGGGGCCGTGAAGGGGTGGTGCATCGATACGTACCGGCCCGCGTCGTCGTCGTACTCCAGCAACGGAAAGTCCGTCACCCACAGGAACGCGTCCTCTCCCTCGTCGGGGGATGGACGCAGGCCAAGCTGCTCGCCCATGTAGAGCCGCAACTCCCCGGCCTGTTCGAACACCGTGGGTGCGTCGCCGGCCAGGGTCAGCACAAGATCCCCCGGCTCGGCCCCTACCGCCTCGGCGGCCTTCTCCCCGTACTCCACGGGCAGCGCGTCCACGCTGAGGTTCGAACTCAGTGTCGACCCGTTGGCGGGAAGCTGGAAGTAGATGAGTCCGGCCGCCCCAATTTCGTCGGTGACATAATCTTCGAGGCGGTCCATCTGCGCACGATTACGGTCTCCTTCCCCCGGCACGCGGATCCCCACGATGTGCCCGCCGTCGTCGAGGATGGACTCGTAGACGCGGAAGCCGCTGCCTTCAAAGCACTCGCCCACCTCGTGCAGCTCCAGGCCAAAGCGGACGTCCGGCTTGTCGGTGCCGTAGGTGCGCATCGCCTCCTCGTAGGGCATGCGCGGAAACGGCGTCTCCAGGTCCGTGTCCTTCAGTTCGGACCAGAGGTCCGCCATCAGGCCCTCGGTCAGGTCGTAGACCTGCTCCTCGGTGGCGAAGGTCATCTCCACGTCGATCTGCGTGAACTCCGGCTGGCGATCGGCCCGGAGGTCTTCGTCGCGGAAGCACTTCACGATTTGGACGTAGCGGTCCAACCCGCCCACCATGAGAAGTTGCTTGTACGTTTGTGGCGACTGGGGCAGCGCGTAGAAGCGCCCCGGATGCAGCCGACTCGGGACGAGAAAGTCGCGCGCGCCCTCCGGGGTCGACTTCATGAGCACCGGTGTCTCGACCTCCAGAAAGTCGTGGTCGTCGAAGTAGCGCCGCGTCGTCTGGTAGAGTCGGTGACGGAGGCGCAGGTTTTCCTGAAGCGCAGGGCGTCGGAGATCCAGATATCGATGCCCGAGGCGAACGTCTTCACCGGTGTCCATCTGCCGCTCCTCGTGTGCGCTCGTAACGAAGGGCGGTGTCTCGGCGGTGTTGAGGACGTTCAGGCTCTCGGCCTTCACCTCGATCTCGCCGGTGGCCAGGTCCGGATTGATCATCTCGTCCCCCCGGGGCCGCACCGTCCCCTGCACACTGATCACGTCTTCGC
>PXTG01000101.1:0-2835 GCA_003023365.1 Bacteroidetes bacterium QH_7_62_13 | reverse complement strand
TGGGAACGCGAGCCATGAGTGTCGGGGGAAATGAGTTCGGCGCGGGGCTGATCGGCCATGACGAAATCTATTGGGGATCGCTGTTACCGGTCGAAGAGGGTCTTCGTGCTACTTCCGATAGGGGGTGATACGTGAACCATGATGCGTACACTCCCCCCCTCACGCATCACCCCTCACGCATCACGTTTCACGCATCAGGCAAAAAACGAATGGTGCAAGCAGTTGGCTCTATCTCCCGAACAGCAACGACAGAATCAATCCTCGGTTCGTCCTCACCGTGAATTTAGACATAGAATTAGACAGCGCGCCCCCCAGCCACTATTTTCCCTTCGCTTTGACAGTGCAACGCCATCTGAGGCCTCACGCGTGTCGGTTCGCGTCCTGAGGTTCGACGCCAATCATCGGTCCAAAAGCAGAAGATGTCCGCAAGCGATTCCTCATCCGACGGTTCAATGCAGGATGGAGACCCGTCCGGGGCGGGGGCAGCCACCGCGGTCCCGGAGCAGCAAGACTTTTTCGGGCATCCCCGAGGACTAGCCACCCTCTTCTTCACCGAACTCTGGGAACGGTTTAGCTACTACGGCCTGCGGGCGCTGCTCGTGCTGTTCATGACCGCCCCCGCCGGCGCCGCGGCGACGAATCCGGGTCTCGGCTTCGAAACGGAGAAGGCCACGGCCATCTACGGGCTGTACACGGCGTTCGTCTACCTGCTGGCCCTGCCGGGCGGCTGGGTGGCCGACAACATTTGGGGACAGCGTCGCTCCGTGTTCGTGGGCGGCTGCGTCATCGCGGCGGGACACTTTAGTCTGGCGCTGCCCGCCCTCGGCCTGCCGGATGAGGCGTTCTTCTACCTGGGCCTCGTTCTCATCGTCGTGGGAACGGGACTGCTGAAGCCCAACATCAGCACAATGGTGGGCGACCTGTACCCGGAGGGCGGAGCACGTCGCGACGCAGGGTTTTCGGTGTTCTACATGGGGATCAATTTCGGCGCCATCCTCGGGCCTACCCTCTGCGGGTGGCTCGGAGAGCAGTACAGCTGGCACTGGGGCTTCTCGCTGGCCGGCTTCGGCATGCTGGCGGGCCTGCTCTCCTACAGGCTCGGGGTGGATAACCTCGGACAGGCCGGCCTGCTGGACGCCGACGACGAGGCGGCCGTGCAGCGCAAGAGCCGCAACTTCTACCTCGCGACGGCGGCCGTAGCGGCGGCGCTCGTCACCTTCGGCTTCCTCGCCACGTCCGGCGTGATCAGCGTGACCCTCACGGCGGTGGCCGAGGCCGCCGGGGTCGGCATCTTCGTCGTGACGGTGCTGTTCTTTGCCTACCTCACGCTCGGGGTGAACGGGGCGGTCGCCATGGGGGCCTTCTTCGCGGCGGCGACCGTCGTGACCGACCAGTTCGTGGGCGGTATGGCGCTGGCCGCCCAGATTGCGACCGGCATCACGGTCCTCTTCTTCATCCTCGTCACGCTCGGTCGGCTCGTGGTTCCGCAGTATGACACGTCGCTCAAGAAGAAGCGGCTCTTCGTCATCTTCTGGCTCTTCATCCTCTCGGCGGTCTTCTGGGCCGGCTTCGAACAGGCCGGGTCGTCGCTGAACCTCTATACTCGCGACCTGACGGCCCGCAACTTTGGGCCGTACGCCTTCTCTCCGTCGATGGCGCTCCTCATCACAATGTTCGTCATCGGCCTCCCGGCGGCCTACCTCGGCTACCGTACCTTCCGCCGCGAGGATGTGTGGTGGGTCGGGAAGGCCGGGGTCAGTCTAATTGGGGCGCTCGTGATGGGCTTTCTCGGCTACGCCGCCTACCAGATTGCGGGCGGCTGGACGATTCCGGCCAGCATCCTTCAAAACATCAACCCCACGTTCATCGTCCTGCTGGCGCCGGTGTTCGGCGCCCTGTGGACGTGGCTCTCGAAGCTTGACGCCAATCCGTCGATTCCCGTCAAGTTTGCGCTCGGCCTCTTTGGGCTGGCCGCCGGCTTTTTCGTGGTGTCTTGGGGGGCAGCGAATGCGACAGCCGACAATCCGGCGGGGGTTCACTGGCTCATCGTAACCTACTTCCTCCACACCTGCGGGGAGCTCTGCCTCTCGCCGGTGGGCCTCTCCTCGATCACGAAGCTGTCCCCGGAGGATCGGGTTGGACAGATGATGGGCATCTGGTTCGTGTCGGTCGCGCTCGGGAACCTGGTTGCCGGCCTCGTTGCGGGGCGCCTGGAGGGCCTCCCTGCGTCGAGCCTGTTCTGGATCGTCGCGCTCGTCGGCGGCGGGGTCGGCGTGCTGGCCCTACTCACCGCTCCCCCCATCAAGCGCCTCATGGGCGACGTAGAGTAGCGTCGTTCGCGACTCGCACTCGAGGGCAACGGGAGGCGTTCACGGGCCTCGATTCACACGACTGTGTGGGCATAGGAGAATGGGAGCGTGGGAGAGACCAGTCAGGCCCGAACGCTTCCGCTTCGAGCTGGCAGGGTCAATCGTTCGCGGGCCGTTCCTCAACCGCTCCGTGTTGTATCGCGGCAATCACTTGGTGAAGCGGTCGAACGGGCCTGCCTCATCCAGTTGAAGCAGCCCAACCGCGCGCTCCTCTCCCATTCGCCCCCTCGCCCACGCCCCTGTGGCATCAGGGTCCGCCAGCGGCAGATGAGCCATCGTCCGTAGACAGAAACCCGTCGACGTACGGTCGCATTTGCGTTCACATTCCCAACTCCGAATTCCGCATTTTCCATGATCGACGTTGCTGTAACCCAGATGCCCCACGCCGAAGGGCTGGACCTCCCCGTCCACGAGACCTCGGCCAGCGCAGGGATGGACCTGCGGGCGGCCGTCCCAATAGACGAGC
>PXTG01000100.1 GCA_003023365.1 Bacteroidetes bacterium QH_7_62_13 | reverse complement strand
GATCTCGATCGTACCACTAACCACCTGAAGGAGAGTGTCGAGTCGTTCGTATTCGACGCGGAAACCCCTACGGAGGAAGGGGCAGTCAGACGGGGAAAGCAGACCTGAGAGCAGAGAGACCGGCCACCAACGAGCACGAGAGTCGCACCGACCACGCCGCAGTTGCCGAGCAATCCTGGCCCGTTAGGACGCCGCCAAGGGTTGCTGCAACCGCATGGAAAGGTTGGTCACGGGGGCGCGGGCTCACCGTCGCTCCTTCGCTAAGTTTTGCCGCCTTGCTTCGGGGAGGGCACATGATTGACCGATGCGCACGGGATGGAACCGGTCCTTCCGTAAACGAGGATAACGTGGCCCAACACCATTCGGGGAGTACATGACCCTCTTCGCAGTTTTACATTCTAACGAAATTAAAATGTCGACCGCTTCCCTCCGATAACCACGAGTGGGCGGGTAGTCACTCGTCCGTACGCGTGGACTTCCTTTGACAGGATCACTTACCCTGCGCAACGCCAAGTCTCTTCTGCCTCCATGAAGCTTTCCAAACTGACGCGATTGGCCGCCACCGTGCTGGTCACTCTCCTCCTTGTTCTTGGCGGGGGGGTCTATTTCAACTCTCAAGTCGTAGACAGTCTCGAAGAGTCGTATGAGCAGAGACGGGAATACGTGAGGCTGGGCCAACAGATGGCCAATGCGTCGGATTACCTGACCCGCCAAGCCCGTCTTTTCGTTTCCACCGGTGACCAGGAGCACCTCCAAAACTACTGGCGGGAGGTCAATGAGGTGCGACGCCGCGAGCAGGCCGTTAGCAAGCTGAGGGAAGACGGAATATCCGAACAGGAGTTGAACTATCTGGAACAAGCAAAGAAGGAATCCGACGCTCTGGTTGAGACGGAAGTTCAATCCATGCGGCTGGTGTTAGAAGCGCAGGACGTTCCGGAGTCAGAAATGCCGAAGCCAGTTGCCAATGCGCCCTTGAGCGAAGCGAACCAGTCCCTGTCGGCCGATGAAAAACGTGCTGAGGCCCGCCGGCTCATGTTCGGGGAAGCGTACGGAGAGGCGAAGAGCCAGATCATCGAACCAACCGAGGCGTTTCGCGAGGCCATCGTAGCACGCGCGAACGAGGAGGTGGCGTCAAACCGGTTCTGGAGGAGAGCAGCGACCTGGGCCATGGGGGGGATTTTTCTTCTTCTCGGAGCCGGAATTAGTGTCGTCCTGTACATCATTCGGAACCAGGTTACGCGTCCCCTTCAAGCCGTCGCCCAACAGCTTGGCAGTGGCGATGATGAGAACACGGAGGTCACTGCTACCGGTGCCCACGAGATTACCGAAGTGACCGAGGCGTTCAACGAGCGCCGACGCCAGGTCAACGAAGCCATGGACGCCCTTGAAGAGGAAAAGGGGCGAGTAAAGGAGGCGGTCCGCGAGTCGGAGCAGCAAAAAGAGCGTCTTGAGGAGAGCGTCGACACGATGTTGGGGGCGATGGACCGGTTTGCCGACGGGGACCTGACCGTCCGGCTTCCGGCTGGTCGGGAAGGAGCGATCGGGCGCCTGTTCGAGGGCTTCAACCGGGCGGTCCAAAACATCGAACGGATCGTTCGGCGGGTACAAGAGGCGACCGATTCGACGGCCTCGACGGCCAGCCAGATCAGCGCCTCGAGCGACCAGATGGCCGCCTCCGTCGAGGAGCAGTCCGCCCAGGCCGAGGAGGTGGCCGCCGCCGTCGAGCAGCTCAACCAGACCATCAGCGAAAACGCCCAGAGCGTCCAGCAGACCGCTGAGGTCGCGGAGACCGGCAGCCAACAGGCCACCCGCGGCGGGGAGGTGGTCCGGGAGGCCACCGGCAAGATGGAGCGGATCGCCTCCGCCGTCGAGGAGACGGCCGGCACCATCGACCGGCTCGGCACCTACGGGGACAAGATCGGGGAGGTGGTCGGCCGGATCGACGAGATTGCCGAGCAGACGAACCTGCTTGCGCTCAACGCGGCGATCGAGGCGGCCCGGGCCGGGGAGGAGGGCAAGGGCTTCGCGGTGGTGGCCGAGGAGGTGCGGGAGCTGGCCGAGGAGGCCGACGCGGCGACCGGGGAGATCGAGGAGATGATGGAGGAGGTCCGCGAGGAGATTGGGGCGGCGGTCGAGACCGCCCGCCAGAGCAGTCAGGAGGTGGAGGAGGGCCTTCAACTAGCCGAGGAGGCGGAGGCGGCCCTCGAGCAGATCGAGGAGGCGATCGGGACGGCCCGGGAGCGGGCCGAGGAGATTGCGGCGGCCTCCGAGGAGCAAAGCGCCACGAGCGAACAGATCGCGCGGTCGGTCCAGTCCATGTCGACCGCCGCGAGGGAGTCGGCCGCCGGCGTGACTGAAGTCTCCGACGCCGCCAAGGACCTGGACACCCTCGTCGACAAACTGGAGGACAGCGTCCAGGCGTTTCAGCTGGAAGGAGAGGCGGGGATGGAGGCGACGGCGTCTGGCTCCTTCTCCGATACCGACCCCGAAGGGGAGCCCCTCTCCGAGAGCGAGGCCGAAGAGGCCGTTCAAGTGGAAGGGGACGGCCAACCTGCTCCTCTCAGGAGTCCGTCCTGATGGGATTCGCCCCACCGACAACACCCGATGAGCGTCCGACTGCGCCTCCCCCAGAACGTTGCGGCGAACGATGCCCCTCTCACTCAGACGGTTCAAGGAGGCCCCCTCTTGGTCTGAACGTCCCGGCCCTGCGGGTGTGAACAGGGGGATCGTGTCGCAATGGCCCCGGTGATTCGATTCCTCAAAAGATCCACAACGACATGTCCGCTTCTGTTACCGGATCTACCCACCTGGCGTCCGTAGTCGCCTTCTCTACCGCAGCGATTAGCAGTCTCGCCGGGGTGGGGTATGCCCGGCAGGTCTCCCCCGTTGGTGTGCGTCACGGTTTGGTTGGACTTCTCGGGACGAGCGGGCTTTCGGCCCTCGCGTACGTCGGCTTCCTGCTCGCGCCGACCCTCGGACTCAGGGTGGGCTTCTACGAACTGGGGCTGGCGATCGGCTTCGGGACCGTGTGGGCTTGGCTCTGGCTCTGCTCGGCCTGCAGTGGGCGCTCGCTCCACCACAACAAACGGGTTCGATGGGCGGGCGGCATTATCATTCTTATGGTCACCGCCACAAAGCTCACCAATGCCTGGCACGGCCTGTACGCCAGCGTCGACTGGGGCGGAGCGTCGGGAGTGCCGCCAGAGATAACCCATCACGGCCTCTACTGGGTAATTGTCGCGTTCTCGTATGTCTTGGTGGCGTTCGGATTTTTCATGCTGATTGAGCCCCTGCGAAAGGCGCGAATCGAGACCAGTCAGCTACTCACCCTTCTGGGACTTGCCACGTTGCCGATCGGAGCGCACGTCGTCGGGTACGCAATGCCCTGGCTTTGGAACCTGAACCACGAACCGATCGGGACCGCTATATTTGCGCTCGGTGCCCTGTCTATCTGCCCTGGGTTCATTCAGGAGAGGAGGCGGACAACCGAGGAGGAGCCGTCCCTGGTCCTCTCCAGCGATGGACGCGTTCAGGATTACAATGAGCGGGCGGCCACTCTTTTTCCCGCCCTCCGACAAACTGGAGCGGTAGGGGCTCCCCTGAGCAAAGTCGCTCCGAAACTGGCCGAGGCACGGGGCGGGCCGGAGGCGCGGAACGGCGAAATTCTTGAGGTCGTCGATCCGCATCCATCCCCTGCGCAGGCACGGGGGACAGACTCTACACGCTACGTCCAGCCCGTAGAGAGGGCGCTTCGGCGAGGACACGGGCGGCTTCTGGTCCTGACCGACGTGACTGCTCGGGAGGCTCGCTTCCAGGCGCTCGGGTCCAGCATTCCGGGCATATTGTTCGAGTTTCGCGCCCAATCGGGGAACGAATGGTCCTTCGAATTCGTCGGGGGCGAAGCCGAGTCCCTATTGGGAGTTTCCGCCGAACCGGAGAACTTCTTCGAGAGATTCGTCGAGCGTGTGCCCGGCGATCACCGTGAGAAACTACTACAAAGCATCGGGAAGGCCATTGAAAAACAAACGCGGTGGCGGCAGGAGATCATGTTCGAACGGCCCGACGGCACAGAGGTCTGGTTGCTGGGGGCCGCCGAACCGGAGCTGGGGGAGGGGGACGTCCTGTTCCGGGGGACACTTCTGGATGTGACCCACCGCAAACGGGCCGAGAAGAAGCTTCGGAAGGAGCGAGACCGACTGGAAACCCTGGTCGAAAGCCTGCCGACGCCCGTGGTGCGGTGCACCGTGGGGAATGGTGCCGCCTCGATCACTGATGCCAATCCAGCCTTTGAAGAGACGTTCGGGTTTTCCCTTGAGGAGGTGAGGGGACAGGATCTAAACGTACTCCTTGCGCCTGAGGACCGGCAGGAGACGGCCGCCGATATTGACCGGAAGGCCCTGGAGGAGAGGGCCATCGAGCGAGAAGTCCGGCGGCTGACCGAGAGCGGTCCCCGGAACTTTCGGCTTCAAGTTGCCGGACGCGAGGAGGAGGACGCCTCCGAAATCTATGGCATCTACACCGACATTACCGAGCGCAAAGAGCGGGAGCACCAGCTCCGGCAGGCCGAGACGCTCTTCCAGAACGCCCAGGAAGCACTCTTCCTCCTCAACGTAGAGGATGAGGGCGACGAGAAAGCGTTCACCTATAGGCGGGTGAACCCCGTCTACGAACGAAAATTTGCTCGGCGGGAGGATCGGATCCGGGGACAGTCCCCGAAGGAGGTATTCGGAGAAGGACCAGGAGAGGATATGCTCGAGCGGTGTCGAGCGTGTATTCGGTGGGGCGAGCCCGTCGAGTTTAAGGAGACCATTCCGGTGAACGGGGGGAACACGTACTGGACGACGCGCCTTGCTCCCGTGTTTGTGGAGGGGGAGGTGCGTCAGATTGTGGGGACGACCCGCGACGTGACGGAGCAGCGCCGGCGCAAGGAAAAGCTCGAACGACAGAACGATCTCTTTGCGCGGGCCCAGGAGATCGCAAGCGTGGGCGCCTGGGAATACGACCTGCGAGACGAGACGCTGATTCAAACCCAGGAGGCCAACCGTATCCACGGCCGCGCCCCCGACGCGAACATGACGACTGAGGAGTATATCGCGAACTGCCATCCGGACGACCGCGCCCCGCTTCGAAAGGCATTCGACCAATCCGTAGAGGACGGGGAGCCGTTCGACCTGGAAGTGCGCCTGCAGGCCAGCCCGGAGGTACAGCGGTGGATTCGAATTCGCGGGGAGCCCCAGCAAGGAGACGCAGGGAAAATTGTTCGCGTTCGGGGGACCGTGCAGGAAATCACCGAGCAGAAGCAACGAGAACAGGTTCTCCGGTCCGCGAAGGAAGAGGCGGAGGCGGCCAACCGAGCCAAGTCTACGTTCCTCGCCAACATGAGTCACGAGATTCGGACGCCGCTCACCGCCATCATCGGCTTCGCCGAAACGCTTGGGGAGGAAGCTGAAGACCAGGATGGTGCCGTCCCCCGATTCGCCGAGTTGATCGAACGAAGCGGGAAACGGCTCCTCGACACCCTGGAGGGGGTGTTAAACCTCTCGAAGTTGGAGGCCGGCGAGATGGAGTTGGAGACCCAGGCGATTGACCTGCGCGAGCAAGTCCGCCGGACCGCCGAGCAGCTGCGCCCGACGGCAGAAGAGAAGGGGGTTGGTATACACATTGAGACGGACGATCCAATCCCGTGGGCCGAAGCCGACGCCGGAGGCGTACAAATCGTTTTGCAAAATCTAGTCTCCAACGCAATCAAATATACCGAAGAGGGTGGGTCAGTCTGGGTGCGAGCCTATCATGGCGAGAACGGAACGCCGGTCCTAGAAGTGGAGGACACTGGGATCGGGATGGATTCGTCGGAGGTTGAGCAAATCTTTGATCCGTTTCGGCAGGCCTCGGAAGGAACGAGTCGCGAGTACGAGGGATGTGGGGTTGGGCTTGCCGTGACGCGGAAGGCGGTGGCCGGGATGGACGGGGACCTCGATGTAGAAACCACTGAGGGAAAGGGGAGCCGGTTCACCGTCCAGCTGTCTCGTGCTGAACCGGCATAGGCCCGGACCTTGGGAGAAGGGTATTTGACGATAGGGAGCAGGCGAAACCGCCTCAGCCCATGTGCTACAGCCTGTCCCATTGCTCGCAGAAGATTGGGAGTGGTCGGTAGGGTATCGAATCTGCTTTCGGGAAGAAGACCGAGGATCTCCTTCACTACAACTCGCTTCTCTACCCCCGAGAATTGCTTTCCGGGTCGGTGCCCAAAGCTAGGAAGAAACGAGCCCAAAGGCGATCATGCGCGGCAGAAATTCGTAACGTTGAGAAGGGGCCACATTCTAGGCGTGGAAGGGTATTTGCGGTCACGAGGTAATGAAATTTCCCCACAGGAATTTGATGTCTTATGTTCAACGTACTCAGTGCCGGGGGGCTCCATTCCTTTACGTACTTCGGGTATCTACTGGGGTTTGCCCTCGCCACAATCGCTTGTCTCGGGGCCGCCTGGCGGGCATGGAAGATTCCCTACGCCGACACGCGACAGGCTCTGGTCTCTTTCTTCGTAAGTAGTGGGCTCTGGGCGGCCTCCTACGTCGGCTTTCTGTTGGTTCCTTCGGCGGTCGGGAAGCACATGTTCTACCAGCTGAGCCTGGTCATCGGCTTCGGGACCGTATTCACCTGGCTCTGGTTCTGCTCGGCGTACAGCGGCCGCAATCTCCACCGGGACGCAAAAGTCCGGTGGTTTGCAGCGACCATCTACGCCGTCGTCACCCTCCTCAAGTTGACGAATCCCCTCCACCACCTCTATTACAGCCTGGAAGCGGTCGGTGAACCGTTCGGACTGGTCGTCACCCACGGGACCCTGTACTGGGTCGTTATGGCCCTCGCCTACGCCCTGGCCTCCACTGGCTACCTCATGCTGTTCGAGCTCTTCCTCAAGACGGGCACCCGAACCGCGCCCCTGGCCGTCCTAACAGTTCTCACGAGCCTGCCCGCCGTGCTCAACGTCGTCGGGCACGTCGAGCCCTCGCTCCTCGACATTACCCACGAGCCCCTAGGGGTCGCCGTGTTCGCCACGGGCCTCCTCTTCGCTTACACGTATCAGTTTAGTGCAGTTCGGGTGGCCGGGAGTCTCAAAACCCCCAACCTCATACTCGGGCCCGACGGCACGATTCACGACTACGGAAAGAGGGCGTCCAGTATGCTTTCGGAACTGGAGGACCCCGTGGTCGGGCAACGGCTCACGGCAGTGCTTCCGGGGCTGGCACGCACGCTCCGGGAAGATAAGACCGTTTGGCAGAAGGGAACAGGAGCGGACGCCCGCTACTTTCGAGTGACGGAGACGGCGTTGGCGGGGAGTCGCGGGAGTCGAGTCGTGATCCTGTCGAACATCACGCAATATGAGCGACAGCGGCGGGCCCTGGACCGCCAGAACGATTTGTTCAAGCGGGCGCAGTCGCTGGCCGGTGTGGGGGCCTGGGAGTACGACCTCGCTGAAGACACGCTTCGGTGGAGCGATGAGGTGTATCGGATGTACGGCGTGGCCAAGTGCTTCGTCCCTACCGTAGCCCGGGTGGTAGACTTGACCTGTCCGGAACATCAGGAGCAGCTTCGTGAAGCGTTCCAGCAGGCCACCGAAAACCAGAAACCTCAGGATCTGGATGTTCGCTTGAATGAGCGGGCCATTAGGGGGCTTCCCGAAAACGGGCAGGAGGAGGCCTGTCAGGAGAGCGCCCCCCAGCAGGTGCTTGCGGAAGAGGAACGGGACACTACCGTTGACGCCGCCCAGTGGGTGCGTCTGCGCGGTGTGCCCAGAACTGGCGAAAGTTCCGACGAGGTGCGGTATATTCGCGGGGCCGTTCAAGACATCACCGAGCAAAAGCAGCGGGAGCAACGCCTCCGACAGGCGAAAAACCAAGCGGAGGAGGCTGCCCGACTCAAATCGGCGATGCTGGCAAACATGAGCCACGAGATCCGCACGCCACTGACCTCGATCATTGGTTTTGCCGAAACGCTGGGGGAAGACGCAGGCGATGAGGAGGGGGCTACCGCTCGCTTCGCCGAGCTCATCGAGCAGAGGGGACGCCGCCTGATGGAGACGCTCGACGGCGTCCTCAACCTCTCGAAGCTCGAAGCGGGGCAGATGGAACTGGAGTCTCAGCCCGTCGACCTGATCAAAGAAGTTGAGGAGGTCGTCAGCGAGCTCCGCCCGAAAGCCGAAGAGAAGGGGCTTGATCTCCAGATCGAGACTGACGGTGCTGCGGCGACGGTCGAGGCCGACACCGGCGGTGTCCAAATCGTTCTTCAAAATCTCGTATCCAACGCCATCAAATACACGGAGACGGGAGAGGTGCAGGTGCGGATTCAGGAGGGGCACGGAACCCTCACATTCGAGGTTGAAGACACGGGTATCGGGATGGATCCGGATCGGGCCGAACACCTCTTTGAACCGTTCCGACAAGCATCCGAAGGAATTGACCGCGAATACGAAGGAACAGGATTGGGCCTTGCCGTCACGAAGAAGGCGGTCAATCAGATGGGCGGCGAGATTGAAGTACAGACCGCCAAGGGAGAGGGAAGCCTGTTCACGGTTCGGCTCCCGAAAGCCGATCCTTCACAAGCGACCGTGGGCTAGTGACCTGCCGGATCGGGACTTGTTGTGACCCGAGATGAATTCTGGCAGGCTACACCTCAGGAATCGTCACATGGGTGGGCCGGACGGACTGGAAGCGATACTGCCCCCCGTGGTCGAGAGGCCTCGCTCTAACTAAACTCAATGGAGAGGAAGGAAAGAGCGCCGGTTTTCGGTCCTCTGGGTCCTACCGAAGTTCAAACTCAACCCCGAGAGCAGGGAGCACAGCCAATCCGTCGAAGGGAACGTCTTCCTGATGGAGGGCCTTGATGACACCTTGAATGCTGAGCGGAAAGCCCGTGTCGCTCGTCTGATTCGGATAGGCGAGATTATACCGGGACTCAACGAAAAACGACAGTTGGTTATCGACGGTGACACTCAGGCCGCCCCCTACAGTAGGACCCCCCGACAACCGCTCGGTTCCCACCGACACGTTGGCGCCCAGGTCAATGTAGGGGGACACGAGCCAGCGTCGGCCGCCCATCTTGTACCGCGTAAGCATCTGAATCGTATGTAGGGACTCGTTGCCCACACCGCGACGGCTGAACCCGGCCTCGTGGTAATACGAACCGAACTGATAGCCGACGCCGAATGAGAGAGACGGAGAGAATCGGTACCCCGATTCGAGAACGAAGGCGTACTGCACGTTTTTCCCATTCACCTTCTCTGGGTCCCAGAGCCGGCCTGAACGCGACCCGCCCCCCGTGGCCCCCGAGAGATCTGAGGTCCCCTGTCCGAACCGGAGGTAGAATGTGTCTCCCAAGCGTGTCGGCTGGGCCGTGGCTTGCTGCGTCCCAAGGACGGGAAGGACCAGGGCGAAAAGCAAAGGCAGAGCGCGCGACATACAGAAGACGGAGGATCGTGCCGGAGCCGACGCGACAGTCGATTGGGGAGCGGGAAAATCATCGGATGGTATCCCGCTCCTCCTTCGTCGGCGTATGTTTTCGGCGTCTTCTCCGATACTTTTAGCGGAAGAACGGAGCAGAGATGTTCGTGGGGGAAACGAAGCCGAGATGGGGGGACGATCTGCCCGGTAGCGCCGGAGGCCGTCGGCAGGTTCAACGTGCTTCTGCGAACGATGGCTCGGAGTGCTCCCACGCCGTGGTGGCATTGAGGATTCCAGCGGCGCAATACTTCTCGTCCATCGACCGGTCCGGGACCCCCAGAAGAACTCCCTGGGCCCAAAGCCACTCACGCCGGAAAGTTGGGAGTGCTGTCGGGCAACAGGGGGGAGGTTCGCTCCCGACCCCCGATCTCTTATGCTACTTCCTCGTGTTCCCGAAAACGGTGTCTCTGCAAACTGCCTTCTACCGTTCATCGGCACGACCGCTGGGTCAGACAGACCGTACTTTTGACTATCCTTCGGCCAGGCCAAGTGGGAAATTCCTCGCTGCATCCTCCTCTACATTGAGGAGGAGCCACGGTCTTGTCCATCGAGGGGGGAGAGCCGGAGTTAAGACCAACGAGTCGGTTTCGGCCGGGGAGGGGCGTGCGGGAATTGCCCCGAGATAGTGGCACAAACCGTCTCCGATCGCGTAGCGCATGGGGGGAAATGTAGTCTGCGTCGCCTCCTTTTGTACCTCAAGAGAAGAAGTAATGAGCCAATCTCGTCTGTGGCAAGGGGAGAGGTCCAATTCCCTGGCGGACTTGCGTCTGCCCCCGATTCCCAAAGTGCTCCCCAAAATTTTGGATCACCTCCATACCTCGGAGTTTGCGAATCCGGAGGGGGTTCTCTCGACACTTCAATGCGATCCGGAGCTGGAAGAGAAGTTGCTTGGCCGCATCAACTCGCAACTTCCTCGTTCCATGGATGATGTAGAGCAGGCCATCGGCATGGTTGGGGCGACGACGGCCGCCGGCATCATCATCAAACTGAGCATGAGCACGCTGAATACACTTCGGCGGGGACCGGCCGGCTCGTGTGTTCGGCAACTAATCCAGCATAGCGAGGCAACGGCCGTGCTGGCCCGTCGACTGCTCCGTAACCGCCTTCCCGAAAGCGCAGACCGGAGAGGAGTCTCCGAGAACGAAGACCTCGCTCAGTCTGCGTTCGCGAAAGGATTCGTCCACGATCTCGGGAAGCTGGTGCTAATCTACAACGACCCGGAGAAGGGGGCAGCCCTGTATGGGGACGACTGGATTGAGGACCGGCCAGAAGAGGTCGGAGAACGAGACCTGGAACGACGTGCTTTCGGGCACGACCATACGGAGGCTGGAGCGTACGCGGCTACTGAGTTGGACGTGCCCGAGGGGCTTGTCGTGGCCGCCCGGGATCATCACGACCCTGGTGCAACGCCGGACGGCTCCGCCGAAACGTGGGACCTTCGTGCCGTCCGGGCAGCCAATCTCATTACCAAAGCGATGGGACCCAGCGTGTCCGGCTTATATGCCCAGAATGTTTCCCTCGACTGGGAGACGTGCGCGAACCATTCTGACTGGCTTCACTGGGAGACCTCAGCTAAGGCCAGCCCGAAAGCCTTCGTGCGGGATGACTTCATCCTCTACAGCGAGTTTTTTCTGGATTCGGCCAGCAACCCCCGACGCCTTTCCTCATAATCCGGCCAACCATCCGAAGAGACAGCACCGAACTGTGTCCTTCCCCGGCTGATGCACATCCCGCACTGAGCCTCGCCGAGGGCGGCTTCTGCAGCCCCGCTGAGGTGAAGGGCGACCGTCGTCGGCCGTTGGGCAGTGCATGGGCCGCACATTACCGCCGTCTCCATCGTGCGGATACAGGGTGAGAAAAAACAAGCTTTGGGGCCGGAGCCTTTCCCGATTATCGGTGGACGCAAGAAAAGACGTTCTGTCCGGTGTGCCTCTCACCCGGAAAAGATGTCCGTAGGGCAGCGGTAAAATGACCGGTGGAGACTGTAACCGCTGGGGCACGTTCCAGGCCGCAGAGGTATCATCATTGCGAGCATCGATTGGGTAAACGTTCACCGTCTCTGGCTTTCCTTTTGTTTTCGGAAAGCGATGTCCCATCCCCAGGGACCGGCACAAAAGGGTTGGTACTGAGGGACAACTCGCCCGTCCTCTCGTCGCCTCCCCGTTGGATAGCCT
>PXTG01000099.1 GCA_003023365.1 Bacteroidetes bacterium QH_7_62_13 | reverse complement strand
GCACATTTGCTACGGAGTGCTCAAGAACGGCCGAGCCTTCGATGCCTCGCTGCATCCGGGCACCTAATACGCTTGACATTCACCACAGCATCTGTTTGGCGGATTGTCTGAGGCCCGTGACTGCGTGGATCTCGTGCAAAATGGCTTCTGCCCTCGCCCGGTAGTTCACCAGGGGCATTACCTCGCTCTCGCTCGGCCCCCGCTACAAGGCTCATTTGAGCGCCATTTTGCAACGTCGACCACTGTGTCTCGGCGTTCTCATCCATCCACAAAACAGCTTCTTAGCCGTTCACACGGTAATCTTTGATCTGCTTTGTGGGGGTACCATCTCGGGTGTGAAGCACCTGCATCGACCCACAGTGCGGACAAGCGATCTGTTCAATATCGTGACGGTCGAGGTGGGTGTCGGGGTCATCAAAGTAGTGGTTACTGGTCGAGCAGTAGTAGGTCCCGGCCGTTTCGTCGAGGTCATCCCGGGGATTGGGGCGGCGCTTCAACCGACCATGGTACTTGCAGACGGACGACAGCGGACAGTCGCCGCAATCGGGCGACCGGGCCGTGCACGTGTACCGACCATGGAGGATGAGTAGGTGATGCGCATCGGCCCAATCCTCCTTCGGGATCACCCGCTTGAGTTGCTTCTCCACCTTCGTCGGGGTGTCGGCATCTTCCTTCACGAGACCGATCCGGTTGGCAACACGGAAGACGTGCGTATCGACCGGAAGTTCGTCCACGTCGAACGCGACGTTCACGACGACACGGGCCGTCTTTCGACCGACACCCGTCAAGGTTTCCAACTCGTCCACGGTCGTGGGCACGGTCTCGTCAAACTCCTCGACAATTCGACGGGCCGTCTTTGCCAGATACCCGGCCTTATTGTTCGGAAATGTAATGGACTGAATATACGGGTAGATATCGTCCGCCGACGCCCGTGCCAGGTCCTCGACCGTCGGATACGCGGCAAAGAGATCGGGCGTAGCGCTGTTCACGCGTTCGTCGGTACACTGAGCAGAAAGGATGACCGCGACAAGCAACTGGTAGGGCGTCTCGTATTCCAGTTCGGTGGTTGGACGGTCGATGCGTTCACGGAGCTTTTCGAGTACGAACGCGGCACGCTGGGTTCGGCCCACAACGTCGGCACTGTTGTTGATTCACAAGTAACGCGCCCCCTTGAACCCATGGAAGGGTCGAACGTTCGAGCCGCTAGTATTGTCTCTTCCAGGCTTTTCGACCGATGCGTCTCCTCTGCCATCAAGCGCTTGTCGGCCTTTCCTTACTTGTCTCGACGCTGGTCTTCACCGGATCACCGGACTCAACACGGGCCCAGCCAACACAGTTATCAGAGCAATCTCAAATCTCTCTCGTCACTATTCTCCCCGGCGACCCGGTCTATAGCTTCGCCGGCCACAGTGCATTCCGCGTGCGAGACCCGGTCCACGACCTCGATCGCCTCTACAACTACGGGACCTTCAGCTTCGACGACCCTCTGTTCATTCCAAAGTTCACCTACGGCCATCTCCGATATTTTCTGAGCGTCCAGCCGTACGGCCCGATGAAACGAGCGTACAAGCAGCAGGGTCGGCCCGTGATCGCGCAACAGCTTCGACTCACTCGCCCGCAGCGGACGGCGCTCTTTCGGTTTCTCCAAAACAATGCCCGCCCCGAAAACCGATACTACCAGTACGACTTTTTCTTCGATAACTGCTCGACCCGCATCCGAGATGCACTGAAGGAAACGCTGGGGGATGCCGTGGACTTCTCGGGGGCCCCAACGCCCGAGAAAAGTTTTCGGCACCTTCTCGATCCGTACGTGGCGTCCCGTCCCCTTCTCGACCTTGGATTCGACCTCGCCTTGGGCCTGCCCGCCGACCGCACGGCAACGGCGTGGGAGACCATGTTCCTTCCCGAACACCTTATGCGCGGCTTTGCGAAGGCAACAATCTCGGTCGACGGAAAAACGGAGTCACTCGTGACGAGGACCGACACGGTTCAATGGGTGTCGGGGTATGCCGGGACCGCCCCGAGCTTCGATTGGCCGGTCGCCTTGGGCTGGCTTTTTCTCGTGATCGTCGGAGGGTGGACCAGCTGGCAAGCAAAAACCGGGCGGCCCCCCAAGGGGACCGGTGACGCCATCTTGTTTGCCACCATCGGGTTCATCGGCCTTCTCCTTTGCTACCTTTGGTTCGTGTCGACCTATACCGTTACGGAATACAATCTCAATTTGGGATGGGCGTGGCCCACCCACCTTATTGCCGCCGCGCTCCTCGTCCGGCGGCCGCACAGCCGAGGACTTCAACGCTACTTCGGATTGACGGCGGTGGTCTCCACTATACTGGCCGCCGGATGGCTGCTGTGGCCGCAAGACCTTCACGCTGCTGTGCTCCCTGTTGTCTTGAGTATTGCGGTGCGAGCTGGATGGTGGACCCTTCGCTCTTCGGGCCATTCCCCGCGCACAACACCACCCGCTCTCTCCCTATTCACTGCCGACGCCTGACGACAGAGACACTCCCTCCCCCAATCGTCCAGGGACATAAAAAAAGCCCGCCGCGAGACACTGAGCCTCACAGCGGGCAACAGTACGCCGACCGTTACAGACTAATCACCCAGTCGGAACTGAATCCAAACGGTTTTGCGGGCGGGTACCGCTTCTCCATTGTACTTCGCCGGGATAAATTCTGCGTTATCCACGATCCGACGTGCCTCCTCGTGGGTTCCCGCCCCGGGACCGCGGAGTACCTCCGCCTGGCGAACAGTACCGTCCGCGTTGACCGTAGCCTTCACGTACACCCGTCCCTGCACACCTTGCTCTCGCGCCTCGTCCGGATAGCTGGCGGCTTCAGTAAGTGAGGCGAGCCCTCCTTCTACCTTCGGTTCTTGGTCAACGACGGTATATACACCGTCCTCGTCCACAATGTCCTTCCGTTTCTCTTCTTGTTCCTCCACTTCCTGCTGGGCAAGGCGCATCTGCTCCAGCTCACGATTTGCCTCCTCGATCCGATTCTTGACGTACTCGTCATCGGGCCGAATATCTAGGGCCTTCTTGTAGGCTGCAATTGCTTCCTGAAAGGCATCCTGATCGTACAAGGAATCTCCTTCTTGACGAAAGCGCTCGTACTTCTTCGTCTCGACCTCCTTCTCTTCCAGAAGACGATCTGCCTCGGCCAGTGCGTCCTGGAGATCCGGATTGTTGGGATAAATCTCTTGTGCCTTCTGGAAAGACGCCTTGGCGTCCCGGTAGTTTCCTGCCCGGAGAAGCTCCTGTCCCTCATTGTAGTACTGCTGAAACTCTTGTCGACGCTGTTGCTGTTCAATCTGATTTTGCAAATCAGCGATGGCCTGCTGTAACTCCTCATTGTCGGGCGCATACTCTCGGGCCTGCCGGTATTTATCCAGCGCGGCCTGCAGATTTCCCGCTTCAAGCTGACGATTTCCCTGCTCCCGAAAAAACTCCGCGATCTCGTCCACGGTCGTACCGCCCGTCCCCTCTCCTATTTCGCCCCCCGCCTGCCGCTTGGCGATCCGCTCTTGTCGCGCCTCTATCACATCGATCTGTTGCTGGGCTTCCTCCCCATTCGGATTCGCGTCCCGGGCCGAGTAGAAAGAAGCTAGAGCCTCCGAGTAATTACTGCTGGCCTCTCCGAGAGCCTCTTCTTCATAAAGCGAGTCGGCACGGGCCTTCAGCTCGTTGCCTCTCTTCAGGAATTCCTGGTACTGTTCCTGACTTCCCTCCCGCTGAATCCTCTCTAACTCAGCGAGTCGTTTCTGCACATACTGGTCGTCTCCCTGCATACTAAGGGCCTGGTTGTACAAGAACTCAGCCCGTTCGTATTCTTGGGCTTCGAAGAGGGAGTCGGCACGCTCCCGCATATCTTGATACGTTCCGCTAGCGGCGCCGGAGGATCCCCCACTCATCATGAACCAAGCCCCCCCTCCAAGTGCAAGAAGTAGAATCGGGATGCCGATCAGCACCGCCGGGTTCACGGTGAAATCGTCCGTACCACCGTCACCAGAGGCCCGAGCCGGGCGATTTTCGGCACGGGTCGAGAGCACTTCAACCTCCTCGCCCTCCCCGGTGCCCCCGTCCTGGTCCCCCGCTTCGGGCTCGACAGGCATGATGGAATAGGCGTCCTCAGTCCCCTCGTACCGGGTGGAGGATTCGGTTAACGCCTCAATCAATGCTTCAATCGACTGGAGCCGCTGAGAGGGATCCACCGACAGCGCGTCGACAAGGGCCTCGCGGACACCAGGTGCCGAGAAAACGTCGGCGTCCTGGACACGTTCTTCGAGCGCATCTTCCCCTTCGAGTCGATCCGTGGAATCCGGAAGCACTTCGCCGGTCACCATCTGACAGATGGTGGCCGCGGCGGCGTAGACGTCGGTCCAGGGCCCTTGCTGCCCGCGAGGCGTGTACTGCTCCACGGCACTGGTTCCGGACTGCACCAAGTCCGACAGATGCCCTGTCTCGCGGGCCAGTTGGAAAAAGGCACCACGAAATCCGGTGAGAAGAACCTTCCCGTCCTCCAGTAGACGAATGCTCCGGGGCGAAACGCCCCCATGGTACAACCCGCTCTCGTGCGCCTCTCGGAGGGCTTCGAGAACAGGCATCATGATGGTAAGGGCCGCCTTCTCGGAAAGCTGCCCTTTGTCTTCCAAACCTTTTCGGAGGGACATGCTCGGCGGGTGCGGGCGTACCCGGTAGAACGTCCCATTTGCCTCAAAAAGATCGTAGGAGGACGGAAGTGCCTCGTGGCTGAGCTCAGCCAGTACCTGAGACTCTTTCTGAAAGTATTCGAGTCCTGAGTCGAAAAGCTCGGCCTCTTCGTCCCCTCCTTTGATCTCAACCGAGGTTTTCTCCGATGCACGCTGAACGAGATGGGTCGGGAAAAACTCCCGGATGATGTACTCCTCCTCCGAGTCCACATCCTGACCCAGGTACGTGATATCAAACGGCCCCGGATCCCCGAGCATGCGCTTAATTGTGTACCGCTGGTTCAGTACAGTGAGCTGGGCCAGTTCCATGGTACGCTACCTAGCTTAGTGATCAAAGTCGTCGGTCCGAATAAACGCCGGCTGACTCTCTATGCGGACACATCAGCCAACCTTTGCTTTCCAAGAACGGATACTTCCAATGTATCCATTAGGAACGCGAAATTGAAAACGGGGCGGCGACCGCCCTGTTTCCCCAAAATTCACATGATGGTGGATGCTCCGTTCTGCCCAGGTTGGTTGCCCCAATGTGAGCCCATACCCGGAATGGAGGAAACGAACAGAGATACTTCTCCTCTGAATACAGATTCTATCCCCCAATCAACAAAAAGAGGCCTCAGGACATCGCGTCCTGAGGCCTCGAATGACTACCAAGGAATGGTACCGCGTACGGGATTTGAACCCGTGTTACCGGCGTGAAAAGCCGGCGTCCTGGACCAGGCTAGACGAACGCGGCACAAGGTACAGAATGTCGTCGCGTGCAGGAATCTCTGCGGAGGGTGAACGGTGGGATTTGAACCCACGACCTCCAGGACCACAACCTGGCGCTCTAACCAACTGAGCTACGTCCACCGTGGTTATCGTGAAGTCATCATCTCAGACGGGATGTCACACCGATTCGTTTCATGGTCGAGAGGGATCCGCCTCGCCTCAGTCGTGAACTTTCCGTGGACCCCAGAGTGATTTGTCTTCAGATTCGGTACCCACTTGTAGAGGGGCTCTCGGACGCTTTCAGAAAGCTAGAGTTGGTCCATCAAGTTTGCCATCTCAAGCGCCGTCTCGGCCGCGTCCCGGCCCTTATTTCCAGCTTTGGTTCCCGCACGCTCGATGGCCTGTTCAATAGTATCCGTGGTAATCACCCCGAAGATGACTGGCACTTCGGTGTCGAGGGCGGTTTGCATCGTCCCACTGGACACCCCAGAACACACGTAGTCGAAGTGGTCGGTCGCCCCCCGGATGACGGCCCCTACGCAAATGACGGCGTCGTAGTCGCCAGAGCCGGCACACTTTTTAGCGGCAACGGGTATTTCCAACGATCCCGGAACGTGCACAATCGTCACATCATCCGGATCCACCCCGTGTCGATCAAGTGTATCGAGCGCTCCGTCCACCATCGACTCGACGACGAACTCGTTGAATCGACTTGCGACAATAGCGAACTGATGTCCGTCGGCAATAAGGTCTCCCTCCACGTGAGTCGGCATTGATTTAGTCGTTCGAGGAGAAAAGCAGCAAATCGACCGGTTGTTACGCCAAAATCGACCGGAATCGTTCCCAGGCCGATTGGCTCATCCCTACGCGGCCGAAGGAGCACTCTTCGGCGTCGGTTCGCCCGTGATAGTCGGATCCGCCGGTCGTGACGACATCGTAGCCGTCAGCGAGTCGTTCGTAGTATCCGTAAAGGGACTCGTCGTGGGACGGATGAATCGTTTCTAATCCGTCGAGCCCTCGCTCTACAAGTTTCCGAATCTGACGTCCCGACGTCCAGTGTCCAGGATGGGCGAGTGCTCCTACCCCGCCTGCATCGTGAATCAGATCGAGCGCATTCTCGGCGGCGAACGCCGGTTTCGAAACGTACCCCGGTTGCCCTCGACCGAGATAGTGATCAAACGCCTCTTCGGGCGTGTCTACGTATCCCGCTCGCACCAGCGCAGCCGCCACGTGGGGCCGCCCAACCGCGCTACTCGACTCGATGTCGGCCCGAAGCCGGTCATCCACGACCTCAACCCCCAATGTTCGCAACCGCTCGACAATGCTCCAGGCCCGTTCCCGACGCGCCGTTTTCATGGCCGACAGGTGCCTCTGCAGTCCGTCGTGGGCTGGGTCAAACCCGTACGCCAGCAGGTGAATCTCCTCCCCGTCGAGCGTCACGCTCAACTCGATTCCCGTCAGGAAGTGAATTCCTTCCTCCCGAGCCGCCTCGGCCGCCGCAGCAATCCCCGCTACCGTATCGTGATCCGTCACAGAGAGCACCTGAATTCCTCGCTGCACCGCTCGGCGAACGAGGGCCGCCGGGGAGTGAACGCCGTCGGAGGCATTTGTGTGCGTGTGGAGGTCCGCAAAGACATCGCCTTCGCTCACTTGCATCTCACTTTAGATGGGAAAGATCAGCCAGACCTCCTTTGATCAAAAACAATGTCCAGTTTCGGTTGAACCGTCCTCCCTCCGTAGAGTTTAGAGCATGCCTGAATGCTTCAGCATGTGTTTCTCGCCACCGATGGACCGAATGTGGAGCCCCTGGCGATCGGAGTATGTATCGGAGGCCGCTCAACGCGAGCCGGAGGACGGCACCTCCCTCTTTACTCAGCTCCTCAACGAAGACGCAGACACCGAAAACCTCATACTTTGGCGGGGGGATCACGTGTTCGTGATTATGAATCGCTACCCGTACAACAACGGGCACCTGCTCATCGTCCCGTACCGCGAAGTTGAGGACTACACGGCCCTGGACACGGCCGAGCAACGGGCCATCGCCCTCACCGTCGACCGTTGCATTCAGTGGATCGACGCCGCGCTGTCTCCGGAAGGGGTAAACGTTGGTATGAACCTCGGTGCAGCGGCAGGGGCCGGGATCCCGGAGCATCTGCACGTCCACGTGGTCCCGCGATGGGCCGGCGACACAAACTTCATGACCTCGACCGGCGAAACTCGTGTGCTACCGGAGGATCTCTCAACCACCTACAAAAAGCTCAGAACCGTTATTGACAAGTCAACTTCCAACCCCGACAGCGAGAGGTCTTGATTCCGCGCCCCTCCTCCCCTTCTGAATTCGGGTCCCGCCGTTGTCGATCCGGTCCTCGCCTCTTCTATACGAAACAGTGTCCCCGAATCAATTATGCCTGATGCTCCGAGAATCCGCCCCGTGAACGACCGTCGTGAAGCGGTAGATCAGTACAAGCTCCGAAACGTGCACTCCCACGTTCGTTTCGGTACGGCCAGTGACCGATACGCGGGGTGGATCGGTCAGATCTATCCGGAAGACCCATACGCCGACCAAATCTCGACCCGAAAGCGCACGCTGAAGGGGAAGAAATTTGAAGAGCGACAAGTCCCAATCAAGTCCGTGCACGCCTACTTCCAACACTTCGGCGTCCTCGAACTAGACTTCACTTTTTATCGCCCCCTCCTGGAACAAGACGAGCCGTCTTCAAACTACTTCGTTCTGTCGAACTATCTAGACCATGCCCCCGACGATGCGTCGTTCCTGCTCAAGGCTCCTCAGCAGTTTTTTGCCCGTACCCTCCGGCGGGGTGGAGACTTTGTCGACAACCCCGACTTTCTGGATGCCGAGGGGTACGTGAGCACCTTCCACGAACCGGCCGTCGAGATGCTCGGCGACCGGCTCGACGGCATCATCTTTCAGCAAGAGTATCAACGAGTAGCCGACAGTCCGAACCCGGACGCCAATGTTGAACAACTTGATGACTTCTTCTCCGGCCTTCCTTCCGACGCTCAGTTCCACATCGAGCTTCGCTCGGAGCATCTACTCACCGATTCGTACTTCGACTGGTTGGACGAGCGAGGCCTGGGACACGTGTTCAGCCACTGGACCTGGCTCCCCGCCATCCGCAAACAGTGGTCAATGTGTGGCGAGCACTTCACCGCGACCAACGAACAGGTCGTGACGCGCCTTCTCACTCCTAGAAATATGAAGTACGCGGATGCATACGCCGAAGCGCATCCCTTCGACGAGCCGGTGCCGGAACTGAGCGAGACCGAGCAGGCACACGACATGGTGCTCGACGCCACGGCGCTCGCGTACCGGGCCCAGGCCCAGAACGCCACGCTCAACGTGGTCGCCAACAACCGAGCATGGGGAAACGCACCGGACCTGGCACGCACCATCGCCCACCGCATCTTGGACGAGGAAGAACGTCAGCAGGACTGAGCGCGAATCGTGTCTATGATCGATTCTGGACGTTCAGGTAGTCCTGGAGAATGACGGCGGCCGCGGCGGCGTCCACCCGTCCCTTGTCGTACCGGCCCGGCTGTTTTACACCGGCCTCCCGCAGTAAATCTTTAGCAATCTCGGAGGTAAACCGCTCGTCGCGACGGGTAATTTGAACTGAGCCGAGTGCAGATTCAATGCGCTCGACGTAGTCCGCGACCATCTCGACTGCTTCTCCCGTCTTCCCTTCCTCCGTGAGCGGCCACCCAACGACGACCACGTCTACTCCGTTGTCCGCATCAAGCGACTGGAGCGCGGCCAGAGCCTCGTCCGGCGAGAAGGTCCCGTGTGGCTTCGCAAAGAGGCGGAGCGGATCGGAGACGGCGACGCCTACGCGTTTCGTTCCCACGTCTACGCCCACAACGCGGGGCGGCCCATTGAGAACCGAAGTCGACGCGGACTGCGCCATGGGATCACTCATCTATTCACCATCCGGGTTTGAATCGGGGGCATCCGCGCTGTCCTCCGGCACAGAATACCCGAGGTCGCGGAGGGGAGTCTTCAGCACCTCCCGAATCCGCTTGCCCGGTTTGAAATGGGCCTTGCGACGACTGGGAACGAAGACCGTCTCGTTCGTCTGTGGATTGCGCGCTGAAGGCTTGGCCTTGGTCTTCTTCACCTCAAACACCCCAAAATCACGGAGTTCAAGACGACGTTCCGGATCGGCCTCCATCATCAAATCGCCCATTGCCCCAAGTACGGCACGGACCCAGGGTTTCGCTTTGTAGAGGGGACGATCCATCTTCTCCGCTACCCGGCGGGCGACATCCTCCTTCGTCATCGTCTCGGTGCGCTCAGACATGATGGAACTGATTCATTCATCTAAAAGAGAGCGGACAGCCTTCTCTATGCTCGCAGAGGCTACTCCTCAAACCGGTACACGCCGTGGATGCCGTCAATGCGCTTCAGGCGCTCCATGAGACGCTTGAGGTGTTCCAGGTCCGAGACGTGGAGCATGATCGTGCCCGAAAAGATACCGTCTTCTGTGTCAATCGTCAACGACCGAATGTTGGTCTTGAGGTTCTTCGAAATCACGGTCGTAATGTCATTGACCATGCCCACCCGGTCCTCGCCCATCAATCGAAGAGCCGCCACGAACTGCACATCTTTCTGGTGACTCCAGTCCACGTCCAGGATCCGATCGGCGTGATTAACGAGCAAATCCGAGGCGTTCCGACAGTTCGACCGGTGAATGTTGATCGTACCGGTTTTGCTCACAAACCCGAAGACCTCATCTCCGGGAATGGGGTTACAGCAGGAGGCGTAGTTCACGGCCAAATCCTCCTGGATTTCGCCGTTGATGACAAGCGACTGCTTGTCGCTCGACTGCGCCGAGTCGAGGAAGTTCTCGAATCGTTCCTTGAGCTCCTCCTCGTCCTTCGTCTGGTCGTCGGCGTCGTCGGTCTGGGTGGTTCCCTTGATGTAGTCCACCAGCTCCTCCGGATCGTAGAGTCCCTTCCCAATCTCGTAAAAGAGCTGCTGAAGATCGGGGAACTTGAGGTCGTTGGCCACCTCCTGCAAGTCTTGGTCACTAATCTCAAGGTCGGCCTGATCTTTTTCCTTCTCCCAGATCTCGCGCCCAAGATCCGCCGCCTTACGACGCTCTTTGTTCGTCCACTGCCGGATGCGGCTCCGTGCCTTGTGCGTGACGACGAAGTTGATCCAGTCCGGGTTGGGTTGCTGCTTCTTGGAGGTGATGATCTCCACCTGATCGCCACTGGTAAGCTCGTGGGAAAGAGGGACCATCTTGCCATTCACCTTGGCACCGATGCACTGCATCCCGACTTCCGTGTGCACTTTAAACGCAAAGTCCACAGGGGTAGCCCCTTGAGGCAGCGTCATGAGGTCACCCTGCGGTGTGAAGACGTAGATCTCCTCGTCGTAGAGATTTAATCGGAACTCTTTGACGAATTCCGTGGCCTCGTCGGGTTCGGGATTGTCCAGAAGATCGCGGACCCACTCCAGAAACTTTTCCATCTGCTCGTCCACATTCTTCGTCCCCTCCTTGTACTTCCAGTGGGCCGCCACCCCGCGCTCGGCCACTTCGTGCATCTCTTGCGTACGAATCTGCACCTCAACACGACGCCCCTCTGGTCCAAACACTGTGGTGTGGAGGCTCTGGTAGCCGTTCGACTTGGGCACGGAGATGAAGTCGCGGAAGCGCTCCGGGAGCGGCTTGTAGAGATCCGTGACGAGGGAGTACACCCGCCAGCAGTCCTCCTTCCCCTTTTTTCCATCGCTTCGAAGCACAATCCGAATCGCGAAGATGTCGTAGATCTCGTCGATCGGCTTGTTCTTCCGCTTCATTTTGCGATGAATGGAGTACACATTTTTGACCCGGCCGTAGATGTCGAACTCGTACCCCTCCTCCTCGAGGTGTTCCTCCAACGGGTCGATGAACTCGGCGATGTAAGCATCGCGCTGTTCGGCCATTTCTTCGAGCCGATCGACGATGTGCTCGTAGGCGACGGGGTCGAGGATCTTGAAAGAGAGGTCTTCCAGTTGGCTCTTGATGCTAAAGAGCCCAAATCGATGGGCCAGCGGAGCGAAAAGGTCGAGGGTCTCACTCGCCTTCTCAAGCTGTTTCTTTTTCGACAGCGCCTCGATGGTGCGCATGTTGTGGAGCCGGTCGGCAAACTTCACCAGGATGACCCGGAGATCCGTCGCCATCGAGAGCATGAGCTTCCGAACATTCTCGGCTTGCCCGAGCTTTTGGCTGTCGAAGACCCCACTGATTTTGGTGAGACCGTCGATAATGTTGGCCATGGTTTCCCCAAACTCCTCCTCGATAAGCTCCAGGGAGAGCTCCGTGTCCTCGACCACGTCGTGAAGGAGCGCCGCCGCCACACTCACATCATCGAGCCCGATGTCCCGGGCCACGATAATCGCCACCTTCAGGGGATGAATAATGTACCGCCCTCCCGACTCGCGCCAGTCATTGCGGTGGGCCCAGTAGCTGAGCCGAAAGGCCCGCCGGATCAGGTCCTCATCCACAGAGGGAAGATGCTCCTCACAGTGAACAAGGAGGTCGTCGAGCAGGTCTCGGTACTGCTCTTCGACGTCTAGCTCTCCCTTTTCGGGAACTGTGGTGGCTTGAATCATCCGCTGTCACACTGTGCATCCAGAAAAATAAAGG
>PXTG01000098.1 GCA_003023365.1 Bacteroidetes bacterium QH_7_62_13 | reverse complement strand
CGGACCGCTTCTGAGAAGTGCAGCGGGCTGAATCTTCTCGTTCCTCTCACTTGGTCAGACTTGCGTGCAGACAGCATAGCTCGTCGACAGTTTCTTCTTCCGCGCGCGACGGGCCACGGTCCCCCCTTCCCTCACGTTTCGAAGAACGGCCGCCGCACCTGCCACACGGCTATCCCAATCATGAGGATCGCGAATCCGCCAGTGACCCCCAGGCACAGGCCCGGTCCAACCAGCGTCGCCGCCGCCCCCGAGAACCCGTGCAGCCCGTGCCGCAGGCCACTTACCGCATAGGACACCGGATTGGCCCACACGAGCCACTGCAGGACCGGCGCCGCGCCCTCCGCCGGAAACATCGCCCCCGACAAGAACCAGAGCGGCAACAAAAAGAGGTTCATGACGGCATGAAAGCCGCGCGTCGTGTCCATCCGCCAGGCAATGGCGAAGCCGAGGGCGGTGAACGCCAACCCGGTGCACAGACAAACGGCCACGACCATTCCCACGCCTAGAAGCCCCGGGGAGAGATCCATCAGTGGCAGCGCAAAAAGGAAGAGAAGCGCCTGCACTGTGGCCAGTACGGTGCCTCCCAGCGCGTTTCCGAAAACAAGCGCCGTCCGAGGAGTGGGGGCTACGAGGACGGCCTGAAGAAAACCAGATGTCCGCTCCTCCACAACCGAGATGGTGGAGAAGATGGCCGTAAACAGCAGCACGAGCGCAAGAATACCCGGAAACAAAAACGCCGCGTAGCTGCCCGCAACGGCCCCCTGCGGCGGCTGGAACGTGTTCTGGAACCCCAGCCCCAGCAGCAACCAGAGCGCCAGCGGCTGCGCCAGGGCCCCGAGCACTCGGCTCCGATCGCGCAGAAATTTCAGCACTTCCCGCCCGGTGAGCGCGCCGATGGTACGAAGGACGTGCATCGTAGCTTCGCTACGAGTTAAAGCGACAGGATCGAATGATGCTGCGTAGCGACGCAGAAAGAACTCGGGAATTCGTCGTGGACGCGGGGATCCGAGGCACAAACACTCAGCTGCCAACATCATCGTCGCGCACCAATACGGGATCTGAGTCCTCGTTCGGAGCGGCCCCGGCGTGGACCATGAATACGTCCTCCAGCGTCGGGGTGCGGAGCGTGGCGCTTCGGATGCGGTCCCCCAGGGCCTCGTAGAGGCGGGAAAAAAACGACGCCGGATCAGAAGGGGCCACCTGCACCATCGATCCGACGATGCGCGTGGGGACGCCGAATTGAGCGTCAATGCGGTCCTGCAGGACGGACGGGTCGTCGGACTCCACCCAGATCGTCTCGTCCCCGAGCTCCGCCTTGAGGGTATCGGGCGCTCCATCAACCACGAGGGCCCCGTCCGAAAGGATACCGACGCGGTCGCAGCGATCAGCCTCGTCCATCAGATGGGTGGCCAGCACCAGCGTCGTGCCTTCCGTCTCACGGAGCCGCTGGATCGCCGTCCAGAACGTACGACGCGCCGCAGGATCGAGGCCCGTGGTGGGCTCGTCGAGTAGCAGAAGGTCCGGCCGGTGCATTAGACCCCGAGCAAGATCGACCCGGCGACGAAGCCCCCCAGACAGATCGGCCACTGCATCGTCGGCCCGGTCGGCCACGTGTAGGCGCTCCAGCAACGCATCGATGCGCTGTCGTCGATCCGTCCCGTGCAGGTCGTACAGGGCGGCTTGGAACCGCAAATTCTCCCGCACGGTGAGGCTTTCGTCGAGGGCCTCCTCCTGGAAGACAATGCCGATCCGCCGCCGCACGGCCCCCGGCTCTTCCGTGGGGTCCCGGCCGAACACGCGGGCCCTTCCTTCCGACGGGGGCAGCAGTGTACTCAGGAGGCGGAAGAGGGTTGTCTTGCCGCTGCCATTCGGCCCAAGCAGGCCAAAAAGCACCCCCGGGTCGATCTGCAGCGACACGTCTTGCAGGGCCACATGCGTCCCGTAGCGGTGGGTTACCCGCTGAATGTCGACGGCAGGAACGGCCATGATTGGTAGTGCAAGTGAACGGGAATGCGGAAGCGTCTACACAAGTCGAAGTTCGACCTCGTTCGTATTGCGTATTTCGTGTCTACGGGAGACCGATACGCAACACGAAATACGCACCTCAGACAAACCAGTCAACCATCAGGAGCGCCACGAGGGCCGGCACGTAGTACACCGACGCCTTCAGCACCCGCCGCGCCTTCTGACCGGTCCGCTCCCCGTAAAACACGATCGTCGTCCACAGGAACCACAGGCCGAGCGGGACAACGCCGACGCCGTACACCCATCCGGCCGTCCCTACAAGCGACGGAAGAATGCTTAGGGGAAGGAGAAGGGCCGCAAACCCAATCATCTGCCGAGCCGTCGACTCTCCCTCCGGCTCCACGACCGGAAGCATAGCGTAGTCCCCTCGCTCGTAGTCGTTCCGGTACATCCAGGCCAGGGCCAGAAAGTGCGGCATCTGCCAGCACGCAAGAATGCCGAAGACCGCCCATCCCCCTGCCCCGAGTTGACCAGTGGCCGCGGTATACCCCCCCAGTGCGGGAAGCGCCCCCGGCACCGTACCGATGAGGGTATTCCACTTCGTCACGCGCTTCAGCGGCGTGTAGACAAAGAGATACAAGATGGCCGTGAGCGTGGCGATGACCGCCGTCATCACGTTAACGAGTGGGCACAAGAGCCCAACCGCCCCACAGACCAGCACAACCCCAAGACGGCGCGCTTCTGTGGGGGAGACGCGGCCGGCCGGCAACGGACGCGTGGCCGTTCGCTTCATCTGAGCGTCGTACCTCCGCTCGAATAAGTGATTCAGCACCCCGACTCCGCCGGCACAAAGCGCGACCCCGATCATCGTCCAGAGAAGCGTCCATCCGTCAACCCCCATCGGCGACCCAAGGATGAACCCCGCAAACGCCGACATGGTGACGACCGACGAGATCTCCGGCTTTGCCAGCTCCAGATAATCCCGAAGAACCGTCCCGATGGACCGGGGCGACGATGTTCCCTCCACCTCCGTCGACGCGGCAACGGCCCGGGCCGACGTTGACGAGGGCCGATCGGGCGACTGGGACATGAGCCGAGCTGGTAGTGAAAGAAGAAGCAGCGGGAAAGCGCCGGAACGGAGATCATTCAGCGCCGGCAAGAACAGGTTCACGGGCGGTTGCCCCCATCTCTTCCGGCGCCGGCTCCGTCGAAGGATCCCGTACCACCAAGAGGGTAGTGACGATCGAGGCCCCGAAAAGCAATGCTCCGACGACTAGATGGCCGACGGTGAGCAGAACCGAGAAGAGGCTGAGCCGACTCTCCGGATCCGCGTACAGCATGACGAGCAGCGCGGCGAGTCCGAGCGCAAATTGAAGGCCCAACGCGCCGAAAAGCGCCCAGGCGGACCGGCGGATGATCGGCCGGTCGTCGAAGTGCTTCTCAGCTACCAGGACAACAGCCAGCACCAATCCTACCACCGCGAAAGCACCGGTGACGTGCACCGCAACGAATCCGGGGGAAATGCCTCCCCCTGAGTGACGAAGCAACGCCCCCAGCACAATTTGAAGGTAAATGCCACCAGTGGCGGCGTAGGTCAGCCACCGCAGTCGGCGACCAGGCGCTCCGTTCGACGACACACCGGGCTGGTTGCGCCACGTATCGGTCGTGAAGAGGGTCATTCCCACGAGCAGGGCAAAGAAGAGCTGAGCCACGCAGGCGTGAACCGCCGCCAGATCAATGGACACCCAGAGGACGCGGAGTCCCCCGAGAATGCCCTGCAGCACGACCAGAACGACCGCGGCGATCCCCAGCTTTCGCATCCATGCTCGCGGATCGGCCCACCACGTCCAGGCGGCAAGTCCAACAGTGAGCATTCCAACGAGGCTAGCGATGAGGCGATGGCCGTGCTCCGCCAGGTAAGCCGGAACGGTCCACCACTCCCCGACTGGATTGATGAGATTGTACGAGCCGAGGGACGTGGGCCAGTCCGGAAACGCCATACCCGCTCCGATGCTCGTCACGACCCCGCCCCAACAGATGAGGAGGACCGTCGCGAATACCGTGAGGAGGGAAAAGCGACGACGCCACGTCCAGTGGAAGTCAGACATTTCGGGGTCGCGCGTGCCCATGAGCGCGTGGAGTAAAGGTGATTAGTGCTACCCACTTGGGGACCCGCTTTTCAGTTGGACTCTAGCAGAGTTTGGCACGGAAGGGGGCGTTGCCGGTTCCATGAAGCAACGGCGAACGGCATTCCTCCCGCCCGATCTCTACGAACCTTACAGATCTAGAACACCTCCCGGCCGCCACGGACCGAAAGATTGAGAAGACTTCAATCCAGCCGTCCACTTTCTCTTTCCATCCTTTCCCGACACCCGTATGTTTTTGGGTGGATCATTGTCGCTTCGTGTCGCCTCCGCCGTCCTCCTGTTTGCTTTACTGTCCTGATTGTATGCCAACGAACGGAACTCTTATCGCCTCCATCTCCGGCATTCGAGGAATCGTAGGGGACGGCCTCGACCCGTCAGTTCTCGTCGACTACGCTGGGGCCTACGGGACTTGGTGTCGCTCACGCGCACTGGACGACGGTCGTGCCCCCTTGGTCGTGGTTGGACGGGATGCCCGTCCCTCAGGGGAGGCCTGCGCACAGGTGGTCATCGGGACACTCCGGGGAATGGGCTGCCACGTGCTCGATATTGGTCTCGCCTCTACGCCTACCGTGGAGATGGCTGTGCTGCAGGAGAATGCAGCGGGGGGCATCATCCTCTCCGCCTCCCACAACCCGGAGAACTGGAACGCGCTCAAATTGCTGAACGAGAACGGAGAGTTCTTAACGCCCGAGCAGGGTGAGACCGTCATCGGAAAAGCGAACGCGCAGGACGCAGCTTCTGTCGGCTCTGACGACATGGGGAGCTACCAGACCCGAGACGCGCTGCCCCGACACATCGACACCATTCTCGCCCACGACCTGATCGCCCCCAAGCGAATCGCCGCCCAAAACTTCTCGGTGGTTGTGGACGGGATTAATTCCGTTGGGGGCATTGCGATCCCGCGCCTGCTACATCGCCTCGGCGTGGCGGAGCAGAACGTGCACTGTCTCAACTGCACCCCCACGGGCCGCTTTGCTCATCCCGCCGAGCCCCGTCCCGACCACCTCACGGAACTGACCGCGGCGGTCCCCGACCTCGATGCCGACCTCGGCCTCGCCGTGGATCCGGACGTAGACCGGCTCGCTCTCGTCGACGACCAGGGCCGATTTATTCTCGAGGAACTCACGCAGGTGCTCGCCGCCGATTTCTTCTGGCAACATCGGGAAGGCCCTTTCGTCACCAACCTGTCCTCCTCACGAGCCATCGAGGACGTAGCCGCCCGGCATGACCAGCCGGTTTACCGCTCCGCCGTCGGCGAAATCAATGTGGTCCAGCTCATGCGAGAAACGGATGCCCTCCTCGGCGGCGAAGGCAACGGCGGCGTCATCGTTCCTGATCTACACTACGGGCGGGACGCACTCATTGGGACCGCCCTCATTCTGCAACATCTCGCCAACTCGGGCCGCCCGCTGAGCGCCCTGCACGACGAGTTGCCCCAGTACGCGATGGTCAAGGACAAACCTGCGCGTTCGCTTTTCCGATGACGGTCTCACCCTGCTCGGGCGTTAAGAACTCTCCGTTCTCGTTCAGCAATTTGAGCGCGTTCCAGTTCTCCGGGTCTACGCGGAGGCGGCGACCGAAGAGGAAGCACGGGATCTTACCGAACGGTTTAAGGAAGAACTTCGAACCCTCATCGAGTCCCACGATTCCTGAGGAGTCACGGCCGTCTAGGACCTCTCCGCGGTCGATTCCTTGTAACGGTTGCGGAATTCGGGGGAGCACTTGGAACGGTCGATTCGACCTGATGATTAACGTATCCCTAGCAGGTAGAGAGTGATGACCACACGCTTCTTTCGCGACTGACAGGGCCGTTCCTCCCACTCCTCTGGCCTTTTCCCCCCTCCATCGCGAGCAGAGTGCTCCCTCGCCCAATCTTGGATCCGTACGCTTATGACCGATCACCCAACCTCCCCGAGCGACCTCGCGTGGTACCGGGACCGCTGGACAGAATTGATGGATCTCTTGTCTGCCTCTGAGCCGGAAGAGGTCATGGATCAGGTGCGCGAACTCCAGATTAGCGCCCTCGACGAGGAAGCCGAGGCCCTCGAAGACCTGGGCCTGACGGATGCGGAGGAGGCGAAGACGGTGTTGCGACGCACCTTTGAACGGCTCCAGAAGCTACGACGCGAGAACCAGA
The DNA here is from genome assembly GCA_003023365.1 of Bacteroidetes bacterium QH_7_62_13. Lineage (GTDB taxonomy): Bacteria > Bacteroidota > Rhodothermia > Rhodothermales > Salinibacteraceae > Salinibacter. Next base: position 23,668 of record PXTG01000098.1, on the reverse strand, counting down.
CGTTGGAGCGCCTTCAGGAGACGCTAGATGTCAATTCGGAGGACGAACTCGTTGACACGGTTGATGCCCTCAGGGACCGCGTGCAGGCCCTTGAGAATCAGCAGCAAGCCCTCACCGAGGCGGGCTTCGACCGCCCCGAGCACGTGCTACAGGCTGTCACCAGCATGGAGCAGCAGCTCGACGAACTGTACAACGAGAAGATAGCCCTTGAGCGTTCCACGACCGATGCGAACTTAGAAGAGGAAGGCGATACGTTCGATCAACTGCAGGCCCTCATGGCGCGGGAAGAGCGGCTTCAGCGTGAGCTCGGGGTTTCCTCCCCCGACGCGGTGATTGAAATGGTCGAGGGAATGACCGATCAGCTCGAGGACCTGTACCGGAACCGTGACGCCGATGCCACCGACGATTCTATTTTTGCTCCCGCCCCCGAACCCTCTCGGCTCCCGGCCGAGTTGGAGGAAGAGTTTGGGGTGTCGGACCCCGATGCCCTCCAAACCATGGTCGAGGATTTGGAGGAGCAGCTCAGTGAACTCTACGCGGACCGCCAGCAGCTCGCCGAGTACAACTTGAATGGGGCCGACGACGCAATTCGGTTGCTTTCGAGCATGCAGCGGCAACTTGAGTCGCTCTATGAACGAAGAGAACAGATGTCCGAGCATGGGATCAATGGCATCGACCACGCACTCTCGATGATCGAAAGTATGGAGGCCCAGCTCAGCAATCTGTACGACGAGCGCAACCAGCTTGCCCGGCAAGGGGTCGACGATCTCGATGGGGCGGCCGCTCGCATCGAGGAACTGGAGGAAAAGCTCACGGCACTGAAGGAGGAGAAAGCCGCTCTCCGCGAGAAACGGGATCGTCTTCAGGATCGGTTTGACGAGTTGGAGGCGGAGATCGGGACCGATGATCCCGACGTAATCTCGAGCTTGATTGAAAACATGGAGGCGCAACTTGAGGACGCCTTCGAAGGGGAAGAAGCGTTCTCCTCTTCTGTTTCTGACGAGCCCCTGCTTCCGGATACCCCCCTTCCTCAACTGGACACCCTCGACGCTGGGGCCCTCGACGCCCTCCCGGCCGGGCTTTTCGGGGTGGATGATGAAGGCACCATCCGCCGCGTCAACGCCAATGCCCGCCAATGGCCCGACGTTGAAGAGACCGATTCCTCTGCATTTGTTGAGGCCGAGTTCTTTTCGGACGTAGCCCCCGCAGCGAACAACGATCTCTTTCGAGGGCGCTTCGAAGACGGAATCGCCGACGGGGAGATGGACGAGCGGTTTTTCTACACATACGTTCCGCGCGAAGGCCCCCCCTCTAATCTCGTCGTGCACCTGTACCGGCATCCTGATCAGTCGATGAACTGGATCATTTTCCGCGTCGTATGACGCTGTCCGTCCGACTCCAGCCACTCACACGCGTCCTTCTCACCGATCGCTCCTGAACCGATGCCTGACTCCACCCCCAACCCAGACCCCGACGATCGTTCCGTCCTCGACTCCGACCCCTCGAACGACGGAACGTCGTCCGGAGAGGATGCCTCTTCGTCCACCGACGCCCCCGACACGGAGCCCTCTCCCCCAGCCGAAGACGCCTCTCATTCTTCGTCCGACGAACGAAATTCGTCGTCCGATAACGAATCGGAACAGTCGGATGAGGCGAAATCGGACGCTTCCGACGACGACCCGGTTGTCGAAGATCTGCACTTTGAGGACGAAGATCTCGGGGAAAAGCTCCGTCACGCCACGGAGGAGCAACTCGACAATGCCCCGTTCGGCATCATTCAGGTCGACGACGAAGGAGCCGTCGAATTCTACAACCAGTACGAGTCGAAGTTGAGCGGGATGGATCCCGACGAGGTCGTCGGGCGGAACTTCTTTACGCAGGTCGCCCCATGCACGAACAACCGCCTGTTCCGCGGCCGATTCAAGAAAGGCGTGCGACGCGGGGAGCTGGATGAGACGTTCAGCTACACCTATACCTATAAAATGCGCCCTACGCTCGTGGACATCTTCCTCTATCGCGATGAAGAAGGCGATAACTGGGTCACGGTCCAGAAGTACTGACCGCTGCCCCCCACGCCCCCTTCCCGAAACGAAGACCAGGGGGACTGCCGCCGATCAGCATCGCGATCACCATCGTTGATCTCTCGCCCCCTGCTTCGACGCCAACGAGGCGGGACGACATCCGTCTTCCGAGACCATCGAACCGGGCGCCAGGAGCGCGTTCCCGCACACACTCACCTGTCTTCCTATTCCGCCCTCAGAGCATCTTGAACCGATGCGGACCAACAGTACGCCGGATGCTTCGGAGTCGGACGGCCTCCCCCAAACAACGAGAAGCCCGGAGGCCGTTGACGCTCTGGAACGTGCTCTTAACCAGTGTTCGCCTCTCGGATCGGGACTGGACCCAAACCCCTGGCACGACCTCTTCTACGAACGTCTCCGTGACGAGCCGCTTCCGGCCCTGATCGCCGACGATGCCATCACCCCTGGGGCTTCGCTCTGGACCGGGTCCCGACTGTGGACGGATGCGTTCCGGGCGGCAGGCCTGCAGACGGGGGATCGGCTCGTGGTCGCCCTTCCCCCCTCCACGGCCTTCGTGCAGGTACTGGTCGCGGCTCTTTGGGAAGGCTACACCGTAGCGCTTGCGCCCGCCTCGGCGGACGTGGAGGCCCTGCTGGACCACCTCGACGCCCGCGCTGCCGTTGCGACTCAGTCAACCCCACATGCTTGGGTGTCGGAGGAGTACGCAGGGCCTCGCTCAACCCCCGACACCCTTCGTCCTCTCCGCACGGAGCGCACTCCCGACGCCCGCTTCCTGCTCCAGACGTCCGGCACCACGGGTCTCGCCCGCTGGGTGGCCCTCTCAGACCGCAACGTGCTCTCCGTCGTCGCGAGTCACCTTCCTCACCTCTCTCTTCAGAACGCCCGCGTCCTTTCGGTCCTCCCCTGGACCCACGCCTTCGGTCTCGTGCTCGACTTTTTTCCGGCTCTTTTGGCGGGGGCCGAGGTCATTCGGGATCCCGAGGGGGGACGCGATCCGCGGAGTCTCCTTCGGCTCCGTGACGCATGGGGGGCGACCCACCTCTCCGCCGTCCCCCTCACGATTCAACGTCTGGCCGACACCCGCGAAGGGTGGCGCCTCCTTCGTCAATTACACGGAGGAATCGTTGGCGGAGCGCCCGTATCCGGTCCGCTGGCGGAACGACTTTCCTACACGTGCCTGCGGGCGGGGTACGGCCAAACGGAGGCGAGTCCGGGAATCGCACTGGGGTCCCGAGGAAAGTGGGACGCCCACTACCTTGGCCAACCCGTTGGTTGCACCGTAGAGGTTGCCGAGGATGGAGAGCTGCTCTTTGAGGGGCCCAATGCCTGCATCGGCTTTTGGAAAAATGGAACGCTCCATCGGACGGACCCCGATCGGACGGTCCGCACGGGGGATCTCGTCTACCGCGATGGAGACGATCTCTTCTTCAAAGGGCGCAAGGATGCGGCCTTCAAGCTTTCCAATGGGCGCCTCGTACCGGCCGGCGCGGTAGAGGCCACCCTCAAGACGAGCTACCCAATCCTGCACGACGCGCTCGTGTTCACGCCCAACGGCGACGATGTGGCTGTCGCCCTTTGTCTGGACGCTGTGGATGAGGAAGCGCCATCTGCGTCGGCCATCCGGGACGCACTCGGATCGCTTGGCAAGCGTCTCGTATGGACCACCACCGTCTCCCCCGACGCCTGGACGACCCGCTCGAAGGGCACCGTTGATCGGGAGGCCATGACGACAACCCTTACGGAGACCTTCCAGTCGGGCTGAGCCCCACCCCCTCCGATTTTCCCACTCTGTTTCTCTTGATGTCCTCTTCTCCCCCGACACGGTCCCTCGGGCCAGACGTACGGCTCACGAGCGAAGCACTCGAACGAGCGGCCCGACGACCAGAAACCCAATTTCGGCTGACCCCAGCCGCTACGGATGCCCTCTCGTCCGCCCGCACCGCCCTCGACGACGTTCGCGAAGCCGGCCAACCCGTCTACGGAGTTACGACCGGGTTCGGCCCCCTTCACGAATATGGAGCCGAGACTCACGGCCCCACCGATCATGGAGACGGTTTGCTTGCCCACCTCGGCACGGGCACCGGCGATCTCGCCGAACCCGCCGTCGTCCGGGCAATGATGACGGCCCGCCTCCAGGCTCTTGCTCAGGGGCACTCGGCCATCCGCCCCGCCACAGTCGACGGTGTCATCGAGATTCTTGAGGCGAATCTGGTTCCCGCCGTCCCGGAAATCGGATCACTGGGGGCAAGTGGGGACCTCACCCCTCTCGCCCACGTGGCTCGGGCCTGTACCGGGCGGGGACGCATTCTGGAAAACGGCACCCCAGTGGATGCCCGTCCTCTCCTTGAGGAGGCTGGCCTGGAGCCCCTCTCCCTGAATTCCCGCGATGCTCTTGCCCTGGTGAATGGCACGTCCTTCATGACAGGAACAGCGGCGCTTGCTGTCGCTCGCGGCTCGCGACTCTTGCGACGGGCAGAAGCCCTTACCGGCTGGGCCTACCGCCTCCTGGGTTGTTCGTTGGAGGCGTTGGATCCGCGACTGCACGAGGCCCGGGGGCATACCGGACAGGCTGAGAGCGCCGATTCAATTCGTGAGGAAGCCACCCGTGAAGGAATCGCCGAACGGGACGAGCGCCCGCTGCAGGAAGTGTACTCCCTGCGGTGCGCCCCCCAGGTACTCGGCGCCGCGCGCGACCAGTTCGGGCACGCTCGTTCTCTCATCGAGACCGAATTGAACGGCGTAAACGACAACCCAGTTATCGATCCCGAGGCGCCCGCTGCCCTTCATGGCGGCAATTTTCAGGGCCAGCACGTGGCCTTTGCCACCGACGCCCTGAACGAGGCACTTACCCAAATCGGGGTCCTGGCCGAGCGGCAGATTGACCTACTGTTGTCCCCGAACCAGAACGGCGGAGCGCCTCCCCTGTTGGCCTGGAACCCTGGTCCCACCAGTGGCCTCGCCGGCGCACAGCTGACAGCAACGGCCCTCGTCGCGGAACTCCGTCAAAATGCTCAGATGGCCGGGACCTCCTCCATCCCGACGAACGACGACAACCAGGACATCGTCTCGATGGGCGCGCTCGCCGCCCGGACCGCCCACGAGCAGACCGATCACCTCGCTCCCATCCTCGCCGTGTTGGGAATGGCCCTTGCCCAGCTTACGCATCTCCGGGCCGAAGACCGCGCTGCCGGACCCGCCCCGCCGCCGCCCGACTGGATGCCTGCATTCGCCCCCGTCGCCGAAGACCGTGCACTTCACCAGGAAATTGAACAAATTGCTGCTCGGTGGAAAACCCCCTCTTCCTGAGAGTGGGCCTCTCTAAAACACGGACGCCTCCGGCCGTCCGAAACGACCATTCATTCTCCACCAGGGACCTCAACCAGCGACCCGTTCCATGCCCGACCGCCCCGCTCCCGGCCCCGACGAAGAATCCGTCTGGGATTATCCTCGTCCCCCCGCCATCGAACCAACGGACCGACGGGTGCAGATCGTCTTCGCCGATACGGTTCTCGCCGATTCGACCGACGCGGTACGCATCCTGGAGACGAGCCACCCGCCTGTTTACTACCTACCGCCCGAGGACATCGCTACCGAGTACCTGGACCAAACGTCCCACACGACGATGTGCGAATTCAAGGGGCGTGCGGTGTACTTTACTGTGACTGTGGGGGATCGCACTGCTCCACGGGCCGCATGGGGATATCCTGATCCCGTTGAACAGTACAGCGCCCTCACCGATCATCTTGCCTTCTATGCAAGCAAGATGGACGCCTGCTACGTCGACGACGAAGAAGTGCGCCATCAAGAAGGGGACTTCTACGGCGGCTGGATTAATTACCGATGACGTCGTAGGTCCGTTCAAGGGCGGTCCCGGAACGATGGGCTGGTGACGCCTCCTCTTCTAGACACACAAATCCTCCCGGCCAACGTCTATTGCTCGTCGATCTCAGTTCTCCGGAATACTGAGGCGTCGGGGCAACCCCGGGCCAAGACGGAACTACTCCTGCGCCCAGTGAGAAGGGCGAAGCCTTTCCCGTCTCCCGTCATACCTGATCGAGCGCACGTCGGAGATCCGCCTCCAAGTTATCGATTGTCTCAACGCCTACGGATAGGCGAATCAGAGAGTCGGACAATCCAATTTTCTCTCGTTCGTCCGCCGGAATCGACGCGTGGGTCATGGAAGCCGGATGTTCGATGAGGCTCTCAACGCCCCCTAGACTTTCGGCCAGCGTGAACACCTCTACCTCATCAAGGATGGTCAGGGCCTTTTCCATGTCGTCGTTGGCCAATTCGAAAGAGATCATCCCCCCGAAGTCACTCATTTGGTTCTTGGCCAACTCGTGCCCGGGATGCGACGGCAACCCGGGATACCGCACCCGCCCCACCTTCGAATGATCATCGAGCATGGTGGCAAGGTGACGAGCATTCTCGCACTGCCGCTCCATGCGAAGATGCAGCGTTTTTGTCCCCCGAAGTGTCAGGAAAGCGTCCATGGGGCCGGGCGACGCTCCCGTGCTCTTGACTTGAAACCGGAGCTTTTCGGCCCATTCGTCCGAGTCGGTACATACGGCCCCGAGAATGAGGTCGGAGTGACCGCCAAGGTACTTCGTAGCCGAGTGGAGGACCATATCGGCCCCGAGGGCAATCGGTTGCTGGAGGTAGGGAGAGGCAAACGTGTTGTCGACCGCCACCTCCACGTCGTGGCCGTGCGCCATCTCGCAGAGGGTCTCAATATCAACCACACGCATTAGAGGATTCGTAGGGGTTTCCACCCAGAGAAGCTTCGTGTTCTCCGTGAACGCGGCCTCTACGCGATCCGGATCACTCATATCCACGAAGGTCGTGTGGATGTCCAGCGGTTCAAAGACCTGCTCCAGGAGACGATACGTACCGCCGTAGAGGTCGTCGGTGGCCACTACGTGGTCGCCGGGTCGCAGGCTTTTCATGATGGCGTCGATGCCCGCCACACCCGAGCTGAACGCGATGCCGTGCTTCGCCCCTTCAAGCCCGGCAAGGTTGCCCTCGAGGGCAGTTCGTGTGGGGTTCGATACCCGTGAATACTCATGCCCCTTGTGGTCCCCAGGAGCCGCTTGGGCGTAGGTTGACGTCTGGTAAATGGGCGTCATGACCGCTCCCGTAGCGGGATCCGGCTGCTGCCCGGCGTGTACCGCGCGGGTCCCGAAGCCGGAGTGCAAGTCGTCGAGCGAGAATGAAGCGTCGTCGGACATGTTCGTCGGTCAAGAATTGCAGACAAAGGTTCGAAGCAGGGCGACAACCCACCTGTCGGCCCAAAAGTACGAGAACCCGGGTCCCTTCCGGAGACCCGGGTTCTCAACCCCTGGTCAGTGGCAAGATAGGGGTCTACTGCCGTCAGTTGAGGTAGAAGCTAGTTCCCTTGCTGATCAAGGTTCATTCCCGAACACTCCTCGTACTCTCTCGCCTTCTCCACGCGATTGGTCTGCACGTAAGCGGTCACGAGCGCGCGGCACGCATCCTTCCTGATGGAAGAACCGGAATCGGACTGTTGTCGGGCACGCTCCAGGGCCGGGATGGCGTTCTTATAGAGAGTTCGCTGCTTCTGAGCCAGAATCTTCGTCTTCCGGTTCAACTCATTCACCGCCTGCTCTTCCTCGTCCGTCGGCGCGCGGTTTGCCTCCACCGCCGCGTCGCGGATCGTCGCAATTGAGTCCTCGACGGTTCGAAGGCTATCCTGGATGACTCTAGCCTTGTTCGTGTAGGCGGCACCGAGGTTGTACTGAGCCTTCTCATTTCCGGGCTCTAGCTCAATCGCTTTTTCGAGCTGCTCAATCGCCTCGTCGTATCGATCCGCGTTCAGCAGCATCGACCCGTAGTTGTAGCGATACGTCACATTTTCGGGATTTTTCTCGATCTGCTTCCGATACTCAGTCATTGCCGTCTCGGTCTTGCCGGCTCGATTGTAGGCGTTTAAGAGGCGTCCTTCGAGCTGCGCGAGGGGGGTCGCCTCGCTCAGATTCTGGGAAAGCGTCACCGAACCACTCGTCGTGCTCGTATCGACGACTACCGCCCCCCTGTAGTACAGCTGTATCTGCAGTGTCCCCTTCTCCTGCTTTTTCTCGAACGTACCGGAAACCTCTTCTTCCGAATCGAGCTGCACGCGCCCCGGCACAGTTCCTTCAACACTCTCGGAGCGCCCCCCTTCCTCGACCGTTCCCGAATAGTTGAGCCCTCTCGATCCACTAAGCTGAAAGTAAGCCGGTCGGGACGATAGATCCTCACGGGCCCGCTCGAGCAAGTCAATGGCTTTCTCCGTTTCCCCGTCTTTTAAGTACAACGAACTCAAGATGTCGTAGGCGTTCTTATCGGGCTGGCCGGCCATGTCGATGTACCGCTCGAGCGTCGGAATGGCCCTCGACATGGATCCACTCTGCTTCATGCGTTCCATGTTGAGGAGAGCGTAGGCCTCGTTGAGCACTGGAGCCGCAGAGTCTTTCGCCGTGGCCGCAGCGGCCCCGAAATGCACAGCGGCCCGCCGAAACGCTGAGGAATCGGCATTCCGTTGAGCCGTCTGAAAGGCCTTAGCGCCCTTTTGATACTGCTGGGAGTAGGCCAGTTCCTGTTTCGCCTCCACGTCACTGCGAACCCCCGGATCATATTTCACCGCACTGTCTTCGGCTGCACGCGCCTGCCGATACAACCGCTTGTACTTCGAGGGCGCCATCGTACTATCGGCCATCTGTCGCAGAATGTCGGCCCGCATCTTGTACGCCTCCACCCGGGCCGACGAGTCTTGGGCTATCGCCGTATCCAGGTCGGCCAGCGCCTGCTCATAATTTTGGCTCTGCATTGCTGACTCGGCCTGGGAAAGATTGGGATTCCCAGTCGAACAAGCCGACATGATTCCGAGCACGAAAGCGCCCAGGACAAATCCGAAGAGTGCTGATCGTCGTAACTGATCCATAAATTGGAAGTCCTCCGTTGCAAATTACTCGAATAAAGACGGTGGTGGAAGTAAATCGCCAGAACTGTCCGGTCGGGCCGTACGTGGCGAGCAAGGGTAAATTTATTCGATTAGTTAAATTAGGTAGTTCAGGAAGGGTATGCAACAAGAATTCCGTCAGCCCTCCGTGAACTTTCTGGGCCACTCGTTCAATGCTCGCGGTGAACGAAGGCGTTCTCCCGGAAAGCGGAATGGAGCGAGATTATTCATTCCCTGCCCATTCCCGAACACTGCGTTCGCATACTATGCCCGGAACAAACAGTTGTCAGTTGGTCGGTTTCGCAAATCCGGAACAGGTCTCAACCTGTGCTGCCCGGTTGGGCCGATCTGTCTGGATGTACGCGACCATCAGCGCCCGACACGCATCCTGACGGATGTCTTGAAATTCAGCGCCGGCCATCCTTCGGACCCGCCGGAGGGGCGGAATGGCGTTCTCGAATAAAGCTTGCCGCTTGTCCGTTAGCGCCCGGATCTGCGCTTCTTTGTCGGTCTCCGGAAGATTGATCTTTCCGTCTTCAAGGGCAGCAATGCTGTCGTCCCGGGCCAACGCTGCGTTGATGTATGCCGCTCCCAGGTTATACTGGCTTTCGAGATGAGAGGGTTGGATCATAATCGCCTTCTCCAACTGGGCAATTGCTTCGGGGTACCGCTCTGCTTTGAGCAAGAGTGAACCGTAATTGTATCGATACCTTGCAACATCTGGTTGCTTTTCGATGAACGCCCGATAGGCATCCAACGCCTGATCTACATTTCCTGACTGATTGTAGGCATTGAGGCGGAGCGCTTGGAGGTCCCGATCATCAGGGTACATTTGAACCGCCTGCCCAAGCATCTCAATGCCTTCTGGGGTTCGATCGGCCTCCAAATACAACTGACCAAGGATCTTGTAGGCCTTCTTCGCTGCGGTGTCGGCTCGTTCTACGTATTGCTCCAGAACGGGGATCACCTTCTCCCGCTGTTCCGTGCGGAGCCGTGAGTACGCTTCGTTTAGAACAGGCCGCGCAGAATCCGAATAGATCGTTCCGGCGGCACCGAAGAAGGCCGCGGACTGGCGATAGAGATCCTGTTGATTGTTCTTGTTGGCCAAGTTATACGCTTTCTCGCCCCGACTCATTTCTTGGTCGTAAATCTGCCGTCGGCGGTCCTGAACTCTCTCCCGAAGACTGGCCCCCTCCCCGAAAGAAAGGGCCTGTTCTTCCGCCTCCCACGCCCGCCGGTGGAGCGCTTTGTACTCGTCAGGTGCCATGGTACTGTCCGCCATACGACGCAGTACCTTCGCCCGCATCAGATAGGCTTCAACGTCCGACGAGTCCCGGTCGAGAGTCTCATCCACCCTCGACAACGCCTCCTGGTACTGTCCCTCTTCCAGCGCCGACTCCGCTCCTCCACTCAGATTGCTGCAGCCCGCAAAGGAAAGGAGGACGGCCCCGGTACTGACGAGGATCCACACCGCTGTGTGCTTCCCTACGATCATGTCGTGTTCAAAACCGTTGGAAGTGGAAATGCATTTTCGAAAGTCAAGAAGACCACTGTGGTCCTACCGGCCCATCAAGTCGCCACTCTGTGATCCAACTGCCTCCGTGCTAGCGGCCTCTCATTTTCCAGTACGGAAGATAGGAACCGCGAGACGAAGGATAAACCGGCTCCGCGACCACAAGTCCCTGGGCCCATCTATTCCGTAAGTCGGCACCTGTCAACCTCACTGGGTTGGGTCGGCCTTGGAGACATTTTGGCTTCGTATTGTAACTGCTCGACGGTCTTCCTTTCTTGGAAGGGCGCCAAACGAAGAGCTTGTTGGGACTGAACGATACTGTTACCGGTCCGATACACGTGCAAGTGCTCACCGACGACATTGGTTCCGCGGCCCCTTCCTGCCACGGTTGGCTTCGCCGTCACGTTCTTCCCGAACCATTCTCCTGTTTCGATGGAATCAACCGACTCCTCCCCGTCCCTCGTCCCTCCGAGTCTTCAGACCCTCCTCGGTGAGATCTTGGATTACGCCGGCCTTTTTCCCCCCGCCGACCTGTCGCTCCCTCGGGCAATCCAAAACTACGCAGACTACCGAGAAGAGCGCGAGGCCTGGATGTTATCTCGGTTTGTGCTTCCGGTACGTCGACTCTCCGACCTCACTCCTTTTCAGCGTCACTTTTCGGGGGAGGACCCGTACCGATTCTCCGTGCTTGGGACCGGTGGAAACGATCAGGATGCGTTTCTCAATGCTTTAGATCGTGACCTTGAGGTGATCGACGCCTTCGACGAGGAATACGGAGGACGGGCCGAGGCCGACATCATGGAGGTCCCGATCCCGTCTTCCCTGATCGGCAGTGCCAGGGCCGACGTAGCGTCCTTCCTGGAAGCGGTGGATCAGCACATCGTCGAGGCAGGAACCGCTCAACTCGACTTCTTTTTCGAGCTCCCTCTCCGGGCCGAAGCAGTCGACCAACTACCTGCCATCTGTGCGGCCGTTGCCGACCACAATAGCGCACAGGCCGTGCCTGCTCGATCCGCGGCCTTGATTACGGCGTGCCGGGACGCCGGCGTTCCATTCAAGGCCACGGCCGGTCTCCACCACCCCATCCGCCACTACGACGACGGCTTGGATACAGAGATGCATGGCTTCATCAACATCTTTGCGGCGTCCGTCCTCGCCGCCGAACACCGGCTCGATGCGGACCAGGTCCGAGCCATCTTGGCTGAAGACGCGGCAAACAACTTCCGGTTTGAGAAGGAGGCGTTTTCCTGGAAAGAGTTAGGCGCATCGATCGAGGGCATCCGTCACACACGACAACATCTTGCCCTCTCGTTCGGAAGTTGTAGCTTTGAGGAACCGGTTGACCACCTGCGGGATCTGGATATGCTCTAGTCCTTCTTATCGACGGGGGCACTCCATCTCGTCCGACCTTCTTGTTCTTCTTTCTTCCTTCACCCTCTTTACTCGACGTCCATGAGCGACCCAACCACCGACCCCTCTTTCTCGTCATTCCTTGAGGTCGAAGAGAAGAGTCCTTTTCCCATCCAGAACCTTCCGTACGGCATCTTCTCACCGCCCGACTCGTCGACCCCTCGGGTCGGCGTTGCGATTGGTGAGCATGTGCTCGACCTCGCTCTCCTCAACGCCGAAGGCGCCTTTGACCACTCCGTGGTGGCGGACAAGCGGCCCTTCGCCCAGTCGTCGCTGAATACCTTCATGTCTCTGGGCAAGCCCGTGTGGTCGACCGTTCGCGAACGCGTCCACACGCTACTGCGGGCCGATACCCCTGAACTCCGCGACGACTCGGGCCTCCGCGAGAAGGTCCTCCACGATCGGGACACAGTCACCATCCATTTGCCGGTTGAGGTTGGCGACTATACGGATTTTTACTCGTCGGAGCATCACGCCCGGAACGTAGGAACCATGTTTCGAGGGCCCGAGAACGCCCTGAAGCCCAACTGGAAGCACTTACCGGTGGGCTACCACGGGCGGGCCAGCAGCGTCATCCTGAGCGGCGACAACGTACGACGTCCCTGCGGCCAGACACGCCCCGACGATGACGAACCGCCTGTGTACGGGCCCACTCAGCTACTGGATTTTGAGCTTGAGGTCGGGTTTTTCACAGGTCCAGGCAATACCCGCGAAGAGCCGATTCCGATCGAGAACACGGCGGACCACATCTTCGGCTTCTGCCTGGTCAACGACTGGAGCGCACGCGACATCCAGGGCTGGGAGTACGTCCCGCTCGGTCCCTTTCTCGGAAAGAGCTTCGCCACGACCATCTCACCGTGGATTGTGCCCACGGCGGCTTTGGATCCGTTCCGGGTTCCGGGTCCCGAACAAGAGCCGGAGCCTCTCGACTACCTACGAGACGATGGCGACTGGGCCTTCGACGTCAACCTGGAGGTAGACCTGCAGACCGAAGGGATGGACACCGCCCACACCGTCTGCCGGTCGAACTTCAAACACATGTACTGGACGGTTCGGCAGCAACTCGCGCACCATACCGTCAACGGCTGCAACACGAAGCCCGGCGACCTCATGGCCTCCGGCACCATCAGCGGTCCGACGGAGGATAGCTACGGAAGCATGCTTGAGCTTTCGTGGCGCGGGGAAAATCCAGTAGAGCTTCCCAGTGGAGAGACGCGTGCTTTCCTCGAAGATGGCGACCGGGTCATTCTGAAAGGCCACGCGCAGGGCGACGGATACCGCGTGGGCTTCGGAACCGCGGAAGGAACCGTACGTCCTGCCATCTGCTAGTTACACTCCCGGTCGACTCCCTACCGGGGCCGCGGACGGCTCAGCGTTCAACCACACTGGTGGGCCGCAAATGATGGGGAACGCGCTCTGCCATCTTTGTCAGCCCCCTATATTTTGTCGGTTGGTGGGTTGACGTGCCTGACAGCGCAGTTCAGTCACAACGTCGTCCCGGTTCGGCGAGCGTGCCTTTCCGTCGGACTTCTCCGTCGTACTGGCAGGACATTTGGGGAAAAGTTTGGGGTGGTATGTCGATTGCATCGTATGATCGATGAGTTGTAAAGGCAAGGGTTGAACTCCTCCCTTGTCCTTAATCCTCACGATCCCTGAACAGATCAATCCATACCATCCATGACGAGCTTGAGCCGCACCCGCAACCGTAACCTGAATGATCTCCAGCGCGAGATTGACCGCGTCTTCGGGCAGTTCTTTCCCTCTCGGGAGAGCGACGAATCCACGTCCCGACAGGCGGTCTGGGCCCCCCGTACCGACCTTATCGAGACGGAGGACAACTACCGCCTCCACCTCGACGTACCGGGCCTGAGCAAAGAGGACCTCAATATCAACTACAAGGACAATCAGCTCACCATCAGTGGGGAGCGCACGAGCGACCGCACCGACGAGAACGAAGAGTACGTCCGCGTCGAGCGCTCCTTCGGGCAGTTCTACCGCTCCTTCACGCTTCCGCGCACGGTAGACACGGAGGACATCACGGCCACCTACGACAACGGTGTGCTCACCATCAGTGTCCCGAAGACGGAGAAAGAGAAGACCCGACAGATTGAGATTCAGTAACGGGTTCGTGTGGAGCCCACGCTCGTCAAGTGCGTGAGCGCGACTACCGATGACCCCTGACCGGCTTCGACCCGGTCAGGGGTTTTGTATTTGTTCGGTACCCAGACTTGGTTATTCGTCGGGAACTTTCTCCACGACCTGCACCTTCCTCGGGGTGTCATGCCTCCTCCGCTCGAGTTCCTTCACGACCGCCTTCCCTCCCGCCTCCGCCGCGCACTTCCGGGACACGAGGCCCACGCCAGGATGGCCCCCCGCTCCCCGGCACGGCAAGCGGCACTCTCCCCCCGGGGCAAGGACTGCCGCGAGGCGGGTGTCCTCGCCCTACTAGTGCCTCAACCGAACGCTTCCCCCGCCGTCGTACTTACCGTGCGGCGCGAGGAGCTTCCCGACCACGCCGGTCAAATCTCGTTCCCGGGGGGACAACGTGAGGGATCCGAATCACTCGCGCAGACTGCGCTCCGGGAAGCGGAGGAGGAAATTGACCTCGACCCGCAATCGGTCGACAGGTTGGGCTGCCTGACCCCTCTTTACATTCCCCCGTCAAACTTCTGTGTCCATCCACACGTCGGCGTCGTCGACCACGTCCCCCCTCTCTCGCCGACGGATCGTGAAGTCGATCAGATTCTCCGCGCATCGCTAAGCGATCTCCTGGATCCGAAGTCGCGCGTCGTTAAGCCCTGGATGCTCCACGGATCGACCGTAGAGGTCCCGTATTACGACGTGGAGGGACACGCGGTGTGGGGCGCGACGGCCATGATGCTCTCCGAGTTACTGACGGTGATCCGGAGCGTGTCCGACGAGGCGTGAGTCTCACGCCGGTTTCCAGTTCTTCGTGACTCGACCGTGGACCCGCATTAGCCTCCAAATCCCAAAACCGGCAAGCACGCCAGAGCTACGCCTCGTTTCGTCCGTCAACCCGCTGAATGGGCATGCCCACCAGGTTGCCCCACTCCGACCAGGACCCGTCGTAATTGCGCACCTGATCGAAGCCCAGTAGGTAGCGTAGCACGAACCAGGTCAGACTCGAGCGCTCCCCAATGCGGCAGTACGTAACGGTTTCGGTGTGGTCGTCCAGGCCAGCATCGTTCTCGTAAATCTCTTCCAGCTCCGCCCGCGACCGGAAGGTGCCGTCGTCCCGCACCGAGTGCTCCCAGGGCACGTTGCCGGCCCCAGGAATGTGCCCGGCCCGCAGGGTACTTTCGTCGGGGTATTCGGGGAGAAAGCGAACTTCTCCTCGATATTCTTCCGGTGAGCGCACGTCTACCAGTGGGCCGCCGGCCTGCACGTGCCGGAGCACCTGGTCACGAAAAGCCCGAATCGAGAGATCCTGCTCCGAAGCCGTGTAGTTTCGCTCGGAGTGATCGGGACGCCTCGTTGAGAGGGGCCGCCCTTCAGCGATCCACTTCTCTCGCCCCCCGTTCATGAGACGAACGTCGTTGTGCCCGTAGAGCGTGAACACCCAAAAGGCGTAGCAGGCCCACCAGTTGCTCTGGTCCCCGTAAATCACCACCGTAGTGTCGTCGGAGATCCCCTTGTTCTCGCACAGGTCGGCAAACCCCGCCTTGTCAACAAGGTCGCGCACGACTTCCTGCTGGAGTTCCTGCACCCAGTCGATGGGAACGGCATTGGGAACGTGTCCCGATTCGTAGAGGGCCTCATCTTCGTTTGCCGCGACGAGGCGGAGGCCATCGGTGCTGTCGACGCGTTCGGCGACCCAGTCGGTGGACACGAGAACCTCGGGGTGGGCGTAGTTGGTCATCAAGATAGGGTTGTTGAAAGACGAGGGTGTAGGTGAGACGCCCCATTGGTCATGATCGCTTTCGGATCCGGGAGAGGATTTCACGTCGTACGACGTGCACACTTCTCACGACGGCACGTACCGACGCAGGTATGTCACCACTTCCTCGGGGCCCGCAAGTCGATAGTCGGCGCACGTGTCTTCCTCTCTAACCCGCACGGTTACCACTTCGCGATCCAGATCCTGCAGGACGGCGAACGCATCCTCGTCGGTGGTGTCGTCGCCCAGGTACACAGGTGTTCGGGCCGGGTGCTGCCCCACAACCCGTTGTACGGCCGTGCCCTTCGTGAGCCCGCTGGGCCGGAGCTCAACCACCTTTTTGCCCCAAATCACATCCAGCACGTCCGGGAGGTCGTCGAGCCAACGCTCCAGGCGGGCCTCGGCTTCTGAAACCCGGTCCACGCCCCGGTAGTGAACGGCAAAGGACTGCCCCTTCTGCTCAATTTCTATACCGTCCATCGCCGGCACGGACGTGTGCAAACGATCCAGGGCCTGCGCAGCCTCCTCCGACATGAACTGCTCCACGTCCCCACCAATAATGCCCCGCTGGGCCCCGTGAAGCCCGATGGCCCTGAGCGGCTGATCCAGAAACGACGCGAGGGCGTGCAGGTCCCGCCCCGTTACGATCCAAACCGGATACTGAGCGTCAAGTGTGCGGAGCAGGCCGGGAACGTCGGGATGCGGCACCGCAGCATCCGGATCGTCAACGATGGGCGCTAGGGTGCCGTCGTAATCAAGAAAAAAGAGGGGATCATCGACGACCGGAGGCATGAGGAAAACCTGTTCGGTTGAGTGTATAGAACAGGGGCGCTCATGGCGCTCCTCCCTGCTGCGGTGGAACGGAAGGAAGGAGCAAGTGCATCCGTTCCCGAATGCCCTTCACTCCGCCGATTCCCTCCCCCCGAATGACGTCCTGTCTCCTAGCGTTGACGCCCCAAGGCTGTGAGAAAATTATCGGCCCAGTTGTGCACGTCGAGCTCCTCGATCGTTTGTTTGAGCCCCCGCAAGCGATCTTTTTTCTCGTCCGTCGGCATTTCCAGCGCCGTACGGATGGAATCGGCGAGTCCCCTCAAATCGTAGGGATTGACTTGAAGGGCCTCGGGGAGTAAATAGGCCGCACCCGTAAGCTCCGACAGGATGAGCACCCCGTCTTGTGTGGCCGTCACGAACTCCTGCGTGACGACGTTCATCCCGTCCCGAAGCGGTGTAATGAGTGCCGCGTCGGCCGCTCGGTAGAACGCACAGAGCTCGTACTGCGTGTAGGTACGGTAGCGATAGTTGACCGGCACCCAGTTGCTACGAGCAAATCGACCGTTAATACGTCCCACCACCTCGTCCACCTCCTGCCGGATCTTCTGGTACGACTCCAGCTCCGTGCGGCTTGGCGTGGCAATCTGGAAGAAGCTCACGTCGCCGTGATACTCCGGGTTCTCCTCCAGGAACTTTTCGAAGGCAAGCATCCGCGAACGAATGCCCTTCGTATAGTCGAGCCGGTCAATCCCGATCACGATGTTTTCGGTCCCCATTCGTTCACGAAATTTCTCGGCCTTCTCTTCGATGGAGGGATCGCGGGCCATCATCTTGAACCGCTCGACATCGATGCCGATGGGGTGGGCCTCGACGCGCGTCTCGTGACCCTGATAGCGAATGGTGTTCCCTTCCACATCCGCCCCGAGCAGCACCTCCGCGCTCTCGATGAAGTTGCCGACGTATTCTTCTACGTGGAAGCCAATCAGGTCACAGCCGAGCATGCCGCGGAGCAGTTCGCGAGACCACGGGAGGATGCGAAAAACCTCCATCGCCGGCCATGGAATGTGCCAAAAGTGGCCAATGGTGGCGTCGGGTCGCTCCGCCCGGATGTAACCCGGCGAGAGCATCTGGTGGTAATCTTGAAGCCAAATGACCTCGTCTTTCCCCCCGTTCGTTTCCTCCAACACGGCCGCCGCAAAGCGCTCGTTGACGTGCCGGTAGGTCTCGATGAACTGATCCTCCAGATTCAAGTGCTGCGTTAGATAGTGGGACAGGGGCCAAAGAATCTGATTGGCCATTCCGTAGTAGTAGCCGTCGAGCTCGTCGGTACTGAGCGGCACGCGGCGAACCAGGAAATCGGGATCGTCGGCCGGGTAGTTTTGTCGTTCCGGCAAACCAGGGTTCTCCCCCATGCCAACCCAGGTCCCCCCCTGTTCTTCAAGCACAGGGAGCAGGGCCGTCGTGAGTCCCCCGACGGAGGTTTCCCACCCCTCATCCGTCTCTCGAATGGGAACACGGTTCGCAACTACGGTCAGGTTCAACGGTCTGTGGGGGCGTGGTGATAAAGTCGGCGACGGTGGTGTAGGACGCCTGAAGGTAGGGGTCGTCATAGCCAGTTTCACCCCCGGTGCAATCCCTCACACAAGCATATCATTGACGCAGAACGATGGCAAGGAAAAGCAGCAGAAAAATAGATCGCGTGGAGATCCCGGAAGTCTGACGTTCCGTCTTGCGCCCCCCGGCTGGTCTACTTCGCCGTGTACTCGTCGAGCACCGCCCGTCCCCGGTTCGGATAATCGGTGATGAACCCATCGACGCCGAGGCGGAGGAGGCGTTTCATCGCATCAATCTCATTCACCGTCCAGGGAATAAGTTGTACGCCGCGCGCCCGAAGCGTCGTCACCAAGTTCTCGTCCACGAGACGTACATCGGGACTGTAAATGTCGGGCAGAAAAGAGAGGGCCTCCACGTTTTCCGCCCCCCCATCATTCGCCGCCCACCCGACAAGAAAGGCCGTTCGCACCGGCGCGTTCAGCCGATGCACGTGCTCTAAACTACGCACGTCGAAAGACTGTATCGTCGTTCGGGACGCTACCCCCGCCTCCGTAACCGCAGTGAGGACCCGCTCGACGAACCCCCTCGGCTTGGGATGATACGTGCCGTCCCACTCGGGGCGACTCTTGACCTCGATATTGTAGAACACCGGACCTCGATTGTGATCTCGGGTGTACGCCTCCGCCATTCGAATCACGTCGCGCAGCCGGGGCTTCCGGGCCGCTTGGGGCTCTTGCTCGGGAAAGTTTTTCAACTGCTGACTCCCGCAATCGTAGGTCGCCACGTCATCGTAGGCCATCTCATAGATGTTGTGGCGGTCTACATCCGCGATCCGGTCCCCGTCGGGCGACACACATTTTTCTGAGGCCATCCAGGGCTCGTGGGACACGACCACCGTGCCGTCCCCCGCCACAACGACGTCCATTTCCAAGGTGGCCACCCCAATCTCCAGAGCCCGCCGGAAGGCGGGAATTGTGTTCTCCGGGGCAAGGCCCCGGGCACCGCGGTGCCCCTGTAGGTCAAATCTATTGGGCGCACGGCTGGTATCCTCGGAGGGCGTTGAGTAGGCGGCGGACATGGCGAGAGTCAAAATCAAGACAAGGCACCCACCGAGTCGTGTCGCCCACCGGTAGGGGCATGTCCAGCAGTCCATACGAGGGGCAAACAAGGTAGTTGGGGGCGAGACGAGGGTTTCCTACGTCTCCCCCCTCCTCCAGTTCACCAGTACGTCCACCGTCGATGCGGCAGGTGACGACCGTATCAAAAGCGGATCGCCCTCCCAACTTGAGCCGCGTACGGTGGCACTTTTCCGAGTGTATTTTTACATTACTACATGCGCGGGTGTGCACGCGTGACGCCTGCTCCTTCTCTACCTGTTTATAGATCCCTATCCAGAGCATGGAAGCGGACGACAGTCGCGTCATTCCGATCAACATCGAGGAGGAGATGAAGTCCTCCTACATCGACTACTCGATGTCCGTCATCGTAAGCCGTGCATTGCCGGACGTGCGGGACGGACTGAAGCCTGTACACCGCCGAGTGCTCTACGGCATGCACGAGCTCGGCCTCACGCAAGGGGCAAGCTATAAGAAAAGCGCCCGTATCGTCGGCGAGGTGCTCGGAAAGTACCACCCACACGGCGACTCGTCGGTGTACGACACGCTCGTCCGTATGGCTCAGCACTTCTCCATGCGTTACCCCCTGGCCGACGGGCAGGGAAATTTCGGGTCGGTCGACGGCGACTCGGCGGCGGCAATGCGGTACACGGAGGCCCGCATGACGCGGATCGCCGAGCAAATGATGAACGACATCGGCAAGGAAACCATCGACACGCAGGAGAACTTCGACGGGACGATGGAGGAGCCCGTCGTGCTCCCGGCCGCCTTCCCCAACATGCTCGTAAACGGAGCCGACGGGATCGCCGTGGGAATGGCCACCAAAATCCCGCCCCACAACCTGGGCGAGACCATCGACGCGACGGTCGCCTACATCGACGACCCGGAGATCGAAATTACCGACCTCATGGACCACCTCCCGGCCCCGGATTTCCCCACCGGCGGCATCATCTACGGCTACGAGGGCGTCTATGACGCCTATCATACGGGTCGCGGCCGCGTCGTCATGCGGGCGAAGATGCACGAGGAGGAGGTTCGAAGCGGACGGGATGCACTGGTGGTCACCGAGCTTCCGTTCCAGGTGAACAAGAGCCGCGAGGTGGAGCGGATCGCCGACCGAGTGCGTGCGGACCGGATCGAGGGCATCGCCGACCTGCGCGACGAGAGCGACCGCGACGGCCTGCGCATCGTCATCGAACTCAAGCAGGGCGCGAACGCCGAAATCGTTAAGAACCAGGTCTATAAGCACTCGCGACTGCAAGACACATTCGGCGTCAACATGGTCGCGCTGGTCGACGGGCGGCCCCAGGTCGTAGACTTGAAGGACGCCATCCGGCACTACGTAGACCACCGCCACGAAATTGTGGTGCGCCGTACGGAATACGACCTGGACCAGGCGCAGGACCGGGCCCACATCCTGGAGGGACTCACGCTGGCGCTCGACCACCTCGACGCCGTCATTGCCATCATCCGCCACTCGCCGAATACCAAGACGGCCCGACAAAACCTTCGCGAAGGCCGCTACCCGGACACACTGAGCGAGGCGGATCTGAACGAAATCAACGTGCCGCTCACCCCGCCCGTCGAGGCGGATAAGGAGCAGGATACGGTGCAGAAACTCCTGGGGGACGACTACGACGACATTGTCCAACAGCCCGAGGAGGGCCACTGGCTCACCGAGGAGCAGGCCAACGCAATTCTTCGCCTCCGACTAAGCCGTCTCACCGGACTGGAGCGCGAAAAGATCGTTGGGGAGTACAAAGACATCCTGGAGAAGATCAAGGAGCTCAAGCACATTCTCTCCAGCCGCGACCGCCGGATGGAGATCGTCAAGGAAGAACTCCTGAACGTGAAAGAGCGCTTTGACGACGAGCGTCGAACCGAGATCGACTACACGGGCGGCGACGACATCATCATCGAGGACCTGATCGAGCGGGAGCACGTCGTCGTCACCATCACCCAGCAGGGCCTTACAAAACGTACGCCCATCGACACGTACCGCACGCAGGGCCGCGGGGGGGTGGGCATGCGGGGCACCGGGAAGCGGGAGGACGACTTCATCGAGCACCTCTACGTGTGCCACTCGCACGACGTCCTCCTTCTCTTTACCGACAAAGGGCAATGCTTCTGGCTCCGCCCGTTCGAGATTCCGGAGGGAAGCCGCACGGCCAAGGGACGCTCGATCCGTCAGCTTATCGACATCGACCCCGACGACAGCGTACGGGCCGTCATCAGTGTGAGCAAGGAGGAGTTTGAGGACGAGGAGTTTCTCAACAACCACTATGTCCTCGCAGCCACGCGGCAAGGGCAGGTCAAAAAGACCGCCCTGGAAGCCTACAGCCGACCACGGAGTGGCGGCATCATCGGCATAAAGATCGACGAAGACGACCAGCTCATTGAGGCCTCCCTTACCGGGGACGACAACACAGTGGTCGTGGCCTCTTCCGGGGGGCGGGCCGTTCACTTCGACGAAGAGGACGCCCGCCCGATGGGCCGCAACACGCGGGGCGTCCGCGGTATGAAGCTGCCCGGCGACCAGGAGCTCGTCGGCATGATCTCGGTGCCGCCCGAGATGCACGACGACCTCGACGTGCTGGCAATCGCGGAGAAGGGCTACGGCAAGCGCACCGAGCTCGGCAACTACCGCGTGCAGGGGCGCGGCGGCAAAGGCCTCATCACCCTGGACCGGACCGACCGCACTGGCGACCTTGTCTCCATCAAGGGGGTGCTTGGCGACGAGGACCTGATGATCATCACCGAAGACGGCATTATGATCCGCACCCGGGTAGAAGAAATCAGCACGATGGGCCGCAATACGCAGGGCGTGCAGGTCATCGACCTGAAGGGCGGGGACGCCATCGCCGACGTCACCCGCGTCGCCGACACGGAGCCGGAGGACGAGAATTCGGACGAAGCCGAAGAGCCCGCCACCAACGGAAAATTGGACGAGGAGACCGCCGAGGACGTTGTTGATGACGCCAGCTAGCGCACGACAACCATCTCTCGGGTCTTCGTGAATTCGCGGCCGGAGATTCGAATGATGTACATTCCGCTCCCCCACCGACGCCAATCAACGGAGTTGAAGTCCAGGCGAACGGGACGCTCCGCGACGAGCTCACGCTCTTCGACGAAAAGACGCTCCCCGAGCGTGTTGAACACTTCGACGGTCACATCCTGATCCTCTTTCGCGGTAAGTTCCACCGCAGCTTGATTCTGAGTAGGGTTGGGGAACGGCCCCGTAATGAAGACCGACCCCTCAAAATCGATGTCGACGGGCTTCGTATCACTCGACAGTGCGTTTCCGTTCCCGTCCTCCGAGACGATGCGGTACTCGTATTGACCCGGCGTCTGTCCCCGAGCGGTAAACGCCCGCTGCGAAGTTGTCCCTATCGTACGGAAGTCCTGATTCCCTCTCGGGGCCCGCTCCACGCGATAGCTAAAGCTTTCCGGCGTTCCGTCGG
This sequence comes from Bacteroidetes bacterium QH_7_62_13, assembly GCA_003023365.1. Taxonomy (GTDB): domain Bacteria; phylum Bacteroidota; class Rhodothermia; order Rhodothermales; family Salinibacteraceae; genus Salinibacter. The sequence goes on along the minus strand of PXTG01000098.1, from coordinate 946 downwards.
GCACATTCCAGCCCAACTCAACGGTGGCACGCCCCTGTTCATCCCGCCCGGCACGTTCCGCGGTCAGATCCTCTTCCTCCAGGTTGATTGTTTTCGATAAGGTCCTGAGGGATACGTTCTCACTCCCATCATTCGCAATCCATCGAACCCGGAACGAAAACCGCCCAAGTCCCAGATTTGAAATCGTCTTCTTTGTACTGGAAAACCCCGACTTTACAGTCTCAAAATCGCCGCCGAATCGCGCGACCTCAACCCGATACTCTCGAACACTAACGCCGTCGGGCGCCTCCCAATCCAGCATCACGCTCGATTCATCTGTCTCCGACGACGCTTTGAAGCGGAAGTCAACAAAGTTCTGAAAAAACTGATTGCACTGTGACGCCAGGGGCCATCCCACATCTGCTAATTGTCCACAAACGATGGGACCCGGATTCCGATTGGTTTCGGCCGCCTCGACGGTCGGCGTCATCAACGCATTCTCGCTGTTTGAGGGGTACGTCGCTTCATTGAGGTGAGAGATGCTTGATCCAGCCTGGTAGTTGAACGGAGCATATACCTTCGGCGGAACTGGCCCGGAGCTTCTCGCGTCGGCGACTGCATCTGTTCGTTCTCCCGTAAACACCAATTGGTCCCCCGTGAGTGCATTTCCGAGTTCTTGCGAACTATCGGGGTATATCGACTCGTTGGTCAGCGCAGCCAGTTCATCATTGTCCTGCTCAAAAAGAGATTCAGTGTAAATCCCTGCCGCCCGACTGCCGTCGCTCAACTCAAATGTGCACTTCCCGGTCCCCTGGTTCTCCTGGTACCGACAGAGGCTGAGATAGTGCAGGCCATGGGCAATCTCGTGGAGGGCCACAGTCGTAAAGTCCAATTGACCGGACGGAGCGTCCCCCTCTCCAAAGTGCCAATCATCACGGTCAAAGTTGAAGTTGGTGTCCATGTCGGG
>PXTG01000092.1 GCA_003023365.1 Bacteroidetes bacterium QH_7_62_13 | reverse complement strand
GTATGCCCCCGGGGGGTGTTTGTTTCCTTCTCGGATGTGCTTCGGTGGTTCACGATCGGCGATGCGTCCGCCCCCCTGTTGGACAGAGGAAAACGAGGGGGAGGGAGCGCTCCCTCGCTCCATCCAGCGTTGAGGGAGAACCCCGACGGGGTGCTCAGGCGGCAGCCGGACGGGCGTTTGGGGGAAGCAGGCGGCGCAGGAGAAGGGTGAGGATGAGCGAGGCGTCGCGGGAAGCCCCTCCTTTGAGTTCGTAGTCGGCGGCGAGGAGCGCGCTGTACGCGTCGGCGATGGCCGAGCGCGTGTAGTGCTGGGCGGCCTGCTTGTACTCGTCCGCAAAGAAGGGCGGTACGCCGATGAGTTTGGCGACTTCGTACTTATTTTTGCGCTGGGCCTCCGGGTCCTGTAGCTTCCACAACTTGTCGAAATACCCATTGAGCACCGCAACCATCATGACGGCCTCACTCTGCGGGCTGGACGCCTGTTGCAGGATGCGTTCGGCGATGCGTTCGGCGTCGGCGTGGCGGCCCTCTCCGAGGGCGTTCTGCAATTCGAAAACGTTGAACTCGCGCGTTTGCCCACTGGCGGCAAGCACGTCGTCGGCCGTGAGACGGGTACGGTCCCCGGCAAACGTCATCAGCTTCTCGATTTCGCTCGCGGCCCGTTGGAGGTCGGTACCCACAAAGTCGGCCAGCATCTGGATGGCCTTCGGCTCGATTTCGTAGCCCTGCCCGCTTACGTAATCCTGGATCCAGCCCGGCATTTCGTTATCGTACGGGGACTCGAACTCCGACCAGGTTGCGTTCTCCTTCAAGGCCCGGTAGGGATGGGCGCTCAGGTTGGGCTTCTCGGTGCAGGCCAGCAGGACAATGGCGTTCGGGTTCGGCTGCGCCGCGTATTCTTTGAACTGACGGTTGTTGGCCATCTTCTCGAACTCGCGGACCACGACGACGCGGTGTTCGGCGCCGGCCGGAAACCCCTGACACAGTCCCACGACCTCGGACGCTTCGGTCTCCGAGCCGTACACCACGTCGAGGTTAAAGTCGTGCTGGCTCGGGTCCAGGGCGTGTTCGATCAACAGTTCCTGTAGCTCGTCGATCAGGAACGTCTCCTCGCCGAAGAAGAAGTAGAGGGGATCGAAGTTTTCGTGCCGGAAGGCCGTGGCGAGGTCGTCGTACGACGGGCCCGTGTCTTTTGCCATTTCCGAGTGTGGGACGTGGGGTTGAGAAGAGATAGAAAGAACATCGCAGTCCAATCTCCCCCTCCGCAGCTAGGTAGGGAGGGGTTCATCGCGATCGGAGAGATGGGCCCCGTGTAGGCGATGGCCGAGATCGCGGAGCCGCTCGGCGTCGGTCTGGGTCGCGCGGTGCGCAAGGTCGAAGAGCGTCACCGACTCTCCGTCGAGCGTGGCGGTACGGTGCCAGGCGTCCAGCGGGAGGTTTGTGAGCCGGTCCACCAGTGCTTGCCGGGCCTCCTGGAGGCGGTCGAGGATGGCGGGCAGTTCCTTCTCGTTCCAGCCGGCCTCACGCACCTCCTCGTCCGGATCGACAGGGTCGAGCGTTGGGGTCTCCTCGTCGAGAATCCGTTCGATGCGGGGGCGTCGTACCTCGGCGTCGAGCGTGGCGATGGCGCCGTAGAGCTCTTTCATCGTGAGGGTATCAGGGGCGGGCCGATCACTCTTGATCTGCTCGGGCAGTCCACCGATGACGGTCCGGAGCGCCTCGATCTCGTCGACGAGGTAGGCAAGTTGATCGACCAACGCGTCGCGCAAGGCTTCGGGATTTTCTACCTGTGCGTCTTCGATGTCCGTAACTTCACTCATCCCGGTAGGAGGGTTGTGAGGGGCGCGGGCGGGGGCGTTCTTTCTGGCAGGCCTGCTCGTTATTCAGCGGCGTGGGGTTTGGGGGGAGGGTCGTGGCGTTTGCTTCCCCAGTCCTGTTCCCCGTCGGTCGCCATGCGATCGTCGCGGGTGTGGGTCGTCTCCAGTTCGTCCATGCCTTCCGCCGCCAGCCAGTCCAGGAATCCCTGGTCTTTCACACTGTGAAGGTTGTTTTCCTTCTTGAACTCCCACTGCTGCCCGAACTGCCTATTTTTATACTGGTCAAGGTATTCGAGCCGGTCCTGTAGCTGCTCGGTAGGTCGCAGCAGATCCTGAAGATCGAAGATGGCTTCGTCGCGGCTCTGGAACGTGAGGTCGTACTCCTTCGACATCACGATGGCCTCCTCCGGGCACACCTCCTCGCAAAAGCCGCAGTAGATGCAGCGGAGCATATTGATCTCAAACCAGTCCGGCTCTCGCTCCTTCACGTTTTTCACCTCCTCGGACTGCATGGAGATGGCGAGGGGAGGACAGACGCGAGCACACAGGTTGCACGAGACGCACCGCGGGCGCCCCTCCTCTTCCACGAGCACGGGTCGACCGCGATAGCTGTCGGGGGGGTACCATTGCTCCTCCGGGTACTCGAAAGTATACGTGGGCTCGTTGGCGATTTTGTTGAACGAGTAGCCGAGTCCCTTGAAGAGCTCCGGGAAGTACAGGCTCTCCCAGAAATTCAGCTCTCGCTCGTTTTCCTTCTTCGTATTTTCGGGTGTACCAGGCATGAGTCTGCAGACTGGTGAAGGGGATGGAATCGACGTTCCTGAATCCGGGTACGCAACGCCAGCCGACGATGTACGCAAGCCGCGTCAGGAAGGCATGAGTTCCGAAAGCGACGATCCAGAAGGTGTCGTTGCTACTGGTGGACATGTACACGCACCGGTCCCGGAAGGATTCCCGCGATTTGAATCAAGAGCCGATCCATTTTGGGTATTCGTGCGGATGCCGAGACGGGACGGCTCCGGTCAGGGGCGCGTCAGTTCACGGCGTACTCCCCGCCCATCCGACGCAGAACGGTTCGCCAAAGGGCGTCGGGGTCGGTGTCGAAGATGAGGTCGGCGCCGCCGGGGGCCGTAATCCAGGCTTCCTCGTCGAGCTCCGCCTCCAACTGCCCGGGGCCCCAGCCGGCGTATCCGAGGAAGAAGCGCAGGTCGTCGAACGAGGCGCCTCCGCCCTTCACGATCTGCTGGACGATTTCGAAGTTGCCGCCCCACGTAATATCGCCGGGCAGGGACACACCGTCGGGAATGTCGTGGGGGCGAGTGTGGATGTAGTGCAGGGTCTCGCGCTGGACGGGACCGCCGAGGTAGAGGGGCGGGTTGTAGGCGACGAAGTCCTCAAGCACGTCCCCGAGGTGCACGTCAATCTCACGGTTGAGGGTGAGGCCGAACGTGCCCTCCCCCGGCTCATGCTCGCAGATTAATACCACAGTCCGGCGGAAGTTCGGGTCCTGCATCATGGGGGCGGAGATGAGCAGGGAGCCGGGCGAGAGGTCGACCTCTGAATCGGGCATAACGGCGGGGCGATGGGTGCAAACGCGAGCCGACTTGACGCTTGAGCAAGGTGCTACTGACATCCCCGTTCCGGTGGTTCACGGACGCGCATCATCCCAGGAATCGGCGCGTCCACGCTTCGATTTCCGAAAAGCCGAGCAGGGTTGCCGCGGCGAGGTAGACCGACGCGTAGGTGCCCACCACGATCGGGGCCACGAAGAGGACGTGCCACTCGGGCAGGACCCACCAAAGACCGGTTGCCGGCAGAAGAGCACAGACCGCCAGGCCCGTCATACGGAGGAGGGCCCGCCACGGAACGGTTGCCTCCGGCATCGGATCGCGGAGGGCACGAAGCAGGCGCCCGACCTCCACCCACGCCCCTACGGTCGCCCCCAGACTCAGTCCCAGTGCCCCGAGAAACAGCGGATCCCCTGGAGAGGGACCCACCACTCGCGCCAGCGGAATCGTGTCGAGCCAGAACATGGCGGGCGCGGCCACGACGGTCGAGACCGTGACGCGGGTCACGGCGATCCAGGCTGGGGTTGTCGTGTCGCCGATCGCGTAGAATGCATTCTGCAGGAGGCGCGACAGCGTGGTGGCGAGAATCCCGAAGGCATACCCGCCCAGCACGATGGTGACGAGCCACGTGCCGCCCTCCTGAAACTGTCCCGTTCGCAGCAACGCACCCACGAGGAGCACCCCGAACGCCAGGTAGCCGACCACCGTCGGCACGGTGAGGAACGCAATCTGGCGGAGGGAGCGCCGCAGCCGAGCGGTAAATGCCGCCACCTTCTCTTCCGTCAGCCGGGAGAGCTCGGGCAACTCGGAGGCCGCCACCGACATGCCGAAGAGGCTCACTGGCAGCATGTAGAGGAGCTGTGCGTAGCGGAGCGCGCTGAGCGCCCCCACGGCCAAGAGCGACCCCAGGAAAAGATCGAGGTACGCCGACAGCTGGGCCACGCCCCGGCTCGCTACCACCGGCCCGAATGCATTAATGGCCTCGCGCACCCCCTCCACCCGC
>PXTG01000091.1 GCA_003023365.1 Bacteroidetes bacterium QH_7_62_13 | reverse complement strand
CTATCAAATATCCCTCCGGAAATCGATTCGCCCGACCGGCCCCTCTCGGCTGCTCTACATTCGGATGCAGGGTTCGCTTCGACCACACCCATTCGTCGCAGGAACCCGACCCGTTTTTCTCTTTGTCGGCGGTCAAACCGGACCGCCCCCCTTACCTAGAGGCGACTTCGGTGCGTATTCCATCCGTTTGGCGCCAATCCGCCCCGCCGGACGAGTTCTCTCAACTTCCCACGAAAGTCCCTGTATACGTTCGTCACTCACGATAAATCGAGCCCACAGCTCGGTGAAATACGCACCCCCAGTCCGATACGACCCCTTCGTTTCCCACGCGCGCCCATCTCGTCAGGCTTCTCATGCTACTCACCGCTCTCGCACCCATCCCAGCGTGGGGTCAGCAAGAGACCAATGAGTGGCGACTCTCTCGCCGTTGGAAGGGACAACCGAGTGTGGCTCTTCAAGCGTCCCGAACAGTAGGATTTTTCTTACAGCGGCTCCACTGGAGGCAGACGCACTCCCTGGAGCGCACGCAGCCTTTGCAGGTCGCCTTAGCTCACTTACTCCACGCGCCAGACCCGCCCCCCGATGAAAGAGTACCCGATCGATGGTGTCCTGGACCTCCACGTCTTCGATCCCTCCGACGTGGGACGTCTCGTGCCGGAGTACCTCCGTGCCTGCCACGAGAAGGGATTGACGGAGGTCCGAATCATCCACGGCAAGGGCACCGGAACCCTGCGCCGTCAGGTACGCAGCATCCTCGACGATCACCCGCTGGTTCGGGACTTTAACAAAGCCACAGACGCGAGTGGGTGGGGCGCGACCATTGCCCACCTAACAACGAGCAGAGACGCATAAAATCGTAAAACCGCCGGGTCCAGTACGTCTGGACCCGACGGAAATAAGGATGAAAAGACTGCCACCTTTCTACAGATAGAAGAGAAGACCGCCCGTGATTCCGAAGCGATCGATGTCTCCTACGACCGTGAATTGCCCCTGTACGAAGGGACGTAGAGAACCGGCGTTAAATTCAGCACCACCCACTAGATTCAAGCCAGTATCAGTCGTGCTTGCTCCCTGTACAGTCACCCCATTAACTTGAACATCGTCTGTGGACGAACTGGTGATCCCAACTCCCGCTCCGGCGTAGGGGGAAACTGTGCCTTGCGTAGGAAACATGTAATGGACATTCAGATCGACCGTGAAGATCGTTCGAGCGGCAGACTGGTTACTTCCTACTACTTGTTGATCATCGGCAAAGTAGTAGTCGAATGCCCCACCTAACTGGACTGGTGCATCCACCTCTTCCGAAAGATCGTACCGGGCATCTGCGCCGACAGCGAAATCAGCACCTGCATCTGATAAGTCGCCAAGTGAGATTGTTGCACGGGGACCAACTTTAAACTGAGCTTGGGTGGTAAGAGGAAATGCAGCCGTAAGTAGGAAGAGAGCGGATACAATGGTGAGCGCAAGTCGCTTCATAAGTTAACCGAGTATTTTTTGTGATAGATTCCACGAAAGACACGAAGAGATCTCGTGTGAATGACTGATTTTCCGAAAAAGGAAACTCTAAAGTATCAGTTTAGACTCAAATAAGTGTAATAACTGAACGATTTCTCGTCAATCGTTGGGCCGATTTTCCCCATTATTTATGGCGAATCGCTTTTCATTCTGCATAGAAAAGGCTGCGGGTAATCGTCTCTATTCTACAAAATACACGAACGTCGTCGGAGGCTGCGGTAAATGAACGATTCCGTCAAACTAATCACCATGTGTATCCTTCTAGTGCCTTCGGCGATCGCGGCACAACCTTCCTCTCAACCCAGTGCGGGACTCAGCCAGCACGACGAGGGGGCCGTGCCGTCTCCGTTCGCCGACTCCGTGGCCAGGGGAGTCGTCTGGCGCCCCCCCGATGCTGTCGGCCCGGCCCTCCGGGAGCTGAACCGGATCCGTGCCGCCGGCGCAACGGCCGTTCGACTCACCGCACCCCCTCCAACGGCGTCTCTTTTCACGCGGGCCGATTCGCTCGATCTCCAACTCTTCCTGGACGTCCCCATCTCCCACGTCACGGCGTCCGGCCTATCCGACTCGCTCACCGCAAAACGCCCCCTCCTGACCCGCATCCGTGCACTGTCGAAGAGGCATTCCTCTATTCGATACGTCGGTCTTGCCCGTCACGCCAACACGACCACCCCCGAAACGTGCTCGGTCCTTCGCAGCTGGACCACCCGCCTGCATCGTGACTCGTCCGACCTCCGGACCTACTACGTAACGCCGTTTCGCCCGTCCACCGATCGGTGTGCTGGGGCCGTGGATCTCCCCCTGTTCGACACTCGAACCTGGGAGAACCCAGTCGCCCGCCTGAATACCACGACCCGCGATTCAATGCAGGCCGGACTCGGCGCACTAGGCACCTGGGTGGCCCCCAATGCAGGATCGGGCCTCCGCGTTCCCCACTCCCCGGAACGACAGGCTCGCTTCCTGGAACGCTCCCTTTCCGGTCTGGAAGAGGATTCGGCCAACAGTCAGGCTCCCGTCTTCACGTACCGGTGGGCCGACCGGGCGAGTACCCGCCTACCCAATCGACACTACGGCCTACACGACGCGTCGGGGGGCCGCCGTGCCGCGGCAAAGGTCGTTGACGGCTTCTATACGGGCAGCCAACGAGTCTTCGCGTTTCCGTCGGGGACGGCGCCCCCCTCCTCCCCTCATGCCCTCATCCTCGTCGGGTGGGGCCTCCTCCTGCTCGTCGCCGGCCTGTTTGCGGGACGTCCCTTCGTGCGACAAACCGCCTACCGGTACTTTGTTGCTCACGGGTTCTACCGAGACGCGATCCGGGAGGGCCGAGATGTAGCGCCGTGGCTCAACGTTCTACTTCTTGGCGTGTGTGCCGCCGCTGCCGGCCTGATCGCGACGGTGGGGGCCCGCCTGGCTGCCTCCCTCCCCATCCCCGAGCACCTGCTGGCCGTCCTTCCTCCCATTCTGAGCACGCCCCTGGCCGGCGGGATCGTACATCCCCATCTGGGCGGCCTTGCGGTCGGCG
>PXTG01000090.1 GCA_003023365.1 Bacteroidetes bacterium QH_7_62_13 | reverse complement strand
TGCCGTCGCCGTTGTCCGCCACAAACACCCCTGATTCCGTGTCGGTTTCGTTCGATTTCGACACGGTGAAGAAGGAGAAGGCGGGCTCGCCATTTACGTACTCGTCGTTCCCGTCGTCGTCGGTCAAGACCTCATCGTTGGTCTCGTTAAACTGAAGGGCCGGCCGTCCATTGATGGTGTCCGTCTGGAGCGTGGGCCGCTGCCCGCCGGTTTGCGTGAAGTCGTTGTCGTTGCCGCTCTCATCGACCCACTCGCCGACGGGATCTCCGTCCTGCGACGGGGTGTCGCCGGGCGACTGGTTGGCTCCCCCGTTCGCCCGCATCCAGACCTGCAGCGCGTCGGAGTCTCCCACCCCGCCGGGGCCATCCGGACCAATGTTGTCGTTGTCGACGATGGTGTAGGTGAACGTGGAGGGCGAGCCGACCGTCGGATCCGTCGAACCGCTGCTAATCGAGACCTCGATGGTCTCGTTGATCTCCTGCACGTTGTCGTTGGCAATGGAGAAGCTGACGTCCCGCTCGGTCTCGCCGGCCGGAAAGGTGATGGGGCTCGTTGTGTTCTGGACGTAATCGGTGCCCCCACCGGTTGCGGAGCCGCCAACGCTGAAGGCCACGTCCACGTCTTTTCCCGCCGCCGCGTCGAGCTGGAGGGTGCCGACTGCCCCGGTCACATCTTCCTGGTCGCTGTCGGTGCTCGATGCGAAGCTGACTTGCGGCACCGGGTCGTCGTTGAGAATCGTGTATTCCAGGTCAAGGACGGACTCATCTCTGGAGTCGAGGCTCGCACTCTCGGCGGAGATCAGTTCCACCCTCAGCGTGTCGTCGTTCTCGTGGAGGGCGTCGTCGTCGATTGCAATATCGAAGGTCCCGTACCCCGTACTGCTGGTTTCCGAGTCGTTGTCGGGACCGTCCACGGACTTCGTAGTGTTGACGACGACCTTTCCTTTGCGGTCACTCACTTTCTCGTTGTCGCCGTTGGCAGGGATGGAGAAGTCATTGATGTCTGCTCCCTTCACCTCGAAGACGGCCTTGGTTGACACAGAGCCGGTAATTCCCTCCGGCAGGGCTACCTCAAAGCTCACCGTCGACACGTCGTCTTCGTTGTCGCTCTGATTGTCGGCATTCGTGTCTGTGTCTTCCTCGGGATTCGAGCCCTGGATCGCGAGGGGCTTGAGGCTCCCGGACGAGCCGGCTGCAAAGGAGACCTTGCGGGGGTCGTCGTCATCGTTGATGGTAAAGGAAAACGTGGTGGTCCCGCCCCCCGCTAGCGAAGCGGGAAAGCCCCCCGTGTCGAGGGTTACGTCGAGCTCCTCCGCGGATTGCTCGTCACTTTTGTTCGCCGCGTCTCGCGCATCATTGAGGACCTCGAACACGCCCCCTCCTGCGTTGACGTCGAGCGTCTCGGTATCCGCCGGGATGGTAAACGAGCCGTCGGCCCCTCGATAGTCCTCCTGATTCCCCGGCCCCTCGTTCCCGAACGTGCCGTCGGTGTCCTCCACCAACGTGCTCGACACCTCGGACACAGTGTAGGGGACCCCGCTGATGGGCGTGCCACTCGGATAGTTCAGTGCCACCTCGAGTGCGGGAGAAAATGCATCACCGACCGCGCCTCCACCCGTGTCTTCAAAGTCGTTTGCCGCACCGTTCGAGTACGCAATCGTGCGCTTGATGGTAGCCACCGTCAGGTGATCTCCGTCCTCGATGGTCACTCCGCTGACCTTGCCGCTGCTGTCGAGGTCGTAGAAGGTGGCCCCACTTGAGAAATCGCCGTCGTCGTCCACAAAAAGGGCGTAGTCGTTAAAGCCCGCCGGGAACGAGAGCTTAGACAGCTCCACGTCGACGCCGATCGTCTGGCTGCTGGCTCCGGTCAGATCCACCTTCCACTCGCGCTGCACCTTCTGTACATTCGAGCCCCCGTCCCCTCGCGTGTCTCCGTTCGGCCGCTCGTTGGTCGTGTAGGTGAGCCGCCGGCCGTCGTGCCCGGTCAGGGCAAAGTCCCCGTTGCTTAGATTGTTACTGCTCCCGTCGTCGAACTGAATAATGGAGGAGCCCCCCTTCAGGTGCTTATCGCCTCCGCTCGTTCGGCCGATCCCCCCCACCTCCCCCGGATGGGAATCGTCGAAGTTGTACAGGTCGGCTTTGATGGTTTCGCTTTCGAAGTTGTACCGCGTCTCCAGGTAACTTTCGACAATGCGGTGCTGCGCCTCGTTGAGCTTCTCCCCGTAGAAGATCACCTCCGCGATCTTGCCGTCCCAGTACGCGTCTGGATTACCGTTCTTGGGCCCCTGCCCCAGGATGTTTCTGATTTCGGTTCCCGATGCCTCCGAAAGCGTGTCGGTGAGGGGAAGCCCGCCGCCGCCCTCATTGACACGGTTCTGGATGTTTGCCTGAAACCCGTTGGTGTACAACTGGGCGTTTTCCCCGCTCGCCCACTCCACCCGGTAAAGCCGAGGATTCGAGGAGTGATTCTGGATGTTGTTGCTGGACCCGGCGCTGGGTTTCGTTTCGACGTTGTCGTTCTCTGGATCGAACCCGCCGCCGCTCGAATCCGGTTCTGTCTTCGTAACGAACTTCATCACGCCTTCCCCGTCCCCAAACGCGCCGCCCTGGTCGTAGCGGAGCCCCACCATGTCGGCGTCCCGGCCGTTCGGCTCCCGCGTGGCGAACACGCCGTTGTCCACGTCGGTCACGTCCGATTCGACGACGAAGAAGACGGTGACCCCACTCAGCCCTTCGAGGTAGCTCGTGCCGTCCTCGTCTACGAGCCGGTCATCGCTCCCGTCGAACCGGAGCACGGGCGTCTGGTTGATCCCGTTCCCCCCATCCTCGTAGACGGGCTGACTGGCGCTCGTCCCTTGGCTGAAGTCGTTGTCGTTGCCGCTGATGTCGGACCACGTGCCGACGGGGTCCCCGTTCACGGCGTCCAGCTCACTGGCCTTCAGCCAAAGGAGATTCGTTGGCTGTTGGTTGGTGCCGTCGGCGTTGCCGACCCCGCCCGGTCCCAAGAGCGGGGGGTCGTCGCCACTCGGATCCGGCTCGCCGGGGTTCTGCGCCGCTGCCGTAAGGGGCGCGAGGCTGAAGAAGACGACCACGCAGAGCCCCGAAAGCAACGAGAGGCGAAGTGTTTTGGAAGCAGAATGCATCATCGCGTACATGAAATCGTCGGCGTGAATTGGCAGGCTAAGCAGAGCTGAGACGCGTTCCGGGTCCGATTAGCGCACGACCGAAAGGCGACGGGTGGCGGTGAACGTCTCGCCCCGTACTCGGACGAAATACGACCCGCTGGAGAGGCTCCGGAGCGGGATCGAAATGCGGGTGGTTTGCTGCTCTTCAATCTTCCGATCCTGGACGACCCGGACGCGACGCCCCAGGAGGTCGTACACCTCCACGGTCACGTCTTGCCTCTCCCGCACGGTAACCGGCAGGGTAGCCCGCTCAGTGGCCGGATTCGGATAGGGCGTCTCTACAGCAAATGCGTCGTCCAGCCGCACGCGTACCTCGACCGGCTCGGTCGGTGTCTCCGTGCCGTCGGCGTCCACCTGCTTGAGCCGGAAGGCATGACGACCATAGTCGAGAGCGTCGGTTTCGAAGCGGTAGGATTCGCCCTGTGTCGTCGTTCCGGCTCCGTCCACGAAGCCGAGCGTCGTCCAGTCGGACGCCGATAGCGCGGCGGCGGTATCCTTCGCCGAGCGGCGTTGGTACTGCACCTCAAAACCCGCGTTGTTCGTCTCACTGGCGGTCTGCCACCGCACCACGGCCCGGTCGTTCGCACGGCGGGCCTCCAGGTTGGCCAGCTCGACCGGCAGGGCCTCGGCCGGGCGAACCTTGAGTACGAATCGCGGGCGGGATCCATCTTCGGCGTCCGTCGCTGCCGCCTTTTTATTGTCCGGGGCCGGTGACGCCTGGGGGGTGAGGCGACGCAGTCTCGGGGAGGGAGGCGACCCGTCGTCGGCCGAATTCGTCTTCGCGGCCGCCTCACGGTCTGCCCCGTCGAATGTGTAGGCGGAACCGCCCGGGGTGAGTGGATGGGCGGTGTCGTCACTCGGGTCCTCCGTACCGTTGGTGTCGATGAGCTCGAGCTCCCACCCCTCGGGGATCGACGGGGTCTCGCTGGAGGCACCCCCCTCGTCCGGAATCGCAATTTCGAACGTTCCGCTCACTCCCTTCGTCTGAAACGAGAGCGGTACGCGCTCGCTTTCGCCGCTCGGCAACGGTCGGCTCTCTTGAGCCCGCAGCGTTTCGTCACTGCTGGCGGCTACCGGAGCGAGCGTGGCGTACGCGTCCGTCATCGGTTCAAACTTGGGCGCATCAAGGTAATCGCGCCCGTCGGTGGCCGATTCGTGGAAGAGCACCAACGCGGCCCGGTCGAGGGCAATGATCTCATCTTCGTTGTCCCGCGCCGCGAGCCGGAGCGGCACGCGATGCTGAGTCGGCCCGTCTTCCTGTGTCTTGGATCCAATGAGATCGACCGACGTCTCTGGCAGACGCCCGCTGCTGTTGAACGTGATCTGCTCCTCCCCGGACCCAACGCTCGTTCGCGTCAGCAAGAAGCCCTGCCACGGCGATATCCGGTCGCTGCTGCTCCGGCTGCGCACCACGAAGGACCCGACGTTCGCGTCGTCGGTGCCCGACACGTCGTTGCCATTCTTGGTCGCGTCGGCTTCCCAGACCTGCACCGCGCTGTCGAAGCCGTCGCCGGCCACCCCGCCGGCTGCCCCATTGAATAAGCTGCCGAGTTCGAAGGGAACTGCGTACGGGTTTGAGAGGAGATATTCCTTGTCCGAATTACTCAGGGCCGGGTCGGTGCCCGACGGGGTTCCGTCCCCTACCGTCACGTCCGATTCGCCGGGAGGGGTCAGGCCGGGCGCCGTCTTCAGCGTGATCGACGGGTCGAGGGGGTAGACCTGGTCGTCGTACAGCCAGAGGATGACGCCGCGGCCGTTGGTGAGGGCCGTCGACGGATCGGTCACCGGAACCCATCCAGACCCTCCGTTCTGCACGTTCCCCCCCGGATTGGTGTAGGCCATGTTCACATCGAAGTCGATGAATGTCGCCCCGTTGCCCCGCTGCAGGTCCCCGGCGGTGGCCCCCGTCACGGGCAGGCCCAGGTAGCGCCAGCCCTGATCTTTGCCGTCGGCGCCGCCGCTGTTGCCCGTAATGGTTAACCGGTTGGCGACGAGCGGGCTGTTTTCGGCGTCGGTCGTTCCCAGGGTAATCTCGGTCCCGTCGGACAGGGGAACCCCGTTGAACGTGATCTCGTCTCCGTTCACGGCGTCGGCCCCGTTCTGGACGGCGGCCCAGTCATTGTTCGTGGCGGCGGCACGATCCACGAGGACGTAGTTGCTGGCCGCGCCTGCTGGGCCGGTAAGCCCGGCTTCTGAGAGGTCAATCGTCACGTCCACCGTGATGGCGGCGCTGGCGTCGTTGCTCCGATCCATGTACCAGGCTCGGTCCGACCGGGCCTCAAGGCTTCCTCCGACCCCCCCGATGTCGGACGTGGTGGCCGAGTTGGCGGCCGTGCGATGACCCGCAAGGAGGTAATCCCCATTCTCGGCGCCTTGAGACAGACTGAATCGGAGCCCATCGGTCTCGGCGGTCGAGTGAAGCGACCCATCGCTCGCCTGCCCAACCCCGAACACACCGCGGTCGTAGTCCCCGTTCCCTCCATTATCGCCCGCGTACACGTCCGTGGTGGTGCTGATGTCGTACTTCGCGGACAGATAGTTCTCGACAAGAATCCGCTGGACGTCACTCAGGCGACCCGAAAAGGCAATGACCTCACCAACGTCTCCGCTGATCTCTTCTCCGCCTCCGAGCAGGGCTCCAATGGCGTAATCGCTGATGGTGCTATTCACCGGCACCGAGACGCTGGACGGGCTCCCTCCGTTCAGACGGATGTTTGCCGTGCCTTCTGCGTCCTCGGCCCCGAAGATCACAAATCCGGATTCGTTGGTGTCATCCCCATCGGTCGATGCCCCGTTCAGTACGCTTCCATCGTAGAGATACCGGAGCTCGTCGCCGGGAAGCAAGAGGCCGTTTCGGGTATCACTGGTTCCGGGATTCGGATCCGAAGCAAATTCGGCGACGGCGCCCCTGCCATTATTGGCGCCGCCCACGTTCCCATTCGCGACGGCAAAGTAGGACGCATCCCCCGCTATCGTGAGGGTGCCCGTCATCCGATCGTCCGAGCCGTCAAATTCGATAGCGGGCCGGCCGTTGCCCCGGCCGGCATTGTCGGTCACCGAGGCCCGGAAGGTGGGGGTCCCCGTTCCCCCAGCCGAGGCGTCGTTATCGTTTCCGCTGGTATCGGGCCAGGTGCTCAGGGGATCACCGTCCGTGGCGGTGGAGTCGGCAATGGCGTCTGCACGGAGCCAAAGCTTCAGCCGTCCATCAGACTCCGCGTCCCCCACACCACCAGGCCCTGTCGACCCAATGGCCGGTGCGTCGTTGTCCCGGATGGTGTAGGTGTGGCTCGTGGTGCCGCCCAGCGTGGCCCCGAGCGTCGGTGCCGTCGTCTCGTCCCCGCTGCCGTCGAGGTCGATTTCGACCGTCTCATCCACCTCATCTAGATTGTCGTCCTCCACGTCGAGCGTGATGGACTGGGTGGTCGTACCGGGAACGAACGTGAGCATCCCGCTCGACGGCGATAGTGTGAAGTCGTTGCTCGCACCCTCGGTCGCCGAACTGTTGGCTGCATCAACGCTGAAGGCGACCGTCACCGTATCCCCGGAAACGTCCGGTCCCCCCGACGTGCTCGACAACTCCACCGCGACACTGCCATCCGCGCTCTCGGCCCCGTCGCTGCTCGACTGGGCGAACTGCACGTTCGGGGCCGTGTCGTCGTCGTTGATTGTAAACTCCAGGTCGAGGTTGGCGTCTGTATCCTGGCTGAGCTTCGCACTCTGCGGGTTTTCCAGAGTGAGAACAATATCCTCCGTCTCGACGTCGTCGACGGCATCCTGGTTGATGTCCAGCTTCAGTTCGGCAGTTTCGGAGCCCGAATTGCTGCCGTCCTCAAAATTCAACCGCCCTCGCGTCGGCGAAAGACGTTCCTGGAACTCATCGCCGCCGCTTCCGCTCTCGTCCACAATCTTGAAGTCGACGGTCGGGTTCGACAGGTCGGTTCCGGGAGTTGCGTCTGTGTTTTTCTCGTCCACGACAAACTCGACGCTGGTGTACGGGGCGCTCGTCGCGGGACTGGTGCCGTTGCCGTCCTGGTCCAGCGTGACCGTGAAGGTTTCCGGCGAGCTGGTGTTATCCTCATCGCTGCTGTTTCCGTCATCGCCGTCTACCAACGTCAGGTCACGCACCTCGTCGTCGTCGTTGATGGAGTAAACAAGGCGGCCCTCACGGCCTTCCACCGCGTTGGTTACCCCATCGACCGTCACTTCGAACTTCTCGGTCTGCTCTTGTAGACCGTCGTCATCAATCTCTAGGGCCGCCGTTGCCTCCTCGGCACCGGGACCGATGCTCAGGGGGTTGGAGAAGCTGGTGCTTAGCCGATAGTCGCCATCGAAACTGCCTTCGGTTCCGCCGGAGTCGCTCCCGTCGCCGTCATCCGCCTCGAAGTCTCCGTTGGCGTTGGTACCAGCGTCGTTCGTCGTTCCCCCGTCCTCGAGGAGCCCGCTGCCATCTAGGTCGCCCTCCTCCCCAATTGTCACGTCCACCGCGGTCCCCGTTTCACTGACCTCCGACTTGGTGCTCGACGTGTACGGAAGGTTGAGCGTGGCCGTCACCGACGGGGTCGCGGTATTCTCGAACCCGGAGCTGGTCGTTTCGGTGAAATTGACGGTTCGCTGCCCGGCGCCGATCGTCACGTAGTCTCCGTCCTCCAGGTCGACGGTGGCGGTCAGCGTCCCGCTGCCCGTCAGTTCGTACGCTTCCAGGGAGCCGCTGTCGAAGCTCGAGGAGGCGCCGTCGACGACCACGAAATAGCTGTCGTTCTGCGGATCGGGCTGGCTCGGCAGAATGCTGGCGTCCACCTCGATGGTGACCGACTTCGTGTCCCCGCCCCCGAAGTTCGATCCCTTAAAATCGGCCCGCCAGGTGCGCCCCAGGCGCTTCGCATTGGCCGTGCGGCCGTTGATAGGCTCCACGAACGCCGTCGTGCGCAATCCATTGTGCCCGAGGAAGATGTACTGGTCATCGGCGCCAAAGCCGCTCGCGTCGAATGCGCCGGCGTTCGCCGCGCCAGCTGCACCGACGCCCAGCAGGCTGCTCTTCGCAAACTGATGTTCGTCACTGTTTGCCGCTCGTCCGATGCCGGCAACGTCGTTCGAAAAGCCCCCGTTGTCGTACGAGAAGATCTCTTCGCCGGACGTCGAGGTGCCGTACTTGTCCGCGAGATAGGTGCTGACAATCGTTCGCTGGGCTTTATTCAGCGCCGAGCGGTACACGATTACGTCTCCGACTCGGCCCTCAAAGAATCGCCCGAAACTATCATCGGTGTCGACATCGCCTCCTGTTGTGAGGATTCCGACGCGGAAGTTGGAAGGGTTGTCGGGTATCGTAGTCGTGAAGCTACTGGTCCCTTCCTCGGTACCGTCCACATACAATTGGGCCTCTCCTTCGGAGTTACTGTACCTCCCTCCAATCACGAAATTATTGGAGGGCGATATCACATTGTCCGGATCGACCCTGTTCTGTGACTGGAACCCATCCACGTCAAAGTTCAAGGAGTTCGTATCCCAGGAAAAGAGCCCGTACGAGTAGTTGCTATCCGGGTCGTCTCTCTTCGAGATGATCCCTCGTGCATTCCCATCCACGGTATCGAAGTAAACAGCACTGAATACCGTGATATCATTCGTGTTGTCCAGATCAGTATTCTCGGTAACCTCGATCACGTCTCGCTCAGCACTGCGAAACTGCAGAGCAGAGGCTCCCCCAAACCCACCGAAAGAGGGGTCCAGCTGAGGCGATGAGAGCTCTGGGGCCCCGTCGTTCCCATTCCCACTCTGATCGGCCCAGTCGGTCACGCCTCCGCTCCCATTCGTGGTCACCCCCTCGTCGGCGCGGAGCCACAGTGCGTTCTGCGGCTGGCTCACGCCGCTAGCGGTGCTTCCATCTTTGTTCCCCACGCCCCCCGGTCCGGTCTGTGCCGCAGTGGATCCAGCGCCGAACAGGAGCCCCGCCGCTAAAACAGGCAGAGCGAGGCGACCGACAGTCCTCAACAGATCTCTCATATTATCGAAGAGCAAAGCTTGGGATCTGCAAATGGCAAAAGCTTACTTTTATGGCCGGGATGGCCGCTATCAACTCTATGGGTACGTGTAAAAAATACATAGGCTGTTGAAAGTAAAACCCAGAGATCCGAGCACGATTAATTCTTGTTACGAGCATACTTTCTTTATAAAGTATTCACTTTCGACGGTGGTGTAGACGCAGGCGTCTGCAAATGGGCCCGAACTCGGTGTGTCTCCCTCTGTCATGGACCGATCCGGTACAGGTAGGGGCGATCTTCAGAAAGGGGACGAACCGTACACAAGACGTTGGCATGCAGCGACGACCGGGGAGAAAAGACGTGCCAAGCGGCCGGGCCCTATCTCGGGACCCTACACGGCAACGAGGACGACGGGCGGGAAAGGGACGGAGGCCGACCCAGAGAAAGACGGGAGAGGTGAGTACAAGAAAGGAGCCGGAAGAAAGGGAGCCGGCGGGTGAACGGCGGACGCCGTACTACCATTTCGAATCTACAACGGGCTCAAGGTGGGCAGCCGCCCGCTCCAGGGCGGAAGGGAGATCTTCTTCGATGCACACGTCCGACCGTTCAGGATCGCCCCGGAAGAGAATCATCATGGTGAGCGTACGGGACGTACATACGAAAGGGTCTACCAGGGTGTGCTGATGCACCCGGTAGACCTCTCGTAACAGGCGGCGGACCCGGTTGCGCTCGACCCCACTTTTTACACGGTGTCCCGGTGCGAAGCCGACCTGGATGGGCACATCGTCCCCGATCGCCTCGCGCCCGACGATACGAAAGAGCAACCGGACGCAGCCGACGGCCACCGTGTCCACATCGTCCCGATCGCGGTCGAACAGCGCCCGAATGAGTCGTTGCCGCTTCAACCGATGGGACTTTGGGAAGGTGTACCGCCGGTCCGGGTCGCCCTGATCAGGTCGGGAAGCCACAGACATTCAGAGAAGAGGAGACACTCGTGTCGGCGACGGTCTGCCCGAGCGAGGGGGGAGAAGAGCCGTAAACGGGCCTGCTGGCGCCCGCGTCCCCCACTCGCTCCAGCACCTACACGGGCTTGCCGGAGTCCTCATCGCTCACCGAGAGCTTCTCGCGGCCCTTCTTGCGGCGCCGCTTGATGATCTCCTGGCCCTCCTTCGTCTTCATGCGCTCCAGAAAGCCGTGCTTCTTCTTGCGCTTCTTGTCGCTGGGCTGGTAGGTGCGCTTTGGCATGGCAGCAGTTGTGGTTCGGTACAAAGAGCTTCGCGTAAGTTGGTACAACGACGCCTCGTCGACGATGTTTTGCCGTTCGACGAAGAGATCGTCAAGACGAGGGCGCCACAGCGGCTGTGCTCGAGGGACAAACGGGGGTTTGGGGACGTACGCCGATCAGGCGTCCGATGCGCCACACGGACACGCGGGAACGGACGCTTCTGTTTTGCATTGACCACGGATGCAAAATGGGACCAGCGGGAGTAGCTCAGTTGGCAGAGCATCAGCTTCCCATGCTGAAGGTCGCGGGTTCGATCCCCGTCTCCCGCTCCGCCTCTATGTTCTGAGGGTCCAGCGTTGCGTGTTGTTCTGCTCCCCCTCCCCCCGGTCCGATTCTGGGCGGTTAGCTCAGCGGTTTAGAGCACCTGCCTTACAAGCAGGAAGTCGCTGGTTCAAATCCAGCACCGCCCACCATTTCTATTCCCTTCTTGTGACCCGATATCCAGCGAGAAGGCCTTCCGTGTCTTTCAAGTCCTCACGTCAGTCACACGAGGGGCCGTATCGCTAATTTTCATTGAGAGACGTTAGATCCCTACCACGCGTGTGTCTTTTGGGTGCGTGTCCCGCTCACTTCTTCTCTTGCAGTCGCCATGAATGACGATCCTCCGCGCTCCGAGGCCGAGCGGACGGCCCTGACCGTCTTTCACGATCTCCAACTGGCCCACGCTCGAAAAAACAACCAGGACCCAAGCCCGACCTTCTCCCCGCCGAATCGGCCGTCGTCGCCCGCCCACCGTCCAGTTCTCGTCGATGCGGACGCGATTACGGAAGCCTGAGGCCACGCGGGACCAGCCCGTCAACAGGGCGACGTTGTTCTTGCGAGCCTTCCGTTGGAGGGGGAGATCGCCAACACGCAGGTGGGGGATCGGTGATTGCCTTTCTGGCGTGCAGTGGATAAGCTATCGATCCGGGCCGACGCGCATTCTCCGGTCGGGCCTATCGATAGCCTCGAATTTGTCCCCGCGGTGTCATGATTCGTCTGGCTTCGTTCCTCCTCTCGCTCGGCCTCCTGCTTGCCCCTCCCGTCGCGCAGGGCCAATCGTCCGACGCCTCCATCGCCAACGATCAGGTCAGCTTTGGGCGCACGGTGGCCGTCGGGGCGGACCACGTCTTCGTCGGGGCCCCGCAGGACGTCAACACGCCGGGCCGCGTGTACGTCTACGCCCGTGAGAATGGCGAGTGGCGGGAGCGCGCGCTGCTGGAGGCCGAGGACGGCACGGTCCAGGACGGATTTGGGACGGCACTCGCGGCGAATGGGAACCGCCTCGTCGTGGGTGCCCCCGGCGCAAACGCCGTTTACGTCTTCCGCTCAACCTCCGACGGCTGGGCCCAGTCCGCCCAACTGGCTCCCGCGGACAGCACCGGCGGCTTCGGAACCAGCCTGGCCCTAACGGCCGATCACCTCTTCGTTGGATCGAAGGCCACCCGGACCACGGCGGCGGGCGATACGACGCGAGGCGGGGCCGTGCATCTCTTCCGCACAGCGGACGACGGGGCGTGGCGGGAGGCCCGTACGCTCCGGGGGACGGACGTACCGGCGGGCGCGGCGTTCGGTCGCACCCTCGCCGCCTCAAACGGCGATCTGCTCGTCGGGGCGCCCGAATGGGACGGCGGCGCGGTCGTGGCCTTCCAGCGGGGGCCGGACGGATGGGGGGAGCGACAAACCCTCCGGGCGGCGACGCTCGGTCAGGACGCGCAGTTCGGAGCGGCCCTAGAATGGGCGGGCGATCAGGTACTCGTCGGGGCCCCTCGGGCGCTCGACGCGACTGGGGCCGTCGTTTCGTACGCTCGCTCCTCGCCGGACACAGCATGGGCGCCCACCGGTCGCCTCCTCCCCATGGCCGCCGGCGACCGCGCCTTCTTCGGCACCGCCCTCGCCTCGACCAGCACGGGTCTATGGGTTGGCGCTCCCGGCCCCGTCCGGATGATCTTCATGTACCAGAACCGCGCCCGGAAGCACTGGCCGTGGGGACGGGCCCCCAGCAACGACGGCGGTGCACTGTATCATTTTGAGCGAGACGGCGACGGCTGGG
Organism: Bacteroidetes bacterium QH_7_62_13; assembly: GCA_003023365.1. Taxonomy (GTDB): domain Bacteria; phylum Bacteroidota; class Rhodothermia; order Rhodothermales; family Salinibacteraceae; genus Salinibacter. The sequence continues at coordinate 4,818 of PXTG01000090.1, read as the reverse complement.
GCCGGTCGACGCGTCTCACTCCGGCCTCGGCGCCACTCTGGCCGCGAGCGAGTCCGTCGTGGCCGCGGGCCTGCCGGGCGACGACTACGGGGCCGGCACCCTCGGCCTCTACGACCTCAACACGGAGGGCTGGACGAGCGATACGCCCATTGCTCCCGCTCGGGGGTCCGTCTTCCAAGCCATGACGGATCGGGAACGGCCCTGTTCGGACGGGCAGGTGGACGCCTTCTCCTGCCGCGAGGTCGACCTCAAGGCCTTCCTTCCCACCAAGACGATCGGAGGGGACCGAGGCACCCACATTACCGACATCTGGGGCTGGACGGACCCGAAAACCGGTACCGACTATGCCCTCGTCGGGCGGACCGACGGCATCGCCTTCGTGGACGTGAGCTCCCCGACCAGTCCGACCTACGTCGGCGAGCTTCCCCAGACCGAGAAGGCCCGCATCAACTCCTGGGGGGACGTGAAGGTGTACGAGCACCACGCGTTCGCGGTGGCGGACAACGCCGGCGACCACGGCATGCAGGTGTTCGACCTTACCCGCCTCCGGGACGTGACGCCCAGTGAGCAGCCGGTTACCTTCGACGCCGACGCCCACTACGACCGCGTGAACAGTGTCCACAATGTGTTCGTCAACGAGGAAACTGCGTACGCCTATCTGGTGGGCAGTAGCGGCGGGGGCACGACCTGCGGCGGCGGGCTCCACATGGTGAACGTACAGGATCCGCTGAACCCGACGTTCGAGGGCTGCTTCACGGACCCGTCGACGGGTCGGTCGAGCGCCGGCGCCACCCACGACGTGCAGTGCGTCGTCTACCAGGGCCCGGACGCCGACTACCAGGGCCGCGAGATTTGCGTCGCCTCCAACGAGACCGCCCTCAGCATCGGGGACGTAACGGAGAAAGACAGCCCCGTTCAGGTCGCAACGGGCTCCTACCCGGACCACGCCTACGTCCACCAGGGCTGGTTCGGCCCGGAGCAGCGCTACTTTTACCTGAACGATGAGCTGGACGAGGTGCAGGGCAAAGTCGACGGCACACGCACCCTCGTCTGGGACCTGCAGGATCTCGAGAACCCGACGCTGGTGAACGAAGTGGTTCTTGATCAGCCGGCGACAGACCACAACATGTACGTTGACGACGGTCTCCTGTACGAATCGAATTACACGTCTGGGCTCCGCGTGCTCGATCTGGGCGATCCCACGCAGCCGACGGAGCGGGCCCACTTCGACACGAAGCCGCGCGGCCCGAACGCCCCGGGCTTTGCGGGCTCTTGGAGCAACTACCCGTTTTTCGACGACGGCATCGTCGTGGTCTCTAGTATCGACGAGGGCCTTTTCGTGCTGGAAAAACCGAAGCAGGGGCTGTAACGGCGATCTTATCCTTTTGTGAGGGTTCGTAAGGCCATCGTGATGATTGTGGAGAACGCGGGGGTCATCTTATCGGGCAACCGTCCGTGGGAATGCGCTTCCACGGGGGTGTTCATCGCTCGATTTTTCCCTCGTCTGCCTCATTTCTCATGTCCGCCGCCTCCCCTCCAGGGCCTCTCACCCTCGACAACCAGTACGATACGGACCGCGTCCTCCGGAGCTACGTCCGGCGCCACATTCCCGAGCCCACACGGAAGACCCTTGAGCCGGAACTGCAGGACATGGGGCGACGGGTGGTGGACGATTTCCGTGCCCCCCAGCGTCCAAGTCAAGACTCGGATCCGTCTCTCACCCGATGGACCCCATGGGGCGGGCGCACAGACCAGATCGAGGAGCCCGACGTAGGAGATCGGGTCCGATCCCTCGCCGCCGGGCGCGGCGTGGTGTCCCAGGCCTACGAACAAGAGCACGGTCGCTACAGCCGACTGCACCAGATGGCGCTGGCGTACCTGCTGAGCCCATCGGCCAGTATGTACGGGAGCGAACTCGGCATGACAGACGGGGTGGCCCGCACGCTGCGGGAAGAAGGCGGGAGCCCCCTCACGGAAAAGGCCGTGTCGCACCTCACAAGTCGCGACCCGCAGACTGCCTGGACGGCCGCCGACTGGGTCACGGCGCATCGGCCCGGCTCGGAGGCGTCCCTTCCCACCGCGTCGCGGGACGGGAGTGGAGCCTGGCGGCTGCATGGACGAAAGCCCGCCGCGGCAGCCCCTACGACCAATATGGCCCTGGCGCTCGCCCGGCCCGAGGGCGCAACGCACCCGGATCTCTTCTACGTTCCCCTCCGTCGCGGCAACGACCTGCAGGGCCCCCTCCGGGACGGCCTCCGCGTCAACCGCCTGCGGGACACGCTGGGCACCCGCAAATGGCCCACCGCAGACCTCCGGCTCGACGGCGCCCTCGCGCATCCGGTCTCCGAAAAGCCCGGCGCAACGCCCCCCAACACGGCCCCGATCCGGCGCGTCACGGGGGCCTGGAGGGCCACGATGGCAACCGCCCTCATCCGGCGAAGCCTCGCCCTCGCCCGCGACCACGGGCAGAAACGAACGGCCTACGGCGACGACATCATCACCCATCCCCTCCACCAGGAGACGCTGGCCGACGCCCAGGCCACCCTGGAGGGAGCCTTTCACCTGTCGTTTCGCCTCTCCGAGCTGATGGGAATCCGCGAGACGGGCCAGGCCGACGCCATGGAGGACGCGCTGTTCCGGCTGCTCGCCCCGCTCGCCGAACTCACGACCGCTCGTCAGGCCGCCTCCACGACGAGTAAGATGCTGGAAGCGTTCGGCCGGGACGGCTACGCCGAAGAAACGGGCCTTCCGGCCCTCCACCGGAACGCGCAGATGCTATCTCTCTGGGGCGGCACCCCGAACGAATTGTCGCTCGACCTCCTCCGCACACTCCGCGAGGTTGGCTCCTTCGCCCCCCTGAAGCAAGACGTCGAGCGGTGCGTGAGGGCCATCGACGCTCCTACGCTCCGAACCGCCATTCGGCCTGCTGTCCGGGGCGTGCGCGACGCGGCCCGCTGGTTAAAGCAGGCGCTTGATGAAGGGGAAGATGCTGTTTACGCCGGCGCTGGACGGTTCGCGCAGACCCTGGGACGGTCCCTTGAAGTGCTCTACACTGCCCACCACGCGCAGTGGTCGCTCCAGGAGCAGCAGGACGGACGCTCGGCCGCCGCGACCGAACGCCTGGCGGCCCGCCGGGTCAACCGCGTCGCCGACCTCGACAGCCACGGGGCGTACGTTCTCGTCTGGGACTTTAATTGCCCGACCCTCTTCGAGTGCCACGCCGCCGGCGACGGGGCGGGGGAGGACGAGCCGGTGCTCGATGGGTTTGCCGACGTGATGTGACGTACGGACGACACTTCGGCAAATCTGGGCGAGTGGAAGGGACGATTGGGAGGCTGGCCCCCCAAAGCAAGACGAACTGTCATGCCAATCAGGGGTCGAAAAACCATGTCGCCGCAGACGGCTTGCCGCTGCGATGCTGCTTCTCGCCCCCCCGATTCGCATCTGTCACCAAACTGTTACAACGACAAACGCCGGTACGAAACCGGAGGCATCCATCGTACAGTCTACGCACGTACTCCACCAATTTTCCAGTATCATGATTATGAACACCACGGTTCGCCCCCTTCTCGCCGCCCTTCTCCTTCTCTCTGTTGTCGCCGTGCCCGCTCAGGCACAGGAGAACGATATGGAGAACGAGGGAGAGATGAAGAACGAGACGATCGTCCAGATCGCGCAGAACAACGACAACTTCTCGACGCTCGTGAAGGCCCTGAAGGCCGCCGACCTCGTCGAGGCGCTCCAGGGAGAAGGCCCGTTTACGGTTTTCGCCCCCACGAATGAGGCGTTCAACAACCTCCCGGATGGCAAACTGGAGTCGCTGCTGAAAGAGGAAAACAAGGCAGAGCTTCGGTCCATCCTGAAGTACCACGTCGTGGCCGCCGAGGCCCCCGCATCCAAAGTCATGAAGATGAGCGAGGCCGAAACGCTGGCGGGCAAGACGGTGTCGATTCAGTCCGGCGAGGAGGGCGTTATGCTCGAAGGGAGCAACAGCGCCATGGTCGCTCAGCCCGACATCATGGCCTCCAACGGCGTCATCCACGCCATCGACACGGTTCTTCTTCCCCCCGAGGAAATGAAGGAAGATGACAGCATGTAGTCCCTTCCGCTCAACATACGCGGCGACGAGCACGGAGAACATCCGTTGACTTGACGGGTCGCTCGTCGCCGGCGCGCTCAATATGGGGATGTCCCGTTCCGGGCATCCTCATTTTTTGTTTTCCCACGGACAGGGGATGCCGCCGGCGGCGAGCCGGTCCCCATCACTGGAATGGAGCGTCGGTCCGAAGTACGGACTCAGGCTGAGGCCAGTAGCACGGCTCGCCGCAGCTCCGTCCAGCGATCGGTCTCCTCGGGGTGGTGGGGATTTTTTTCGCGCAGCCACAACTCCACGGTCGTAAGGTGGACGTCCTCGTCCGTCCGCTGGGCCACAGCGCGGTAGACCTCGGCGGGGGTCTCAACGTCCGGCTCTCCCATTGCCTCCCACGCGAGCGTGGCGTAGTGCGTCGTCGTGGGGGGGATGTCTACCTCTTGCTCCACCGCCGCCGGCCCGAGCGCACGGCGGCGCAACTCGTGCTGCACCACCTGCCGCCGTACCTGCAGGGCGTTGTACTGGAGAGCGTTCTGCACGTGCTGGGCCTGTTCCTCCGCCGTCGTCGGTCCCCGGACCTCCGCGGGGCCCGGTGTGGGCAACTGCTCGTCGAGCCGGTCCATCTCTTCGTCGATCGTGGCGCGGAGGGCACGCAGGTTGGCGACGGTCATGCCGTCCACCTGATCCACGGCGCGGTTACAGGCCGCCCGGAGCCGCTCGCGCCACTC
>PXTG01000089.1 GCA_003023365.1 Bacteroidetes bacterium QH_7_62_13 | reverse complement strand
CGTTGTCGAGCCACGCTTCCCGCTCGAAGTAGCTGTCGGTGATCTCCTTCAGCTTGTCCGACAAGAGGACGACCCCCACGAGGTTCGGAATAATGACGAGCCCCAGCGCAATGTCCCCGATCGCCCAGACGGTCGCCAGGGGCGCAATGCCCCCGAGAAAGTTCACGGTCAGGAAGGCAACCTTGTACGGCAACACGGCCCCTTCGCCGAAGAGGTAAATGGCGCAGCGATCGCCGTAGTAGCTCCACGAGATCGAGGTCGAAATGGCGAACAGGAGGACGCTGAAGACCACGATGAGCCCGCCCCAGTCTCCGAGCGGCGACAGCCCCCGCGCAAAGGCAAGCTGGGTGAGGGGCGCCCCGCTCTCAACAGCCGACCCGTAGAGGGCGGCGTACTCGGTTCCATCCTCCGCGATGGCGACGTTTCGCTCCGTATTCAGGACCCCATTGAACGGCTGCCGGAGGTCACTCGCCGTTTCGCAGTCGCCCGCGCAGCCGACGAAGAAACTATCCACAACCGCCTGATTCCACGCAAACTCGGGCGTCCCCTCCGCCACCTGGGCCCCTCCATCGACAATCCGAATTTCCGTAGGGGGCGTCTCATTGGCAATGATGCCTCCCTTCCCCTCCACGCGATAGCTGTGGGCCCCGGCGTCAAGGTCAAGCTCTCGGGGCACGGGATCGTCCCAGACGCCCGTCACGACGATGACGAGTCCCGTGATCGAGCAAATGACAATCGTATCGATGAAGGGCTCCAGAAGCGCAACGACCCCCTCCGAGACCGGCTCGTCGGTCTGAGCGGCGGAGTGCGCGATGGGCGCGGACCCCATCCCGGCCTCATTCGAGAAAAGCCCGCGCTGGACCCCGTAGATCATGGTGAGCATGAAAATGCCGGCCCCCGTGCCGGCCACGCCGGAGGACGGGTTGAAGGCATTCGTCACGATGCTCGCAAAAGCACCGGGCACCTCACTGGCGTTGAAGGCGAGAATGACGAGGCCGCCGAGCACGTAGATGGCGGCCATGATCGGGGCAATGATGCTAGTCACGCGCCCGATCCGGGTCACCCCCCCGATAATGACGAGCCCCACGATGCCCGCGACAATTGCCGCAACGATCAGCTTCACCGTAAAGGGCTCCAGTCCCACGAGCCCACTGTACCCCGCCAGCGTGTCGGTAATCGAGTTGGCCTGGTTGGCATTCCCGGTCAAGAACGAGGTGATGCCGAGCAGAGCAGCCGACAGAACCGCCATCCAGGTCCAGTTGGACCCGAGCCCCCTCTCGATGTAGTACATGGGACCTCCGGAGACCGTCCCGAGCCATTGGGATTCTTCTCCGTCCCCAGCAATGTCCACGTCGCGGTAGTACTGCGCCAGCGTTACCTCACTAAACTTGGTCGCCATTCCCAGAACGGCGGTCACCCACATCCACAGCAACGCACCGGGGCCGCCGTAGTGAATCGCTAGTGCCACCCCCACGATGTTTCCGGTGCCCACCGTTGCCGACAGGGCCGTGGTAAGCGCCTGAAAGTGAGAAATATCGCCGGGCTCGTCGGGATCGTCGTACATGCCCGTCATGACCTCGAAGCCGTGCTTGAGTTTCCGGAACTGTACAAGTCCCAGTTGCATCGTCAGGTACAGTCCGGCCCCCAAGAGCAGGATAACGACGATCGGGATGTCGTTGCCCGTTCCCGTCGGAATGCCAAACCCCCACACGAAGTCCACCAGGAAGTCAACGCCATCGGCAAGAATCTCCAAGAAGGACATAGAAGCAGCAATCTGTCAGAGAAAAACACGCTCGTTTTATCCCATCAGCCAACGAGGCGAGTGCGCTCGCACGCCTGAGAGACCAGATGTTGTCGATTTCACAGTGGGGCTTTCCCGTTCGTTCGAGCGACCGTGCAACCGGATCGACCCAGAAAACGGCCCCCTCCACGAGCCTCACGTGGGCCTTCCTGACCTATCGATAGAGGCCGAAAGCAGGAGCAATTCTCGTGCAGGCTGTCCGGCAGAACAGTCATGGTCGCCGATGAACGACGGGCCTGTGAGGCTCAAACAGCATGGAATATAGCAGGCGGAAGGGATCTGCGCAAACGCGGCACCGCTCCCGCCCCCATTTTCGCAATAGCCAACTCCCTTGATGGGAGAATTGAGATGAGGGTTACACGGTTTTCATGTCTAGACGGGAGCGCCTCCCTCCTTTTCCGCGGGTAGACGGCCCTCTTCTTCTCCCCCCTGCGTCGGTTTATGTTCGAGGTTTCGTCGATGAGAGTCCTGCACGGCCGGCGTCACGTAGTTGTAGGCCGCCGCCACACCGAGATTGAACAGCGCCGCCCCCACCCCGAGGGCCGCACCCAGATAGCGGGGCCCCGCCAGCGCGAGCCGAATCATGACCGTTGCCGCTGCGTAGCCGGAGTTTCGGAAAACGACGTGGTACGTGGTGCTGTACCGCAGAGAAATGAGGACGATCAGCACGTCCGTGAAGATGAGCACCGTGTAGAACGTGTTGAAAAAGGGCAGTCCGTCTCCTGCCATGAACGAGGAGACCACCGTATATCCCCCAAGCCCGAGTAGGATGAGCAGCAGGACATTCGAGACCAGTTTTTTCTGGGAGACAAAATAGTGCTGCTCGATGTCCGTCTTCGTGATGGGCTTGTGCTTCTGAAGCGTATAGAAAAACCCGAGGCTCACGAAAATAAGCAGGGCGCTAGTCGCGTCGGCCACGACGTACTGAACCGCCTCCCGGCCGGCCTCGAAGGTCCATACGATGGGTTCTACGTTGAACTTGGACAGCTCCTTGAACGACCGTCGGAGCAGAATAAGTGAGAAGACCTCGAACTGCTTGCCCGCCGTCTTGGCCACGCTCGTCGCAAGCCCCACGACCAACCCAATGAGTTCGACCACCAGGAAAAGCGTGAACGCGACGTCGATGGCCACGAAGTGATTCTTGGACAGGGTATTTTCGAGAGACGGGGGAAGCCATCCCTGCCGGTTGACCATCCGTCGCGGCGAGGTCCGAAACGCGGTCGATGCTGCGGTGCGTCCGGCCGTCGGGCATCCGCCCCCTCCCACCACGACTCAAAGGCATCAAAGACTCGATTGCTGGCGCGAAGGATCGGATTCATGGCGTCGCGGTACGAGTCGAATCAGAACTAGACACCGGGCCGGTGCGTCGGATGGCGGTCCGGTTTGCGAAACGCAGGATGTGCCGGTACGACTACGGATTGGTTCCGGTTCAAAACCGCCTCAATCCGTCGCGGCGAGGTCCGAAACGCGGTCGATGCTGCGGTGCGTCCGGCCGTCGGGCATGCGGAACGAATTTCCTACAGACGGCCATCCGTAGGTCCGTCCCCAACGTCCCTACAGTGTATCCGGGTCGATTTGCACCACCTGCCCGTTCATCAGTGCGTAGGTCTGAGCCGGGTAGGACTTAACGAGGCGGTAATCGTGCGTGGCCGTCAGAAGAGTCATGCCCTGTTTGTGGAGCCCCACCAGGAGGTCTTGGATCTCATCGGCCACCACCGGGTCGAGGTTGCCGGTCGGCTCGTCGGCCAGCAACACCCACGGGTCGTTGGCGATGGCCCGCGCGATGACGACGCGCTGCTGCTCGCCCCCCGATAGCTCGTGGGGATAGCTGTCGCGCTTGTGGCTGAGCCCCACACGAGCCAGGGACTTGAGCACCTTGCTCCGCACGGCCGACTGGCTCTCCCCGGTGGCGTAAAGCGCAAAGGCGACATTTTCGTACGCGCTGCGGTCCGGAAGAAGTTGGAAGTCCTGGAAGACGACCCCGATCGAGCGGCGGAGGTAGGGAATGTCGTCCTCGTCGATGAGGTCGGATCGATAGCTGCCGATCTTCGCGACCCCCGAGTCGGGAAACAGATCCATGTAGAGCAGGCGCAGGATCGTACTCTTGCCGCTACCAGTCGGCCCGACCAGGTACGCCATCTCCGACCGGTCGAGGTGAAAAGAAACGTCTTCCAGTACCGTCCGGTGTCGACCATTCGGAAGACGAAAGGAAACGGAAACGTTCTTAAGATCAATCATGCAGAGACTGTTCGTGGCGGTACGGACGGGCCTCTCGGAGTATCGCTCCTATTCACGGCAAAGGGGGAACCGTTGGTCCATCCCGACGCCCCCGGGCAGAAAGACCCTGCAACCGTTCTGTCTCTCTCCGGGCACGGAACGGTCCGGCGTCCCCAACAGAAAAACAGTTTCGGATTCGCCTCGCTCCCACTCTGCCCCCCACGCTCCTCTCATGCCCTCCCTCCACATCGGCACCTCCGGCTGGCAACACGATCCGTTCGCCGGCCGCTTCTATCCCGACGACCTCGCGCAGGGCGACCGGCTCGCGTTCTACGCCAACACATTCGGCACCGTTGAGGTCAACAACACTTTCTACCAGAGCCCAGACGAAGACACGCTCCGGGCCTGGCGCCGGCAGACGCCGGACGCCTTCACGTTCGCGATAAAGGCCAACCAGTACATCACCCACTTCAAGAAGTTGAAAGACCCGGTCGAGCCCGTCCAGAATCTGTACCGCAACGTCGCCCCCCTCGGGGACAAGCTGGGCCCCCTCCTCTTCCAGTGCCCGCCGAACTGGCACCAGAACCTCGACCGTCTCCATAGCTTTTTGGAGACGCTCGACGATACCCACCGGCACGTCTTCGAATTTCGGGACCCAACCTGGCTGAACGAGGGAACCACGAGGGCGCTCGCCGCCCACGACGCCGCGTTCTGCGTCTACGACTACGGCGACCGCGAAACGCTCCGCACCGTAACGACCGACTGGGTGTACGTCCGGCTGCACGGGGCGGGGGAGGCGTACCGGGGCCGCTACTCGGACGCCGCGCTGGAGGGGTGGGCACGGCAGATCCGCGACTGGATGGACGAGGGGCGCGACGTGTATTTCTACTTCAACAATACCGCGGGGGAGGGCCACGCCCCGCACGATGCGCAGCGGTTGCGGAAGAGACTGGCGACGGGATAAACGACCTCTCCCCGGCATTTGTCGCAACTTCGCCATGCGAGATCGATCCCAATGAGTCAGTTTGCGCCTTGACCGCTGCTCGCCCGAGTCATCATCTTCCCCGCTCTTCCTCCGCCCCGTGGTTATCGTCCCCTCGAACGTCGTTGATCCGTAGGGCCGGGTCGTCAATCTCGGCGTCTGGAAAGCGAGGACATACATAATTCACAATCCTCGGTGTTCGGAGAAAGGCAAGGTACTCCGGGAAGATTATGTCGACGGTCCGTTTCGGACGGGCAATAACGAGCGTCCTCCCGACGGATCATGTGAACTCACCCCGAAGGTCTCACGGGAAATCTTGACTTTTCCCACGTCGCCCCTGATTATTTATATCGATTGTAAATAAGGGGTCTCAACGGATCGGGCGATCCGGCCTGTCATCCTTGGTCCTTCTTCCACGGATGCCGCCTCCGCACGGCCCTGACGCGCCCCTTCTCCCGGTCCGATTACGACCCTCACTGGTTTTTTCCACGTTTTCCTGTACGACCGACCATGAAGACACGCCTGCTCGGTACCAGCCTGCTCCTCCTGCTCTTTGCTGTCAGCCTCACCACGACGCCGACACGCGCCCAAGAACGCGTGCTCGGGGAAGAGATTATCGACCCCGGAATCCAGCTGACCTTTGAGGCGGCTCCCCAGGACGACGTCACGCCGTACGACCAAAACCTGTCGGAAGAGGCAACCGACCTCCACCTCGAAGTGCTGGTCGGGTGGGCCGAGGACTCGGACGTGAACGTGCCGGAAGGAGCTCCCCGCGGCGGATTTGTGGGATACCTTCAATTTTTCGCGACCGTAACCAACGAAGACACCGGCCAGAAAATGAAGGTGGACTTTATTCCCCACCTTACGCTGGGCGACGCCATGCACTACGCCCGCAATATCTCTCTTCCCGGTGATCCCGACGACTCGTACACGGTACGGTTCGACGTGCGACCGCCCGCCGAGACAGAGGTGGCCTTCCACGAGAGCTGGCGCGAAGCCTACGGCACCCCCCTGTTCGAGGCACAGGCCTTTACGTATGAGGGACTGGACCTGGCCGACGTGGCCGCCGCGACGCGATAACTGCACGGCCTGAGAATGCCGCCCCGGTGGGCCCCGGGGCACCCGGGGAGGAGTGGACGGAACGCCTTCCTTCCCCCGACACTCTCGGGAAGAGGCTCCCCAGACCAACCTTTGCCTCCGATACGCTCTTTTGTTTACAACTAGTCTAAATAAGTATTGGCTACCATGGAGCGGCGAACTGTCTTCTGGAGTATGCTTCTGCTACTCACAACCGGATCCGTTTTCGCGCAGACGTCCTCGACGCATAG
>PXTG01000088.1 GCA_003023365.1 Bacteroidetes bacterium QH_7_62_13 | reverse complement strand
ATTAACGCCGGCTTCCAGTACAGCCAAAACGACCGCCGTTCCCGAACGGGCGACGCGACGCAACTCGACCCAAACTTCAAACAGGACCTGCGTTTGGGGATTACCGGGACGATTGGGGACAAGCTGCGCATCAACGTCGACTGGGATACGCAGAGCCAGTTCGATTACCAGAACCAGGTAAAGCTGGAGTACACCGGCTACGAGGACGAAATCATCCAGAGCGTCAAGGCCGGCAATGTCTTCCTGCAAACGCCCACTCAGCTCATCAGTGGAGGCCAGAGCCTCTTTGGCATCAAGAGCACGCTCCAATTCGGCAATCTCAACCTTACCACGATTGCGAGCCAGCAGGAAGGCCAGTCGAACACCCTGTCCATCGAGGGCGGAAGCGAAACGACAGAATTTACCCTCCGCCCCACCGACTACGACGAAAGCGCGCACTTCTTTCTCGGCTACCACTTCCGCAACAGTTGGAATCAGGTCCACCAGAACCCGACGACCATCACGCTCCCCCAGGGCCTGAGCAACGGCATCGAGCGAATTGAGGTCTGGAAGCTCACGAACACGACCACCGATCAGGAGACGGAGGTGCGGAACGCAGCCGCCCTGGTGGACCTCGGCGAAGCGCCGGCGCTGCTCGACCAGACCGACGCGTATACCACAGTTGCCGCGCCGGACCCGGATCGGGACCAGTACACGACGACCGACCTCGAAAATCTACGGAGCGCGGACTCGACGAACTCCGTGTCTAGTTACGTCGAGTCGACAGCCAATCTGGATCGTCCATTGGGGGCGCAGGATTTTGAGTCGGGCAACTTCAAGAAGCTCGAAAAGGGACGCGACTATCGGCTCGACGGTGATCGTGGATTTATATCCCTCAAGCAGCGGCTTCGTCCCAACGAGGCCCTGGCCGTGGCCTACCGGTACCAGGGTACCGACGGAGAGGTGCGAGAGGTCGGAGACGTATCGGGGGATCAGGGAGGTGGAAGCGGGACCCGTGGGGGCGACCGACTCATTCTGAAACTTCTTCGCCCCACCAACCCTGTGGCCCCGGGCGGAAACGACAATGCGGACGCCGACGAACCGGCCGCCTGGTTCCTGGAAATGCGCAACGTATACCGGGTTCGCGGGCGAGGCTTCAACGCCGACAATTTTGAACTCGACATCGAGTACGCCCCGTCGGGCCAGGGAGCCACGACGACCATTCCGGACATTGCCGGCCAGACGCCGTTGCTCCAAGTGCTCGGCCTGGACCGCATCGACGAAAACGGCGCACAAACCCCGGACAATCAGTTCGACTTCACGGCACTGACGGTTAATCCGGCGGAGGGCCTTCTCTTCTTCCCGTATCTTGAACCGTTCGGGGAACGCTTCTTCGAGGTGGCCGAGCAAAACGGAGACCGAGCCGCCGCCAAGTCCTTCGCGTTTCCGAATCTCTACCTCACGAAGAAAAGCACAGCGGAGCGTAGCACAAGCAAAAATGTTTTCAAAGTAAAGGGTTCATACAGAGGACAAGCGAAGGGCTTTTACGACCTCGAGGCGTTTACGGGGCTCGTCGACGGGTCGGTGGAGGTCACGTCTGGGGGGCAAACGTTGCAGGAAGGATCCGACTACGTCGTCGACTACCAGAGCGGAACGGTCAACATTACTAACGAGAGCTACCTCACCGACGGGCGCGACATCAAAGTTTCCTACGAACAGCAAAATATTGCGAACCTGCAGCGAAAGACGCTGCTCGGGGCCCGGGCCGACTGGAATCTGCGGGATCAGTTTGCCCTGGGCGCCACCCTCATGCGACTCAGCGAAAAGTCCCCGGTCGACAAGTTTCGCATCGGCGAGGAGCCGATTCAGAACACAATTTGGGGAGTGGACGGGTCCATGGAGTTGGAGCCCCGCTGGCTTACACAAGCGGTAGACGCCCTGCCCCTTTTGGAAACGCGGGCCGACAGTCGGATCTCCGTCTCCGGCGAGTTTGCCCAGCTACGCCCGGGCCAAAATACGACCGAGGCGTTCGAACAAACCGTCGACGAGGTCCAGGGGAGCGACACCGATAGCTTTGCTCCGGACGAGCGTAGCGGGGTGTCTTACGTCGACGACTTCGAGGGCTTCGAAAATACCTTTTCGCTGCGCCAGCAGCTTCAGGCCTGGCAGGTAAGTGCGGCCCCCGACTCGATTGGTCCAGGGCCGGATCTTGGCGGAGACGCTTCCGGCATCGACGCCGCACAGGCCCGCACGCACTGGCGGGGCCGCCTGGGCTGGTACCAGATCAACCGCGGCATCGACGAGTTTCTGGATCAGGAGTTTGGGGGGGAGCGGGGGGAGGCCACGCGCCTCCTCAACGTCCGCGAGGGGTTTCCGGATCGCGACACGCGGGGATCAGCCAACCCGGTACTCCGCACCCTAGATTTCTATTTCGACCCCTGGGAGCGAGGCCCCTACAACTTTACGCCCACCCTCGACGATTTCTTTCGAACCCCGACGCAGGTATGGGGAGGCGTCACCCGCCAGCTGCCGGAGGGGTATACGGACTTCTCGGTCCAGAACGTCGAGTTTGTCGAGTTCATCGTGAAGGTTCGCCCGCAGAACGGAAGCATTACCGACGGGGCCAAGCTGTACGTCGATTTGGGGACCATCTCCGAGGACGTGCTTCCCGATGAACAGCTCAACAGCGAGGACGGGCTCCGGCTCGACTTTGCCACGGACGACCTCGATATACTGAGTCGCCTGGCCCGCGGCAACCAGGACGACGCGATCGACGTGCGAAATGGGCGGACCGAAGACCTGGGCCTCGACGGCCTCGTTTCCTACACGGGGGAGGACGGGCCGTACGAGACGGGAATGCAGGAGCGCACATTCTACAATGACTTCGTAGACCGCGCCGACAGCCTCTCGGGGGAGATCGGACAGCTGGGACTCACCAGTGCCCAGCGCGACCGGCTCCGGGCCGAGGTTGCTCGCATCAAAGACGACCCCTCCGCCGACGACTATCACCACTACGAGAACGATCGTTACTATAACGACGCCGGCCTCTTCCCGGGCGACCTGGAGCCGCAACAGCGCCTGAGCCGGTACTACGCCGGGTACGAACTCAACGGCTTCGAATCACAGAACCGGTTAGCCGAAGATGTATCGCTCCGGCAGGGCCTCACCAACACCCCGGACACCGAGGACCTCGACCGCACGGGGGGAAGCGTCAATATCACCGATCGGTACTTCCAGTACGCCATTCCGCTCGATTCGCTGGCCGAACGGGCCGGGACCGACAACGGCCCTACCGATTACGTGGTCGGGGAGGTGGGACGCGAAAACTCGAACTGGTACAAGGTACGCATTCCGGTCCGCGAGTTTAAAAGGCGGGTCGGCAACATTGACAATTTCACCAGTATCCAGTCGATCCGCATGTGGACGACCGGCCACGCGGCCCCGGTCACGATGCGCTTCGCGGAGCTGGAGATGGTGGGCAGCCAGTGGCGCACGTCCGATCCCGTGGCCCAGCAGCCGGTGAACGACGATATTCTCATGAGACAGGACTCGACGACTAATCTCCGGGTCGCCAGCATCAACAACGAGGAGAATCCGAATTACAAGGCTCCGGCCGGGGCCATCGTGAGCCGACAGCGCACGGCCCAGGGCGTGCAGCAGCAAAACCGGGAGCAGGCCCTGCTACTAAACGCCAATAAGCTTGGGCCCGGTCAGCAGCGCGGGATCTTTAAGACCTTTCAGCAGGGCCTCGACCTGCTGAAGTACTCCAACCTACGGATGTACACCCACGCGCACGGTCGGTCGAATGACCCGCAGGAAAAGCAGAAGATTCGGGAGAACCTCCGCCTCTTCGTCCGGCTCGGGGGGGACGAAACGGAGGATTACTACGAGTACGAGCAGCCCCTCAAGCCCAGCGACGTGCCGGGCACGGAGGGCGGGACGCCGCTGTGGTACGACGACTTCGAGATGAACCTCGTCCTCAGTGCCCTATCGCAGCTCAAGACGGCACGCTCCCAACTCGGCGTCCCTCTCGACACGACCTTTTCGAGCGACCAAATCGACCTGCCCCTGGACGCTGCGCCGGAGGGGGCGAGGCTTAAAGTTCGAGGAACCCCTTCCCTCAATCAGGTCAACACGGTCGTCATCGGGGTGCGTCACGCGAAGGACCCGAACGAAAATCCCGGGGCCCCCGTGCTCCGGGACATTGAGGTCTGGGTGAACGAGTTGCGCGTAAGCGGCTTCGACAACCAGAAGGGATGGGCAACCACCACCAGCGCAAACGTGAGCCTGGCCGACCTCGCCGACATCCAGGGAAACTTCCAGCGCAAGACCGACGGCTTCGGGTCCCTGTCGAGCACCCTCGACGAGCGCCGGCAGGACGACAATACGAGCTGGAACGTTCGAACCGACCTGAAGCTCGGCACCCTGCTCCCCGATCGGCAGGGGTGGAACATCCCCGTCACCATGCAGCTCCAGTCGAACCGGACCGATCCCCGGTTCGATCCTCAGCGCGGAGACGTGCGCATCCAGGAGGTACAGGACCAGTTCGACGCCCTTCCCGCCGACAGCATCGAGAGCCGGTTCGGCGACCGGTACTCGCCCGACCGGTCAACGCGTGAGATCCGGTCGGCCCTCAAGGACAGCGTTCGGCGGGCGTCGCAGACCCGTAACCTCCGGCGCACGTTTACCGCCGGCCTCTCGAAGACCAATTCGGAGTCGTGGTGGATGCGGAAGACCGTGGACGCGACGTCGCTGAACTTCTCGTACTTCAAGAAGGCACAGCGGAGCTCGCAGCGCTCGATTAACGACGAGTGGAATTGGTCCGGCTCGTTCGACTACCAGCTAAGCTTCGACCGGCGCCGGACCGTACGCCCCCTCGGCTTTCTGCCCGACGTACCGGTGCTCGGCACACTCGGCGGCATCGAGTTCAACTACGTCCCGACCTCTCTTTCGTTCTCCGCTCGCGCAAACCGGAAGATCACGACCCGGCGAAACCGCCCGGGAACGCGACGGGACGACCCACGCCCGGCCCGGATCGCCAGTCCATTCCGGGAGAACCAAAACTTTACCCACAACCGAAACTTCAGCCTGCAGTACGATCCCTTCGAGGTGCTTAGCCTCAGCTTCGACACCAACACGCAGCAGACGCTGAGTGACGTGGCGGGCCGCACCCAGCAAAACCTGGTCTTCACGGGAGGATCCGGCATTCAAACCTTCGCCGATGTGGATACGACTTCCTTCCCCGACAACCTATCCCCGGACGTACGGGCGGAAATCCAGGATGCATTCCCCGCGGACACCACGTTGACCGACCTGCTCGGACGGAGCCTCTTCGTGGAGGAGCGCCTGCGGGAGAAGTCGGACGGACAGGTCTTCCGGGACGTGTTCTTCGGCGACGCCGGCCCCCGTACCAACAGCTACCGGCAGCGATTCTCGGGGACGCTTCGGATCGGGCTCCTCGTCGATCGACAGGCCCTCAACTGGATTGACCTGCAGGACGCCTCCTACCAGTCGTCGTTCAATTGGAACAACGGGGCGAAGGGCAGCCTCAACGGGGCGAGCGTCAATAATTCGGCGACGGTACGGACGGGGGTCACCCTGCGGCCGAACAAGGTGTGGGAGCGGTTTGAGTTCTTTAGGCGCATGAAACAGGCCCAGCGCGAAGACGGCGATGACGGGGAGGGGAACGACGAAAGCGAAACGGACGACGGAGACGACGAGCCCTTCCTGGCCGACCTGTCCCTCCCCAACCCCGTCGGCGTGTTGCGGCGCGTCGCCCTGACGTTCATGGACATCCGGGACATCTCGATCAACTACACGGGGACCCGATCTTCCAGGGTGAGCAACGTCGGGAGGCTGAAGGAAACGGCGTCGGACACGACGGTGGCGACGAGCTATAGCCTCCTCGATGCCCTCCGGGGAAGCGGCCCGTCCGTCGGATACCGTTTCGGGCTCACTCGATCAATTGATACGACCGACCGGGTCTTCGAGCAAAGCCAAGTGCGCACTCAGCGCACCAACGAGCATCAACTCGACGCCCGGACCACCCTCACCCCGAGCTCTTCGTTCAACATCGATCTCAACTGGGAGGTCAGTTGGTCGACGGAGCCGAAAATTGACTTTCGGCGACTCGACGAGCAGCCTGGTTCCTCAAACCCGAATCCGGGCACGAACAAACCGCCGATTGAGCGCTTCCGCACCGAGACCGGAAGCGGGACGGCGACGATCTGGGCGTTCGGCTCCTACCAGTCGATGGTGGAGGCTCAGCTCGACAAGCTGCGGACTGCCAGCACCGAGGCCGATACGCTGGGCGCAGGCGCCGCCCCCCTCACCACGACTTCTACGACCACAGACTTTCGGAACGGATATCTGTTCGGCGCCCTCTCCATTGCCGGCAACGGATTCGTGCCGCTGCCCCTGCCGGGATGGACCGTTCGCTACTCGGGGCTCTCGGACTGGCCCCTTCTCAAAAATATCACCGAGAGCGTGTCGCTCAATCACAGCTACAACGCCACCTACGAAACCAGCTTCACCTCAAACTCCACGGCCGGAGAACTGGAGACAATACCGCTGGGCGATGCGGTTATCAACTACAGAGAAGCGGAGTTCGCCCCCGGATCGGCCCGGATCTCGGAGCAGTATCAGCCCCTCATCGGGCTGGACGTCACGTGGCCCTGGGACTTCGATACGAGTTTGGAGTGGCGGCGAACAATCCAGATCCGCCTCGTGGGGACCAACGTCGTCGAACGGAAGACAAGCGAGATCTCCGGCAGTTTTTCGTACAGCAAACGCGGCCTGCGCCTCCCCCTCCTCCCCCGCATTGACAACCGGATTCGGCTGTCGGTCTCCTTCACTCGGTCGAGTAGTAACGAGCGCGAGTTTCTGCTGAACGAGGCTCTCGGCCAGGCCCAGCAAAATCTCGACACCTATTCCCCCCAGCAGGCCCTGGAGGGCAGCAGCGCCGACGTGCTGACGGAGCAGACCCGTACCACAGTGTCCCCGACGATCTCGTACACCGTAAGCAACCGCGTGACGGCGGATTTCCAACTTGAGTTTGAAAAGCTCGACGTCCAGACCGGTCGACAAACGTCATTCACGAACGTCAACGGGACCTTCAACCTGAATGTGAGTCTCTCCCAAAACTAAATCGTGGCGGCCGGGGTACATCTACCGCCGGCGGAGAGTTTCCATTCCGATCCGCCTCCCCACTACAACTGGTTGATCCATGTCCGCCTCTGAACCGCTGGTCGTCTGCCATCTCGGTCGTGTGGCCTACGAGCCGACGTGGACCCTGCAGGAGAATATTCAGGAGCGTCTTATTGCGGCCAAGCGCAGCTCCGGTGCCGACTCCCCGAGTCGCCCGCCGCACGTGTTGCTCCTGCTGGAGCACCCGCCCGTGTACACGCTGGGAAAGAGCGGTGACGCCGATAATCTACTGGTCTCGGACGATACCCTCGACGCGATGGGGGCGACCTTCCACCGCATCGGGCGAGGAGGGGACATCACGTACCACGGCCCCGGTCAGCTCGTGGGGTATCCCCTCTTCGACCTCGACCGATTCTTCACCGACCTCGGTCGGTACCTGCGTACGCTCGAGGAACTCATCATCCGCACCTGCGCCGAGTACGACGTGACGGGCACCCGGGTGGACGGACGCACCGGCGTGTGGGTCGGTCCCGATGACCGGGGGCTGGAGCGCAAGATCTGCGCGATGGGCGTACGTTGCAGCCGCTGGGTAACGATGCACGGGTTTGCCTTCAACGTGACGACCAACCTCGACCACTTCGATCACATCGTGCCCTGCGGCATCGACGATCGAGGGGTAACGTCGCTCGCTAAAGAGACTGAGGGGTCGACTACGGTCGATGAGGTCCGTCCCTCCCTCGTTCGTCACGTGGCCGACTTGTTCGGGGCCGACGTGACGGAACGTTGGGGGAAGGACGCCCGCACGGTCCTCCGTGAGATGGTGGGGATCCAGGTCGTGCCGGCGTAGCGGCGAGCCAAATCGCGAAGGCGATCCAGGTTCTCTTCTCGTCCAGTACCGGGCGTCGGCCTCCCCCTCCCCGAAGATCCGTCTCCGGGCCAGATCCCCACCCGGACCGTAGTAGGGTCTCGATCAGCGTCAGCCCATCGTCCCCGTGCTACCGGTAGTGGACCTCCTGCAGCCTGTGCCCGGTAATCTCGACGACCGTCTCGGGTAGATGCGGATGAGGCCAACGAAGCTCAACCGGTTGACACCAGTTTTCGTGGGCGGCGACCTCAGCAGATTCTTTCTGGTCTTCTCCCTCCCTTTTCTCTCGACGCGCACCTGGAACCGGAAACACGAGACGTTTAACTGACAGAGGACGACGACTACACAATTCCTGAAGCCCCTCCAAAGGAGTCATGCCGGCCGTCGGCTCTATCCAACCAAAAATCCAAAATGATATGACTATTTCCTGATTAACATAAAACCCACATTTGTTTCTGTTACTCTTTGTCCTCACGCCGCGACACTTTTTTGGATGGTGCAGAGGATAGCCCCATCCTTGCGTCCAGTTTTTTCCTATTTCTCACTGGGACGGTCCACGATGAATGTTGCCGCGCCTTCTTGTCGGTCGTCTTCTGCCCGGACTGGTGGGAACGGCCCACCTCCTCCGAAGCGCATTGCGCTCTTCACGGGAGCCTACAACCACATTGCCGACGGGGTGTCGCTCACCCTTAACCGCCTAGTCGACCATCTTGAACAGCAGGGCGCGGCCGTCCGTGTCTTTGCGCCGACCGTGGACGATCCGCCCCTCGACCACGCCGGGACGCTCGTGCCGGTGCCGTCGGTGCCGCTGCCCGGACGATCCGAGTATCGCTTTGCGCTCGGGGTTACGCCGTCCGTCCGGGAGGAGCTAGAGGCATTCGACCCCACGCTCTTCCACATTGCGACGCCGGACCTACTGGGTCGGCACGCACTAACCCTGGGCCAAACCGCGGACACGCCCGTCGTGGCCTCGTACCACACCCACTTCAGCTCGTACCTGAAGTACTACCACCTCGACCTGCTGGAATCGGCTCTCTGGAGCTACCTGCGCCGCTTCTACCAGCAGTGTGAACAGGTGTACGTACCGTCCGCCGCCATGGCCGACGTGCTCCGCAGCCACGGTATTACGGGGGGACTGCGGCTGTGGGAACGCGGCGTGAACACCGACCGGTTTTCCCCCAGCCATCGCTCCCCCGACTGGCGCCGAGCGCACGGCATCGGGGACGACGAGGTCGTCGTGTCCTTCGTCAGTCGGCTTGTACGGGAGAAGGGACTCGACGTCTACGCCGACGTGATCGAACGGCTGGAGCAACAAGGAATCCCGCATCGAAGCGTGGTGGTGGGCGACGGCCCAGCCCGCGACGAGATGGAGGACCGCCTCCCAAATACAGTGTTCACCGGGTTCCTCGAAGGCGACGACCTCGCCCGAGCGTATGCCTCCTCCGACGTCTTCTTATTTCCCAGTGACACGGAGACCTTCGGCAACGTGACGCTTGAAGCCATGGCGTCGGGCCTGCCAACCGTCTGTGCCCGGGCCGCCGGCAGCCGCGACCTCGTGGAGGACGGCGTGACGGGCCGTCTCTGTCCGCCGGGGGATGTATCGGCCTTCACCAACGCAGCCCGCCAGCTCATTCAAGACGCCTCGCTGCGCGATCGCATGCGCACGGCCGCCCACGACCGGGCCCAGGATTTTGGGTGGGCAACCATCCTCGATAAGATGAACGGCTACTACGACGAGGTGCTCGGGCGGCACGGCCCGTCGTCGGAACCAACACCGGTCGCCGACGGTGCCTCGGCCCGCTGATCGTTCTATTTTCGGTCCCTGCCCGCCTCGTGCACCTGCTCTTCGTCTCCCACTCTCTGCCGCCGAAAGGGCGTCTCATGGCAAACGTGGGGGGCATGCAACGCGTCGCCCTGAAGCTACACGAGTCTCTCGACGCGAAGGCCGCACACTCCGAGACGCTTACCTACAACTCCTATCTGTTACGGAGCCCCTGGCGCACCCTGCACGTGAAAGTGCCCTTCTTTCTGGCCGGGGCCGCCTGGCGCATCGCCCGTGCGGCGTGGCGCGACTCGGTGGACGTGGTGCTTTTTTCCTCGATGGTCACCGCTGCGCTGGCCGTTCCCCTGCGGGGCCTGCTGCGCCGAAACGGTGTGCGTACGGCCGCCATCGTGCACGGCCTGGACGTTACCAAGCCCGTTCCGCCGTACCAGTGGTTCGTGCCGAAGGTGTTCGCCGCGCTCGACGCCGTTCTACCGGTGAGCCGATCCACCGGGCAGGCCTGCCTCGACCGAGGCGCGACGCCCGATCAGCTCTGCGTCGTGCCCAACGGCATCGACGTGGACCGTTTTCAATCCCCAAAGAACCGGTCCGAGGCCCGAACCGCCCTTGAAGATGGCCTCGGTGCCGTCCCGCCCTCACCGCCTCCCGACGGCCTACTGCTCTGCAGCGTGGGGCGACAAGTGAAGCGCAAGGGCACTGCCTGGTTCGTCGACACCGTTGTGCCGCGACTGCCCGACGACGTACACTACTGGATCGCGGGCGACGGCCCTCAGCTTTCGGCCATCCGCGACACCGTAGACCGGCACGGCCTGCACGACCGGGTGCGCGTCCTCGGCCGCATCTCGAACGAAAACCTCGCCCGCCTCTACCGCGGAAGCGACCTCTTCGTAATGCCGAACGTACCGGTCGAAAACGACATGGAGGGCTTCGGCATCGTGCTCTTGGAGGCGGGACAGTGCGGCACCCCCGCCATCGCGTCCCGGCTCGAAGGCATTCAGGACGTCATCACCGACGGCGTGAACGGCCATCTCGTTCCCCCCGAGGATCCAGATGCCTTCGCAACGGCCATCACCCAGTATCGAGGAGCGCCCGATGCGCTGGACGCCGCCGCCCAACGGGCCATCGACCACACAGAACAGACGTTCGGGTGGGCGGCGGTGGCCGAGAGCTACCTCGACACGCTGCGGGCCGTGTGGACGGAGGGACGTCCGCCCCGATCCCGTTCGTAGTTCCCCGTGGAAGGGGGCCGGACGGGAGATCCGAGAGACACCCACCCTCGCACAGGGTTCCTCGGCACAATCCCTTACAGGGGGCGTAGGCGTACACGTCTCGATTCTATCCTACCTGTTTCTCGGGAGCTGCCTATGCCCACCCGTCTCACCCGCGAGCTCGCCGAACTTCGCAGCCGCCTTCTTGACATGGCCACCATCGTGGCCGAGCAGTTCACCGACGCCGTGGAGGCCCTCCTGGACCACGACGTGGACCGGGCCGAGCGCGTCGTTGAGCGCGACCGAGAGGTGGACGCCCTGGAACTGGAGGTGGACAAATACTGCGAGCGCATCCTGGCCCGCCACCAGCCCGTCGCCGGGGATCTCCGTACGCTTCTGACCGTCGAGAAGATCAACACCGATCTCGAACGGATTGGGGACCACTGCCGCAACCTGGCCCGCAACGCCAAGTACGTGACGGAGGCCCCCGACATCCTTGAGCCCCTGCAACTGCGGGAGATGACCGAGACGGCCCGCCGCATGCTCGACGAAGCGAAGCGGGCGTTCCTTGATCAGGACGCCGAGCTGGCCCGTCGCATTCCCGACCTGGACGACGAGGTGGATCGACTGCACCGCGAAAATTTTGAGGCGCTCGTCGACTACATCCAGCAGCATCCCGAATGTGCCGAAGTGGCGGCTCACCTCATCACCGCCAGCAAAGCCGTGGAACGCATCTCCGATCACTCGACCAACATTGCCAAGGGCGTCGTCTTCCTCATTGAGGGGGAGGACATCCGCCATTCCAGTCTCCAGGAGGATCTCTCCCTGGCAGACACAAATCTCCCTTCCGAGTAGTTTGACCCCACAGAGAGGCACTCCCGGGATTCACCAGTGGGTAGGAGATGCAATGAGAGCGGGAGGCGCCTGCCCGTACGATTCGAGACCGTCGACCCGATCCAGGGGAACTCACTGATGGCTGTCGGTCTTCCACCGGAGCCGAGCGAAGACGGGGCGATGATCCGAAATTGCCCGTCCGTCCTTTGGCCCCGGAATTTCGGCCGCCACAATTCGCCAGTCGGGACTTGCCAGAACGTGGTCGATGTGCACCAGGGGACGCCCAGCCGGGAACGTGGCCGCCCATCCCTGAATGCGTCGGCCCGCGGCGCTCTGTAGCCCACGAGCAATATGACGGTATGCCCATTGGTGGGGGGTACTATTGAAATCCCCCACGACAATCACGGGTCGATCCTCACGCTCGATGGCTCGACGAATGAGGCGGGCCTGCTGGGCACGCCGCAACGCCCCTTCCCGGTACGTTTGGAAAAATGTTCGCCAACGCGAGAGCGAAAACACCTGTCCCCTCGTGACCTCCCGCGGACGGGCGGCCCCGACGGTGTGCAGGTGGACGTTGTACAGGGCGGCCGGCCGTCCACGCCAGGTGAGCTGGGTGCGGGTGTACCGGGAACGAGCGTCCGTTTTGCCCCGCGGGGGCAGCGGGTGTACACTGAGCGATTCGGGGACGGGTCGTCCCAACACCGGTTGCTGAATTTCTGTATTGGCCGGCAGTTGGCGAGGGGGCGCGTACCCGACCGAGTCGCTGAGAAGCGGGCGGAGGGAAAGAGAGACGCGCGTCAACGACGGGGAAGAAGCGGGATCACCAGTCCAGAATCGGGATTCCTGAAACGCCAGCAGGTTCGGTTCCTTGGTCCCGACGAGCGCGGCGAGGGATCCGGGGGAGTCCGCCCCGAGCGTGGGCGGCACGTTCAGGGTCATCACCTG
>PXTG01000087.1 GCA_003023365.1 Bacteroidetes bacterium QH_7_62_13 | reverse complement strand
CCCAGTTGGTCCGTGCCCGGCGAAGACGGCGAGCCTCCCGACGGCTATGGTGATCCAGCAACTGGTTCAGAAAGTGGGCTACGGGATCCGGCATCGCGTCGTCGGCCCAGTCCGTTCGGGTGTATGCACGGTCGGGCGGGAACGAACGCAACAGGCGCTCGGCGAGTGGGTCGGACAGTGAGCGAGACATGAGACGCGTGGCGATACGGAAGGTTGAATGGACGTAGTTTTTTCTAACACACGCATCGAACGAGAGGTTTTCTGCAAAAACCAGGGTTCGTTCCCATGGGCTGACTGGGAATCCGGCGCCCCTCATTCGGCCCGACGCACGTTTGCTGTAATCTTCCCGTCGTTGCGTGGACATCGGGTTGGACGACGCTCTATATTTCGGGTGCGGGTTGTACCCTCTTCTCGGACTCGTCCTGTCGGAGTTGTCAGGGGTGGGCCCGAAAACTGTGCGTGTGTTTACTGGCTTTTCTCGTCGTGACTTCTTCTGTGCGTCGTTCGAGTCCCCTTCCTCCCTCCTCTCTGCCGCGACAACTGGCATTCGGCGGCCTCCTTCTCCTTCTGTGCGGAGTCGCCATTCTGCTCGTCGAGGGGGCGGACGTTGCGTCGCGGGCCGCCGGGCTGCGCCTGTGGGCCCTCGCCGGCGCGGGCCTGTTCGCGGTGGCCCCGCCCAACGTGTTGCTTCCCGACGCCAACGCACCGCTGCTTCAACTCCTCAACTGGCCGCCACGCCGCCTGCTTCGGTACCAGGTTGGGCGGCTGGTCCCACTCGTGGGACTCGTCGTCCTTCCCGCCGCGTTGCTGGCGTACGCGGACCCCACGGCCCCGCTCCGCCACCTGGGTGCCAAGACGGCGGCGCTGGGGCAGGCCCTCCTGCTCGTGCTGGGTACGGCGGGGGACAGCTTCGTGCACTTCGCAACGCTCGGCCCCCGGTCGCAGGCCTGGCAAGAGGGCCGGGCCGGACAATGGTACCACGACGCCGTAGAGGAACGGGGGCAGGGCGTGAGCCTGCCGCGCGGCCTGGTGCCCGCCCTCTTCGCTACGACCCGCTGCTTCCTCGTGGGGCTCACCGCGGTCCTTCTCACCGCCGCGGGGGTTCAAATGGGACCAACGGGGGCCGGATGGGCGCCGGGCGTCCTCCTGCTCGGCTGGGCCGGCCATCGGCTCTGGCAGGAACGGGCGGCCTACGACCGCCACTTCTACCATACCACAGCGTTCTACGACGAAGTCATGGGCGGGGGTGCGCTGCACGCCACGGGGCGCGATCCCCTTCCGTACGATGCCCTCTACTGGGTCCTCCCCCGCTGGCGCCCGGCCACCTGGGCCGGCCTCCGACAACTCGACCGACGCCTGCCTTTGGGACGGCTGGTGGCCCTCGCACACGGGGGGCTGTGGCTCCTGTGCGTACGGGGCGTATCGTCCACGGTCGTCGCGGGCTACCTGGGCGTCGTCCTTACGGCACAGGCTGCCGCCTGTGGGCTTCTCACGAGCGACGCCGCCGCCCCTCTCTCCTTCCAGCGTATCCACCAGTCAACGCTCAACTGGATCATCACCCGCACCTTCGTGAATCTTCGCTGGCTCGGGGCACACGCGGCGAGCCTGGGGCTCGTGGCCCTCTTTGGGGATGCATACGGCGCACCCTGGGTCTTCACCTGGACCGCCGTGCATGCGGGTCTCGCCCTCGGGGCCGCCACCGTGGTCACCCTCGTCCACGAGGGCCGGGCCCGCTGGGCGTCCGCCTAGCTCTTTCGACCGCGAGCCCCTTTTTCACCGCCGACCTGCCGCTCCGCTCCCGCTACCGACCGCCATGACTACTTCCCTCATTCTCGACGACGTCACGAAACGCTACGGCGACGGTCCCGCCGTGCTCGACGACCTGTCCCGCACCTTCGAACCGGGCACCCTTACCCTCCTGGTGGGGCCGAACGGGGCCGGCAAGACAACGCTCCTGCGCCTCCTGTCGGTACTGGCCTATCCGACCACCGGCACTGTCCGGTACGGGGACCTCAACATACACGACCGGCCGTACCGATACCTCCGGCAGGTGGGGATCGTCCACGCCGGTACGCAGTTGCCCGAGCACCTCACGGCCGTCGAGTTGCTGGAATGGATTCTGCGGAGCCGCAACCAGTGGACCGACGACGCGTCTGCCCGCATCGACGCGCTGCTCGACCATCTCCAACTCGACGAGCGGCGCACCAACCTCATCGGCACCTATTCGAGTGGCATGACCCAGAAAACTCAGGTTGCCGCCGGCCTCGTGGCCGAGCCGAACGTGCTCCTGATGGATGAACCGCTCCGCAGCCTCGACACCGCTACGGTGGACGCAACCGTGGACCGGATCGAACATTTCGTCGCCGGCGGGGGACTGGCCGTTATCGCCAGCCATTTGACCGAGGCCCTCCACCCTCTGGCCGACGACACGTTCTCACTCGGCCCGGATTCGGAAGCCGATTCCGCCTCCTGACGAAATCAGCCATCTTGCCTGTTCTTTCCAGTCTCAACGCAGTGCTTCTCAGATGTCGACGACCCACCTGCTCGCTCGTGCCATCATTCGCGACGCCGGGCATATTCTCCTCGTCCGGGCCCAGGGCCAACCTCACGTCTTCCTGCCCGGCGGGCACGTGGAGGAGGGAGAAGGGCTGGCCGGATGCCTCCGTCGCGAGCTACAGGAAGAGCTGGGGGTAACGGCTCACGTCAGCCACTACCGAGGCACGGTCGAACACCGGTGGTGGCGCGACGGAAATTGTCAGTACGAACTCAACCACTGCTTCGCCGTCGACGTCCCGACGCTCTCCGCGGATGTCGCTCCCACCGCCCGTGAAGGCTACCTCACGTTTGGCTGGGTGCCCGCCGAGCAGGCGGCCCTCGCCGATGTGGACCTGCAACCGGCTCCCCTGCGCCACCTGCTGCCCAGCGACGACGCGGCGGCACCGTGGTGGGAAAGCACGCTGGACGAGGCGGCCTCTCCAGAGAAGGACTGAATACCAACCTATCCTGAGGCCGTAACAATCTCTGGTGGTCGAATCGGACGAGGCCCCGCGGCGGTACCGGATACGCGTAACTGTCCCACGCCCTCCCCCTCCTCCGATGCCCGACTCCGTTCACGTTGTCTGGTATAAGCGGGACCTGCGCGTCGACGACCATCGCCCGCTGGCCGAGGCGGCCGAGCGGGGGCCGGTGCTGCCGCTCTACGTGGCGGAGCCCTCCATCGCGGCGGGCGACGATTTCCGCCCCCGACAGTGGACCCTCATCCGCGAGGCGTTGATCGAGCTCCGCGCCCGGTTGGCGAAGCGCGGGCAGCCGCTGGTGGTACGCTGCGGAGAGATGCCGGGGGTCCTTGAGACCTTGCACGAGGCGGTTGGCCCGCTCCGGCTCTGGGCCCACGAGGAGACCGGCAATGAACGCACCTTTGCCCGTGACCGGCGCGTCCGGGCCTGGGCCGACGCCCAAGATATTCCCTTCATGGAGGTCCCGAGCCGCGGGGTCATTCGCGGGCCGCATGATCGCGATCACTGGTCCGACCGGTGGGAGGCGTACATGGACCGACCGCTCGTGCATCCCCCCGAGGCCCTGGCGCCCGTCCCGGAGATCGATCCGGGTCCGATGCCGACTCATGCCGACCTCGGCCTTCGCCCATCCACCGCCGCTCTTCAGCAAATTGGGGAGGCGGAAGCCCACCGAACCCTCGACTCGTTTCTCTACGACCGGGGCCGGACCTACCGCCGCGCCATGTCGAAGCCGGGTCCTGCTACCACGGAATGCTCGCGGATGTCGGTGCACCTCGCCTACGGCACCATCAGTCTGCGGCGGATGGTCTACGAACTGCGTCGGCGCCGGGACGAACTTCAGGGGCAGCGAGGCGCGGCCGCCGACGACCGGCGGAAGGCCCTCAGTAGCTTCGACAGTCGCCTGCACTGGCACAGCCACTTCACGCAAAAGCTGGAGGACGCCCCTCGGATTGAGACGGAAAGCTACATCCCGGCCTTCGATGCCCTGCGGGCCGACGACTGGGATTCCGAATTGTACGAGGCCTGGCTCACCGGCCACACCGGCTTTCCGATGGTCGACGCCTGCATGCGCTGTTTGCGCACGACCGGCTGGCTCAACTTTCGGATGCGGGCGATGCTCTGCTCCTTCGCCGCGTACGACTGTTGGCTCGACTGGCGCCGCTTCGCCCCCACCTACGGCGGGCTCATGGCCGACTACGTGCCCGGCATTCACTACCCACAGGTCCAGATGCAGTCGGGCACGACGGGCATCAACCAAATTCGTATTTACAATCCCGTCAAACAGGGCAAGGAGCAGGATCCGGACGGCTCCTTTATTCGCCGATGGGTGCCCGAGCTCGCTCGCCTGGAGACCACCGAGTACGTGCACGAACCCTGGCGCATGTCGCCGATCGAGCAACAGGCTGCCGGGTGCGTTGTCGGGACCGACTACCCCGAGCGCATCGTCGACCACCTTGAGGCCTACCACCACGCCCAGGACACCATTCGCACCCTGCGCGAGCGCCCCGACGTACAGGAGCAGGCCGAGCGCATCCTCCAACAGCACGGGAGCCGAGGGTGAGCGGCACGTTGAGTACGGGAGTGGAGGGTGTGGGTGTGGAGGGCGTGGGTGCAGAGAGCACGGGTGTAGAGAGCGCGGGTGTAGAGAGTGTGGGAAGGGAAGGAGTGCGACCGGACGGGCGCTCCCTCTTCGGCCACACACCCGCGCTCTATTTTCACCCCCCCACGCTCCCACACCCGCTCCCCCACGCTCCCACACACCCGCCCTCCCACACTCCTGTGCTTTTTTTGGGAAAAAGCCCAAGGCGGACGGTGGGGGCGTCCCCGTGTGACTCGCAGCTAGCCGGAACGATCGTCTCGCTGCACCACGTCCACCCCGAGACGATCCTGTAGCTCTTCGATGCGCCCACGGCTCACACTGAGCGTTGTGCCGCTCTGCAGCCGCACGGCGTAGTCCCCTCCACCACTTCGCAGGATGAGTTCAACCTCGTCGAGCCGGACGATGGCCGACCGGTGCACCCGGACGAACTCACTCGGGTCGAGCCGGGCCGCCAGCGTTTTCATCCGCTCGCGGATGACATGCGTATCGTCCTCGGTGTGCACCTCAGCGTACGAGCCGTCGGCCGTGATGTGGGTCACATCGTCGACGGAGACGATGCGGGCCTTGCCCCGCCCCTGTACCGCAATGCGCTCCAGGTACGCCTCGTCCGACTCGGTGTCGACCTGGTCGAGGAGGGACGGGTCCTGCTCCTTCAACATCCGGAGTAGCCGATGCGATAAGGCGTTCGCGTCCTGACTCACGATCTGCTCGCGCGCTCGCTCCAGCGCCTGCTCGAACCGCTCGTCGTCGAAGGGTTTGAGCAAATAATCGACGGCCGCCAGGTCGAAGGCCTTGATGGCATACTGATCGTAGGCCGTTACGAAGACGGTGACGGGCATTGCCTCGGGACCCATCTCCTCAACCACGTCAATGCCGCTCATGCCGGGCATCTGCACGTCGAGAAAGACGAGGTCGGGGTCCTGCCCACGAAGGGCGTCGACGGCTTCCTGTCCATCCTCGGCCTCCGCCACGAGGGAAACGCTCGACCGATCATCGAGCAGCCCCCGCAACCGCTCGCGGGCCAGAGGTTCGTCGTCCACGACCAGAGCACGGATTGACGCGTCGGAGGGAGCCATGAGTCAACGTGAGAATCGGTTCGGGAATCTATTTGGGGGACGAGGCGAGAGCGGTGGCGAGCGTGCCGTCGCGCTCAGCGGTGTAGAGGGCCGCTCCCGTATGGTAGGGAAGCTCGAGGATGGCCCGAGTGCCCTCGTCCGGGGCCGACGTCAGTCGGAGGGCCTGCTCCTCCCCATAGAGGGCCTCCATGCGTGCCCGAACGTTTCGCAGTCCCAGGCCGTCCTCTTGGGGGGAGGACAGTCCCGGCCCGTTGTCCTCCACCGTGAGGATGAGGCGGTCCCCCTCCCGTCGTCCCGCAATGTCGATGCGCCCGACGCCCCGCACCTGGCTCGCTCCGTGCTTGATCGCGTTCTCCACCACCGGCTGGAGGATGAGATTCGGCACCTGAGCCTCGCGGAGGTCGGGCGGCACGTCAATCTGGATGTCCAGATCCCCCTGGAACCGAATGGACTGGATCTCAAGGTAATCTTCAAGGAAGTCGAGTTCTTCGGACAGAGGGACTTCCTGCGGCGCCTCTTCGTCGAGCACATGACGAAGCAGCTCGCTCAGGCGGGCAATCATGCGTCGCACCCCGGACGGATCGCGATCCACGAGGGTACTCACCGCGTGCAGTGTATTGAACAAAAAGTGGGGGTTGAGCTGCATGCGGAGGGCCTCCAGGCGCGCCTCCGTAAGCTGGGCTTCGAGGGATTGGGTCCGCCGCTCCAACCGCTCCGCCTCTTCCTGCCGCTCTTTCTTTTGGAGATAGTACGTACGAGCGAAGCCAGCCATCAACACGACCAGATAGATGAGCAGCTCGCCGAGAAACCAAAAGTTTCGGATCCGCTTCAGGATACCAACCGAGCGGTCAGCCCCGGCGACTAGAGGTTCGATCAGCAATTCTTCGCTGACGTCGACGGTAATGGCAACGGCGAAGACAACCCCCACATGGAGGATGACGTTGCGGATGGCCGTCAGTTGACTTCTCGGGACCCCTTCGACCACCGGGAACGCCGCCACAAGCCGAAAGACAACCGGTGTAATGAGGGCCCAGAATCCATACTCGAAGATGATAGCGGCGGCCCTCGACCAGTTGAAATTTGCGGCCTCGTCCCCAAATCCCTGTTGCCCAATTCCAAGGAGGGCGAACGTCATCCAGAAGAGGAGAATCACCCCCCATTCGAAACGGCTGGGCCAGGACACGGAGGCACGATCGGCCATGGTGCGTGCATCTTATTGAGGGGGGTGCGTGCCCAGAGGGCGGGAACCGAAACAATACAGACGCGGGGGAGGATTCAGTCGAGCGAACGAGTCGAGCCAACCAACGATCCACGGTTGGAACGACAGCAGCCGTCCGCTCCACTGTAGAAGCGTACGCCGGATTCTCGATCCGTGTGGTTCGACGAATCCCATTCCTGCGTTGCGGACTGCATGAGCCCACCGGAAGGAACGGGCGTCCGGTGGGGGAACGCCGAAACGTTTCCGCCGCCACCCGTTCAACCTCGACCGTCACTCGACCTCCGGATCTTTCGTTCTGCACCGCATGCCCCCTCGCGGTCTCTTTCTGTCGGTCGTCAGTTTTCTTCTGCTAGCGCCCGCCGGACTTCGGGCCCAGGAAGCCGCTTCTCCGCCGCGGGCGATGTGGTCGGGATCGATACCGCCCTCTACAGCGAGACCGGGGGATCGGTTGGGCTCGGTTTCGCCGCTCCGGTGGACCGGGCCGCACGCACCGGGTCCGAGCTTCAGGAGCGGGGCGCTGTAGATCGCTCCTACCATACTACACGAGCCTCGTGACGGTCTCAGTGACGCCCCGAATTGTCGAAGCGCTCGACCGGACGCGTGGCACAGGCGTTCTCGTCCTCCACGACTTGGATCCCCGGTCCCCGGCGGCCGGCTCCGGCCTCAGGGTGTACGACGTGATCGTCGAGATTGAGGAAACGCCAATCGAGACGCGAGAAGACCACGTCGCTCGCACACACGACTACCGGCCAGGTGACACCGTTCGGGTTCAGGTCGTCCGGAACGGAGAAACGAAAGAACTCGAATTGCCCATCGGGCGACGAGACAACCAGTAGTCTTCTTCAGGCCCGAAGATTTTGTTGTCGCGATGTCTTCCTCCCTTCCCCCCCGCCAAATCCGAGTTGCGCTCCGACGCAGTATCCTGTTTGGCTTGCTTGGCCTTCTGCTCTTCACCGGCTGCCTTCCCTACAGCTGCCGCCGGGAGGCCAACGAGGCGCTTTTCCCCTCCGACTCTCTCTCCCGGACCGTTGCCGCGCAGACCCCCGTGGACACCCTCGAGTCGGAAGCAGCCCTCACCGGTTCCAAAAACCATCCCCTCGCCTATCCGCGCACCGTTCGCTTTCTGGAGGATGGTGGCGTCGTCGCAAGC
Source organism: Bacteroidetes bacterium QH_7_62_13 (assembly GCA_003023365.1). Lineage (GTDB taxonomy): Bacteria > Bacteroidota > Rhodothermia > Rhodothermales > Salinibacteraceae > Salinibacter. Next base: position 6,138 of record PXTG01000087.1, on the reverse strand, counting down.
GACGCGAAGCGAAACAGCCTCTTCTACTTTGGTCGCGACGGGTCCTTCCGGCGCGAGCAAACCGATTCGGTCTTCGCTGTTCCGTACCTCATCGGGAGCCGGGGCGATACCCTCGTCGTCTTCAGCGCCGAGACCGACCGGGTCGACTTCGTAACGGGCGACGGACCCCAACCGGAACGGGCCGTTGCGATCGATCGGCCCGCTCCCGAGACGCTCGTCTACATGCTGGCCGCCCACAACAACCTCTACGCAAAAATCGTGGGGCAGAATACAGGAGCCTCCCTCCTCCGGCTCGACGAGACGGGCCAACAGGCCGCCAAGATCGAACTGGGCGGCACCTACTGGCGGCACGCCGGCTTTCTGCGCACCTGGGGCGACAGCCTACTGAGTCTCTCCGGGTTTCGCCCTGTCGTGCGCCGCCTACCGGCCGATTTTTCGTCGGCGACCCCGCCCGACAGCCTGTCGCTCGTCGGGTTCGACTCGCCGATGCTGGAACGGAGCTACGCCTATGCCCGGGACGACGTGGAAAAACCGCCGTTGCTCAGTGCCTCCGCTGCGCCGGTCGGGGACACGCTGTTTGTCCTGAACCTGCGTCCGGGATGGGTGCAGATCGACGCCTACGACCGCGGCGGACGCCTGCTCCGGCGCCTCGTTGAACGCCACGAAGCCGGAAAGCGGGACTTCTATCCCGTAGACCTTGACGCCCGACGGACCCAGGCCGGGTACCGCTTTGCCGTCGCCGTACGCTCGCCCGAGCCGAAGATCAAACGGTTCCGGTGGCAACCCTCTGGTCGATGAAGATGCACGGGCGTTCTCAACGTCCCGACGAAGCCCCCGGGGCCAACGAACCATTCGAGTGGCTGATCGACATTCTCGGCGGAAAATGGACTCCTCGAACAGGGGCGTGACCATTCAGAAAAAAGAAGTCCTCCACGCTGCTCCAGGCCCCGAGGAGATCGTACGACGGAGCCCCGGCGTTGTAGCGTTTGACGGTGACGCCCGAGGGATCGCCAAGTTGCCCGCCGAGACCAGCGGCCCCGGAGCTACGTTGTGCCATGGCGGAGGGCGTCGATATGCCGACCACGAGGATGAGAACGCCCACGACCATCAGTAGTGAGAGAAGGCAACGTTTCATGACGGGGGATCAACACTGAACGGAGGAGACAATTGAACGAACGCGTCGGGGACGGCCCGTTGCAATTGCCGGCCCGCAGAACTTCATTTTCACAATCCTCTCACAGGATGGCGAGCGGACATCCTCACTCAATTCCGAATCGATCCTCCGGTACATGATTACTCCGATAAGGCAAAAGCTCCTTCTGGTCCTCGTCGTGGGCCTTGCGGGGGTCGCCCTCGGCTGGTGGATGATCGGGGGCGCTCCGGGCGATACGTTCTCCGAATCAACCTTCGGGGAGGGTTCCCCTCCCGACCGACGTGTAGAACGCACAAATGAAGGACGCGTGCTCCGGGTGGTTGACCATACCGGATCGACCGTGGTCCGCTATCCAATCGACGCATTCAACGAGTGGACGACGGCCCACTGGGATACGATCTTCACGGACCGCCCCTCCTTCGGCGAGATCCGAGCGGTGGATTTTGATGACTTTCGTCAGTTCGACCGAGGGGCGGCCTTGTCTCCTCAGGGTGACGTCCTCGCGTTCTCGGTGAGCGATTACGCGGCGGCGGCCACCCTGTCGTTCGTTGGGTTTCTGGACGTAGCGTCCGGGGAGGTGACACTCGCGGACGACACAAATCGAGGCAGCATCGACACATTTCGATGGTCCCCCCGGGGACGCTACGTCGCCTACCGTTTACACACGGCTCGGTCCCACGGGGACAGACTTTCGGTTGATCGGGCCACCCCGCCGACGAAGATACTCTCCCTCACGGGAGCCGATCTTTTCACGGCCCTCGACGACAGCGCCTCGCCCACCCCCTCCTCGTTCCGTCCCGGCTTCGACGATCTGACGTGGAGGAGCCGCGGGCGCCTATCGATGACGAGTCGCGACCCCCGAGGCGGCCGCGCCAGATGGCGGTTGGCGGTGAAGGAAGCGGAACTAACCCGAGTGGACTGAGGCGAAACGGGGAAGGAGAAAGAGCCGCTACGATTTTTCTCTTGCAGGAACAGGCAAGGGGGGAGTCGCGCTTTGAACGTTCGCACGTCCAAACGTGCGGATCGTCTCCTCCCCAAACCGCTCCGTGCACGAACCTTCTCTCCGTATGTCTGCCCCGACTGATCTCTCCACACTCGGTGAACTCAAGGAGTCCGATTATCAGATCCGCTCCGTGAAGGACGAGATGCGGGCCAATCTGATTGAGCACCTTCGAGCGGACGAGGACATCTTTCCCGGCATTCTGGGATACGACCAGACAGTGATCCCGCAGCTCCAGAACGCCATTCTCGCCAAGCACGACCTCATTCTTCTCGGCCTTCGTGGCCAGGCCAAGAGTCGGATGATTCGCATGCTGCCCCGACTCCTGGACGACCACGTCCCCGCCATCGCCGACTCGCCGTTGAACGAGGACCCGTTCAACCCCATCACCAAGCAGGCCCGAGAGCGCGTGGACGAAGAGGGGGATGACACCCCCATCGAATGGGTGCCGCGGGACGACCGCTACGGCGAGAAGCTGGCGACCCCCGATACCACGATCGCCGACCTCATCGGCGACATCGACCCCATCAAGGCCGCCAACAAGCGCCTGACGTACGCCGACGAGGAGGTCATTCACTTCGGCATTATTCCGCGCACGAATCGGGGCATCTTCGCCATCAACGAACTTCCGGATCTGCAGCCACGCATTCAGGTGGGGCTGTTCAATATCATGGAGGAGCAGGACATCCAAATCCGCGGGTTCAACGTGCGCTTCCCGCTCGACGTGATGATGGTCTACTCGGCCAACCCCGAAGACTACACGAGTCGGGGCAACCTCGTGACGCCGCTCAAGGACCGGATCGACAGCCAGATTATCACGCACTACCCGAAGACGCTGGACACGGGCATGGCCATCACGAAGCAGGAGGCCTGGACCGACCGCGCCGAGAACGGCGAGGCCACCGTGGACGTGCATGTGCCGTATTTCTTCCGTGAGATTATCGAGCAGATCGCCTTTGAGGCCCGCGAGAGCGAGTACATCGACCAGACCTCCGGCGTCTCGGTGCGCGTGACGCGGGCCGCCATGGAGGCACTGCTTTCGGCCGCCGAGCGCCGCGCGCTGCTCAACGGGGAGACCGAAACCACGGTGCGCATCAGCGACCTCATGCACGTGGCCCCCGCCATCACCGGCAAGGTCGAGCTCGTGTACGAAGGCGAGCAGGAAGGCGCTATGAACGTGGCACTCTCAATGATTGGGCAGGCCATCGGCACCCTCTTCCCCCGCTACTTCCCCGATCCCGACGACAAGGAAGAGGGCCGCCCCGCCTACCAGGACGTGCTCGACTGGTTTTCCTCCGGTCAGGCGCTGGACCTGGAGCAGGACATGTCCCACGACGCCTACGCCGACGCGCTACAGCAGATCGACGGCCTGGGGGCGCTGGTGGAGGAGCATACCTCGCCCGACTCGGACGGGGAACGGCTCGCAACCATGGAGTTTGTCCTGGAGGCCCTTCACCAAAACTCGCTCCTCGGCAAGGAGATTGCCGACGGCGCGCAAACCTACGACGACATCATGGGCTCGATGCTTTCGTCCCTCGGGGACGGCGGCATGCCGGACGACGACTTCGACGAGGGCGACTTCGACGACGATGACGACGACCCGCTGAGCCGGTATCGATGAGGGCGTGGGGGTTTGGGAGAGGGAGCGTATTCAGCGTTGGTCCTCGACTTTCACACGGAACTTGCCATTGGTAAATCGGAGCGTGTCGGGTCGGCGGCGAGGGGGCTCGCCCGGTTCGGACTCCCGGTCGGCACTGTCGACTACGACCGTGGTTCGAAACGTTCCCCCTACAGTTCCAGTCGTGGAGTCGTAAGTCGTGACTGTCATCTGGTTGGCCGTTGTGTCGTCGATGGGATGATATTCGGAAATGAGAACATCACCATCCAGTTCAGCGTAGGAACTTCCCGTTATTAGTGGACTACCATTTACAATGAATTTTTTACCTGAAATATTGTACTTCCCTTTCCCATGATAATTAACGAAAATTATTAAATTTTCAGTGTAAGGAAAACTATTCTGATGTATGGTGTCACCAGAAATAGAAAGCATGTGATCGAATTTCCCTCCATTGTCGACGAAGACCCCACGGGGGTCGGCGCTCCATTCCTCTTGGTCGTTTAGGGTTGCTCGGAAGTACGTGCTGTCAGATTCTTGCTCATTGACCTCTCTTTTCTCATTTAGGAGGTCGCAACTTCCGAGTAGAAGCAGACCGGTTAGCCCTACAGCGGTCATGCCAAGCAAAACATCTTTCATCTCTAAGCCGGTCATATTGAAAAAGTAAGGGCCGCCTAGGAATCAATCGTGCTGGGCGGCCCTTCGAGAGAGAAGAGGGATGTCACTTAACCACAGTGATTCGACGGGTTTTCTCCACCTTGTCGGTCTGTAGGCGCACAAGGTATGTACTGCTTAGAAAAGACGCACCGTCCAGCCGTGCTAGATGTGTTCCTGCACTAAAGGAACCATTAACCAGCGTAGCGACTTGGCGGCCCATCAGAACAGGGACCGAAAGGACGGACTACTCGTCGCGGCGATCCTCGACCTCCACCCGGAACTCTCCGTCGGTAAACCGGAGCGTGTCGGGGCGACGGCGGGAACGCTCGCCCGGTTCGGACTCCCGGTCTGCACTGTCGACAACGACGGTCGTGCGGAAGGTGCCCTCTATGATGCCCCTTGCTGAATCGTAGTTGGTGATCGTTAACTGGTTGTCAACCGTGTCGTCCATTGAGTAGTACTCAGCAATAGGGACATCGCCGTTCCACTCTGCGTAGGAAGCGCCCGAGGTGAGTTTCTGTGTCGAATCACGCAAAACTCGGGCGAGGGAATATTCGCCTTCTCCGTCATATGCTACAGACAACCCCAAGCCTTCCCAGTACAACTCATCACCTTCATCGTCGACTCCTCCTCTAACTTGAAGCCAATCTAACCCCATAATTCGAGAGAAGCCTGCGGTCCCCGATGCGTCCCAGGTTTCCTCACCATTGAGCGTAACCCGGAAGTAAGTGCTGTCGGCGTTTGCCTTTTCTTCCTCGCCACTGCCCATTAGGCCGCAGCTACCGAGCAGGAGCAAACCGGTAAGGCCCGCTACGAGCAGGCCGAGCAACGCATCTTTCATCTCTACGCTGAGCGTTGTGAGAAAAAAAGAGCGGGCCGGCTGGCCTCTCCGGACCGCCAGCTCAGAAGAACGAAGAGAATTTACTTTATCACTGTGATCCGGCGACTCTTCTGTGTCTCACCGGCCCGCAAACGCACGACGTACGTGCCGCTTGGCAGCGACGCGCCCCCCAGGCGCGCCCGGTGCGTCCCGGCACTCTCGGTCCCCCGGGCCAGGGTGGCCACCTGTCGGCCCATCAGGTCGTACACCGTGAGCGTAACGTCCATCTGTTCTGGCAAATCAAATGCGATCCGGGATGACGAGGAAACGGGGTTCGGTCTGGGTGCATGCAGGGTCACTTGAGTCGGGCTCGGTTTCTCTCTCATCTGTTTCGCTGATGGGGATCCACCGTCGGCCTCTTCTGTCGTTGAGTCGGCCGTTTTAATGCAGGGCTTCCTCCCATCACACTCCCCGCTGACGTAGAACGACCGGATGGCCGTGTCGGTCTGCGAGCCTGTGTTGACCACCAATTTCACATAGTGAGTACCCTCGGGGAATGGTTTCGTAAAACTCTTTTGGGAACTAACTGCTCCCCCGTAGTCACCAGGGCCGTTGTAGCTAATGTACCATGTGTAATTGTAGGTTCCACTTCCCCCGCACGGATTCGCACTGAACGTTCGTTCATTGTCTCGAGGACCTCCCGAAACGGAAAAACGAGCCCGGAGGTCATTCGACACGCGGAAGTCTTTTATCGTCGAGTAGGTAGTTTCCAGGGCATCGGCATTATATCGGCTGCTCGTGCCGGTAGACTGGTCGTCGTACGACACATTCGGATTTGAGAAGTGCTTGACGTTACTATGGTCTCCCGTCGGGTACGCCATTATCGTCGCGTA
>PXTG01000086.1 GCA_003023365.1 Bacteroidetes bacterium QH_7_62_13 | reverse complement strand
GCACGGACTGCGGCTCACTGATCGGGGCGTTCCCGAGCAGAATGACGCCGCCCCAGAGGGCTCGATCCGTCGGACCCAGATCGCCGTCATCCTCTAGGTCGTCCTGCGTACTGGTGAAGATAATTGGGTTGTCCGATGAACCGTCGGCATCAATCGTGCCATCACGGCGAACGATGAGGGCGCTGGCGCCGTCCTCGTTCGAAATCTCACCCTGCGGACGCGCCTTGACGACGGTGCCCGGCTCGATGGTGAGCGACACGCCTGGATCGACGAAGATGAGCCCGTCGAGGATGTAGGTATTGTCGGAGGTCCAGGTGGTGTTCTCCGTAACGTCGTTCGTGACGACAATCTTGTCCGGATCGATCGAGACCGTAAACGTGGTGTCCGAGGACTCGCCCTCGTCGTCCACGACCTCCAGCGACACGTCAAAATCCCCTTCCGTGCCGTACGTGTGATCGACTTGGGCCCCCGTTTCGGTCTCTCCGTCTCCAAACTCCCAGTCATAAGACTGGATTTCGCCCCCGTCCGGATCCGTGGTGCCGGACGCGTCAAACGAGACGGTGAATTGATCGGTGGTGGACTGGACGTCCACCGTGGGAGGCCCTTCGTTCGAGTCGTCGTTTGAGCCGCTGCTGTCGCAGCCCGACAGAACGAGCATCGAGCCAAGGAGGAGAACGGCCATCCCCCAGTTCACGATTCGGGTTGGTTTTGTCATAGGAATGGTCATGTACCTTGCTGGTGTAGTTACGAGAAGTTCGCGAGCAGGCACGTCATAATTCGATAACATGCCCTTAGAATGCCGAAAGGGCAGGCGACAAAGGCCTGCCCTTTCGAGATCGGCGTCTCTTCGACGAACGCCGTCAGCGAGACGCAGAGTGAAGGAATCGTCGGTCGTTATGTCTGGGTGGGTCTACTCAATGGTGTATTTTAGTCCGAAGGAGAAGGACCGACCGGTGCGGTGGACCTGGTACGGGAATTCGTTCCCGCGAAAGGTGTAGACCTGTTTGTGATCGCTATTGAGGAGATTCTTCGCTTTCAACGATGCCTTCCAGCGACCGAAGAGCTGCTGAGACATCGTCACGTCGAGCTGAGGCCGGGGCTTCGTGTATACGTCCGGCGTGCTCCCGGTCGACACGGCCGAGAGCCGCTCCCCGAACACGTTGTAGAACACCCCGACATTGGTTCCCAGATCGGGGTTCTCGTACCGAAGGTCGAGGTTGAGGAGAAAGGGGGATTGTCCCTGAAGGTTGCGCGTGGCGGACTCGTTATTGACCTGCCGATAGACGAGCGGCCCGCGACGACACGTGCTTCCATCCTCCGCGAGTTCGAAGCAGGGCACCGATATTTCCGACCCGGTAAGCGAGAGATTGCCGCCGAACGTGACGTGGCGCAGCGCATCGCTGAGAAATCCGAGTCGGGTGCGGGCCTCGAACTCGGCTCCGTACACCGTCGCTTCGTCCACGTTTTGCCACGTCAACTGGCTGCCCGTATTGGAGCTACTCCCGATGAAGGCTTTCTCAATCGGATTCTCCATCGTCTTGTAGTAGACGCTTGCGGCCAAGATTTCGCCCGGCCCCGTAAACCATTCCCACCGCAGGTCGACGTTCGTTATGAGCGTGCGGTTGAGATCAGGATTCCCGATAATGACTTCCCCCTGAATGAAGTCGAAGCCCGGGTAGGGCGCAATTTCTCGAAACGTTGGGCGGGCGAGGGTCTGTGTTCCCGCCAGTCGGAGATTCATATTGTCATTGAACTCGTACTTCAGGTTCAGGGACGGGAGCACGTCAAATTCCTCAATTTGCCCAGCACTGTCGGGGAGTGCCTGAACGCGAAGATCCGTCGGCTCCACGCGAGCCCCCCCAATGACTGTCAACCGGTTGAATACGGGAATCTCTCCCATCAGGTAACCGGCCTCTATGGTTCGCTCGCCTGTGTAGCTGTTGAATTCGTTCGTCTGGTCGTCAATCGTGAGTCCAAAGATGGTATTCCCGCTTCCGTCTTGCTCAACGATCCCCAGATTTTCCTCTCGGAAGAATTCGGTAGCGTTCCCCCGAAAGTTTACACCGGAGTTCGGATCTGGGGCGTTGTACGAAAATTGCCGGCTAGAAAAATCTCGGTCGGTCGTCTCGTAGGACCCGCCGAACTTCACCTGTCCCTGTCGTCCCGACAGGGAAACCGGAATCGTCACGTCGACGCTCGCCGAGTACTTCGACTCATCGAGGTTTCGGAAAATACGGGTCGGTGGACGCAAGCCCTGATCGAAGGCACTGTAGAGCGTGTCGCCCGACGCCTGGACGCGAGCGATGTCGGCAAAGAACCGGCGGTCCGGTTCTTCCTGAGTCGTCTTCGAATACGACCCATTCCACTTGAGCCGGATCCCTCCCAACTCTTCGAAGTAGCTATTCCCACGAAGCTGAACGGAGCGGACATCTCGTTCCTTGAAGAGAAGTGTTCGATTCGTGAGAACGTCTTTCGGGCCCGCCTCTCCCGACCACTGTCCCTGCTGAAATCGAGTGGTAGATTCACCCGTGTGCGTGTAGAGGGTATTGACCCCTAGCTCGTGATTCGGGGTTGCCTGGTAGGTGACGTTCGCAAGGCCTCCGAGGGAGGTCTCGGTGGTCGCTTTTTGATCCTCGAGCAGAATGAGCTCGGAAAGCGTTCCGGAGTCGCCGCCGAGCTGGTACCGCCCCGTCGTTCCATCATCGTAGAAGCTCGCCGACCGGTCGTACGTAAGACTGACGATGTACCCGAGAGGTCGCCCGACTACCTGATTCTGATTTCCCAGCGAGGCGGAATAGCTCTGATCTACCGGGGCCGTCCCCGCCTGCGGAGACATTACTCCACTAAAGGACTTGGAGAGTTGGCTGTAGCTCCCCGGATCCTCGGCGAAAATGGGTCGGTCCGGAATCTGATCGGGGGGGAGGTCGGAAAGTTGTCCCGGAATGGAGCGCGTCCCGTCGTCGAAGCCGACCCAGTCGAGATCCCCCCCCGGATGCGTAAGGAACTGACCTCCAAGCTGAGCTTGGGTATTCATTGTAGCCGACGATGAGAAAGAGACCCTCAAGTCTTCTGGAAATCTCTTCGTGGAGATGTCAATGAGCCCTCCGCTGAAATTTCCCGGATGATCGGGCGTGAACGTTTTCAGCGTGACGATATTCTCAAGCAAATCTGTCGGGAACAGATCAAACTGGACCGACTTCTTTTCCGGATCTGAGCTTGGGAGGTCAATGCCGTTCAGTTGCGTGTTGGTGTACCGTCCTCCGAGCCCCCGAACGTGAACGTACTTCCCCTCCACCACCGAGGCACCGGTGACACGCTCCATCGCCGCTGCGGCGGTCCCCGCTCCCGAGGCGCTCATGAGTTCGGCGCTGACGGCGTCGCTCACGGCGGCGGCCTCCGCTCGCTCCTTCAGTAGCCCCGCCTCCGAATCGCGCGCGGCCTGGGCCTCGATGACCACCTCGTCGAGCTGCTCAGTTTCCTCGGTCAGCGTGACGTCGAGGCTGGTGATTTCGCCGGCCTTCACCTCGACGCCCGTGACGGTCTTTTTCTGGAAGCCGACGAACGAGTAGATGAGGTCGTACGTCCCGGGCTCCAGGCGCCGTCTACGACCACGCCCGAGACGGTGCCGACATTCTCGACCGTGGTGGGGGCGGCGTCCTGGGCGAGAGCTCCCGGGGCCTCGCCCGCGCCGACAAGCGAAAGGAGCGTGAGACCAAGAATCCCTCGAAGCCAGTTGGTCGCCATCGTTGGAAATCGGTTCGTTGCGAAGGGACGATGGGCGCATCCCCGTCCGCCAAGGACATACAAGGCCCAGTCTGTTCACTCTCAACGATAAGGCCCGTATGTAATCCCCCGATTACGACAGCATTACCTGTATGTTAATGCCCCCATTTTCCTGATCCCTTCACGTGAGCTGTCCCCTATGTTTATACAGTGGCCTGTAGAAGGACCCGAACCGACGGATTTTGCGGAATATTTGGGGGGTTCGGCTGCAAGAAGGAACGCTGCGTCCCATGTTTACAGTTCGGAAACACCACCCCCGCTTCCCGAAGCGGACTCGCCTGTGTCGCTCATCCATCGTCGTCCCCTGTGGCCGACACCCAAAAGGGCAATTCATACCTGATCCTGTTTGCGCTCTGGCTAATGATGTTCTCGGCCAGTAGCCAGCTGATCATCATGGTCCCCCTCCTGCCGGATATTGCGGAGACCCTTGGAGTCAACGCCTTTTGGCGGGGGATGCTGCTGACGGCCTACGCCGTGTCGCTGAGCGTTTCGGCCCTGGCGACGGGACCGACCTCCGACCGTATCGGGCGCCGTCGCATCCTGCTGTACGGCACCGGGCTCATGACCGTCACGCTCGCGCTGCACACCGTGGCGGCCAACTACGAGTTGCTTCTCGCCATGCGTCTGCTCGCCGGGGTGGGAGGGGGCATGCTCAGCGGCGGGGCCGTGGCCTACGTGGGCGATTATTTTCCGTACGAACAGCACGGCTGGGCCAACGGCTGGGTCATGAGCGGGCAGGCGTTTGGGCAGGTCGCCGGCATTCCCCTCGGCAAGGCGCTGGCTGCCGGCTTCGGCTATCGGTGGCCCTTTCTCATGTTTGCCGTCACGATGGGAGGGGCTACGGCGCTCATCTGGCGGTACGTCCCCGCCCCCAACGTGCAGCTCGATGAGCAGCGCCTGACCCCCCGCCGAATCATCGAAAAGTACCGGTCGGTCCTTCGCAGCTCGGAGGCGGTGGCGGCCGTCTCATCGTACTTTCTCATGTTCTTCGGCATCGGCCTCTTCACCGCGTTCCTGCCCTCGTGGCTCGAAACGACGGTTGGCGTGTCGGGCTACGGCATTGCGCTGCTCTTCGCCATCGGGGGCTCGGCCAACGTGTTCGCCTCGCCCGCCGGGGGGTGGCTTTCCGATCGGATTGGACGCAAGCCCATCGTCGTGTGGGGGTCGCTGGCGCTTGGGGGAATCGTAGCCGTTGCGCCCTTCTACATTACCGGATTTACGATGGCGGCCGTGCTTTTCTTCCTCGCGATGCTGGCCGTCGGCATTCGCGTAAGCCCGCTGCAGTCGCTCCTCACCGCGCTCGTGCCCGACAAGGAACGCGGCCTATTGATGGGGCTCGCGGTGAGCGTGGGACAGGGGGGCTTCGGCTTCGGCAGTTTCGTGGCGAGCCTCACCTACGGCCCCTACGGCTACGTGAGCAACGCCCTCGTCGGGGCCGGGGCAATGGGCGTCATGGCCCTGTTCGTGCATTGGGGCATCACCGAACCGCACCTCGACGCGCTGGACGACTCGCCTTCCGCGCCGTCGCCGGAGTCGGCCCCCGCCCCCGAGGCGCCGTGAGTGGAGGAAGGGAGACGGACGATGACTGGGCCGTTTTGCGGCCGTGCGGCCCGGCACGTTTCGTGTCTCGTCCTGGCGAGGGCGCTGCTTCGGGCGCCCGGTACGGGAGGCGACCACGGCACGGACGTAGTTGGGCTACCCGGTCCACCAGAAGAGGGCGAAGAGGAGCGCGAGAACGCCGCCCCAGAGCGCCAGGGCCAGGCGCACGGAGGTGCGGGCCTGTTCGACGTCGCGCCAGTCGCGGGGCCGCACGCCGAGGACGAGGAAGGTACACACGGCGGCCAGGTTAAGGGCCGCGACGTTCGTCGCGGTGAGCAGGCCGGCCCGCCCGGCGGCCTCGAGGTAGCCGTTGCCCAGCAGCAGACCGAAGGCCACGACGGGCGGGAGGAGGGCCACGGCCACCATCACCCCCACCAGTCCGGTGGCCTGGTCCCGGGTGACGGCCAGCACCCCCGCCGCCCCGGCGGCCCCGGCGAGGGCCACGTCGGGCAGACCGATGACGGTACGGGCCGCCACCTCGCCCGTTGCGGGATCGATCGGGAACGCCCACCCGATGCCCAGCGCGCCGAAGAGGGCAAGCCCCACGCCCAACAGGTTGGCGCGAAGGGCGCGGCCCAGGAGGGGAAGGTCGCCGAGCGTCGTACTCAGGGCGAGCGTGAGGCTGGGGCCGATGAGCGGGGCAATCATCATGGCGCCGATGACGACGGCCGTCTGGTCGCGCAGCATGCCGCCCGCCGCGACGATCGTGGAGAGGGCAACCAGGGCGTAGTAGACGAGGGACAGGTCCGTCGTGTCGTAGGCATAGCTATACAGCTCCGCGCGGCCGATGCGGGAGATCGATACGTCCTCCTCCTCGTCGTCGGCCGGTTCCGCCTCCTCCTCGTCCTCCTCCACTTCGGGACGGGGAAGCGTGGCCTCCACGGACTGCAGCACCACCCGGTACTCCTCGGTCACGGCCCGGTTGAGCCAGTCGAGGAAGGCCTCCGTCTCCGCGACGTCCATGAGCACTCGGTCCATCCGCTGCCCGTCGTCGATTGCGTAGGTCCAGTGCCCGAGCACGTCGTACGTGTCGTCGGGGAGGTTGAGGGCCGTGTCGTCGTCGGGCCGGTACACGTCTACAAGACGGAGAGCCACGGTACGGGAAGAGGGGGTTGGGGGCGTGGGAGTGGGGAGGGAAACCGTAGAAGGTGCGCTCCTACGGGACGTCAAAAATAGGCATTGCGGAGAAGGAGTCCAAAGATGTCCGTCACCGGGGCGCACGCGTTAGAAAACGGGAGCAGCGGCTGCTCGCCACTGCTCCCGCCAATCGTTTTTGTTCCCTCGACAGAGGGAAAATCGGCGTACGGGCTAGAAGTACAGCCCGACGTTGATGTTGAAGGCCGTCCGGAACTCATCCTCGGCGCCCTGCGCCATCACGTTTCCGAAGGTCCCGGTGAAGGGAAGGTTGAACGGATGGTTCTTGCTGACAATGACGTCCGTGTACACGAACAGCGGTCCGGCCGACGTGAGGAAGCCCACAATGTGCGACTCATTGTTTTCCCAGCCGTCCACGTCCTTCGTGACCGTGCTAAAGTCGTAGTAGGGCTTGATCTGCGAGATCGGGCCTGCGTCCACCGCAAACCGATACGACAGGCTGGACGAAAGCACCGTGTGATCGCTGGCGACATTGTACGTGCCTCCGTAGGCGCCCATCGTCACGAAGTCCTTGTTCCTGTTCCCAACGGGGGGACTGAAGGACTGCTGGGCCGCTTCCAGCTTCGCACCGAAGCCGCCATAACGGCCCTGCACGTGACCCGCGATCGCGGAGTGGGAGTCCGTGGCACCGGTCGCCTCGTTGAGCAGTTGACCGTACTGACCGGATGCCCCCACCTTGGTGAAGCCGAGGTCGCCGTGGTCGAAGGAATAGGCCACCTTCCCGTTGAACTGATTTTCCTCGCTGAGGCTGCGGCCCTGCGGCACGACGTCGTAGGAGTAGCGGGCCGCGTCGCTGCTGCCGTAGAAGGTGGTGCCTTCCGGGTTCATGTAGTAAGCGGCCTGCACGTCCCACGGGCCGGTCTGGTACATAAACTTGATTCCGGCGTCGTAGTCGTCCTCCAGGCCGACGTAGTAGGTGTTGTTGAAGAACCAGCTGCTGGAGGCGTAGGGCTGAATGCCAAACGGCACCTGACTCACGCCCACCTGCACCTGCGTGGCCTCACTGAATTCATAGCCGACCCAGCCGTGGTGGATGAAGAGTCCACCGAAGGACCCCGGATAAATGGCGTACTCCGTGTCGAAGATCAGACCGCCGTAGGAGCCACTGGCGTTGATGCGGAACGTGTCGAACGTAAAGCCGCCGTTCCCCAACTTGCGGTCGGCCTTCTGTTCGAAGGCATTGGCGTCCGTTCCATACGCCCGGAAGAGCGCGTTGAAGCGGAGCGAGCCGCCGACGTTGACGCTGAGTGAGGGCTCGTCGTCCTCCTGCATCGCCGACTCGCTATCGGACGTTTCGGCGGCGGCCTCGTCATCATACTGGTTCCGTCCATGGCGGCCTGGGCCTGCGCGGTCTGTCCCGGCAGCAGAAGGCCGGCGGTGAGAAGGAGGGTGAGTAGCGGGGTGAGAAACCGATTCATAGGCACGAAATCGGATTTTGAATGAGTAAATGCGAAATGTCGTAGTGGAACAGAATAGACCGAGAATGGTCCGCCGTTCCCGTGTAGATCAGAGGAAAAGAATACAACAATATCGTGAGGGAAATAGGGAGGATTCCCTCAAAAAAAACCCCGACCGCACAACGGGCGGCCGGGGTCTGCGAGTACAGGCAAGTGCCGGACGGCACTGATCTACATGCTTTCGGAGCTGGACGTGTCCGGCGTCGACGAGAACGTCGCGTCGTCCGGGAGCGTCTCGACCGGCTCGCTGGACGCGGCGCACTCCTCCGCCTGATCCATCCACTGCGCCACGTCGTCCCGGTTGTCGCGAATCCACTGCTTGGCCGCTTCGGGCTTGCTCATGTCGCCCCGGTTCCGGAAGTCGTCCATGAGGCTGTTCAGTTGTTCGTCGTTGGCCTCAAACTCCTTGAGGAAGCAGACGACCTTCTTCGGAAACTCCTCCGTGAACTCGTTGTCGACGATCGTGAAGATATCCTCGGGGCCGCCCCAGATGTCGACGTTCTGGTTGGTCTTCGCTCCGTTCACGTACTTCAGGTCGAAGGTACTCCACTTCCAGTGTGGGTACCAGCCCGCGACGGCGATCGGCTCGTTGCTGTTGATTGCCGATTCGAGCGCCTGCCAGCTGGCCGGCCCGCTGGCCGCCTGCACCTCGAACTCGTCCTGCATCTCGTAGAGCTCGATGGTGTTGCGGATCTGGCCGTTAATCGCGGCGCCCGACTCGATGCCGTTGATCGTCCCGTCCAGCTGGTTCACGTAGTCGGCGAAGTCGGGGAACGAATCGACCTCCACGTACTCCGGCACGACGACGCCGACCGAGGTTCCCTTGTACGTGTACCCCAGCTTTTTGGACTGGTCCTGGTTCTTGTTCCAGGGTTCTTTGTGGGTGGTCGGAAGCCACGCCTCGTTGAAGAAGTCGGCGTCGCCCTGCGCGACGGACGAGAAGGCGGTGCCCCCGCCGCTCACCTCGTTGACCGTCACGTCCATGTCCATGCTGTCCTCGAGAATGGCCTCCTGCATGTAGGTCATGGCCATTCCCTCAATCCAGTTGACCGTGACCATATTCATTTCTCGTGAGACGTCCTGGCTACCGGAGCCGCCGCCGCAGCCGGCCAGGCCGGTGCCGAGAAGCCCGAGCACCAGAACGGCCGCAAGGAACGAGCGGGACGCTGAAGAAAGGTTGTCCATGGGTGATGTTGATTGGTTGTGGAAAGAGAGTCAGTAGTGGAAAGAATACGGGTGTGCTAGCGGGTCTGCGCCGTCGAGGCCCCAGCCTTTTCCCCGGCCGCCTGCGTGACCCGATCGAGAAAGATGGCGAGGATGACGATGCCGAGCCCCCCCTCGAAGCCCTTCGCAATGCGGAGCTGCGTGAGTCCCTCCACGACCGGCTGGCCGAGGCCGCTGGAGCCAATCAGCGCGGCGATCACCACCATCGACAGGGCAAGAAGCACCGTCTGGTTCACGCCCGCGAGAATCGTGGGCAGGGCCATCGGGAACTCCACCTTCACCAGCATCTGCGTGGGGGTCGAGCCAAAGGACTGGGCCGCCTCGATGGCCTCCTCCGACACCTGTCGGATGCCCAGGTTGGTGAGTCGCACGCACGGGGGCGTCGCGAAAATGAAGGTCGCGATGACCCCGGGAACCGTTCCTAGCCCGAACAGGACGACGGCCGGAATGAGGTAAACGAAGGGGGGCATCGTCTGCATGAAGTCGAGGATGGGACGAACGGTCTTGTCGACCGCGTCGCTCTTCGCCGCCCAGATCCCGACGGGAATCCCGACGAGCAGCGAGAAGAGCGACGCCGTCACGATGAGGGATAGGGTTTGCATGGTAATGTCCCAGTACCCCATGCCGATGACGAACTCTGTTCCAAACAAGGTGAATTGGAGATCGGTGAGGAGGCCCATTCCGAAAAAGGTGAACAGGGCCACGCCCCGGGTGGCGACCCACCAGGCCAGGGCCGTAAAGACCAAGACCATCGCCCAGCCCGGTAGGAAGAGCAACACATCTTCGAGTGCCGAGGTGGTGGTCCCGATCACGGTGGTGACCCCGTCGAAAAAGGCCCCGAGATTTGCTTTGAGCCACTGGATGAGAAGTGCGAACCAGCCGCCAAGATCCAACTCCATGGGTGTAAGTAGATTGCGTTCACGTCAACGAATGGTGCCGTCGGAAGGAAGGGCGGGCTACGCCGCCTCCATCGCCTTCGCCTGTCGGGTGGCCTCCCGGGTCTTGGAGACGTTGCTCGCATTCCGCGTGACCTCCTCCATTACGTCCTCCCGGCTCACGACGCCCTGAAGAACCTCGCCGCTGTCGCGGACCGCAACGGGCCCGTCGGCCTGAAGGACCATCGGAAGTACCTCCGCGATCGAGGTGTGGGGGGAGACCGACGCGTCCGTCTCGGACAGGTGGTCGGCCTCGTCGCCGCGAGGCTCGCGCATGACGGTACGGACCGGAATGACCTTCGTCCGGTCCACGTTCTGGACGAACGATTCGACGTAGTCGTCGGCCGGGTTCATGAGAATCTCCGTCGGCGTACCGATCTGGGCAATCCAGCCGTCCTTCATGATGGCGATCCGGTCACCCATCTTGAGGGCCTCGTCCAGGTCGTGGGTGATAAACAGGATCGTACAGGCCGGGTCCCACTGGTCCTGGAGGTCCAGGAGTTCGTTCTGCATCTCTTCCCGGATGAGGGGGTCGAGGGCACTGAAGGCCTCGTCCATGAGCAGAATCTCGGGGTCGTCGACCAGGGCCCGGGCCAGACCGACGCGCTGCTGCATGCCCCCACTCAACTCACCGGGGTTGCTGTCCTCGTACCCCTCCAGGCCGACCAAGTCGAGCGTGCGCCGGGCCTTCTCCTGGCGCTTGCTTTCGTCCATCCCGCTCACCTCCAGTCCGTACTCGACATTGCCGAGCACGCTCCGATGGGGAAAGAGCCCGAAGTTCTGAAAGACCATCGACATCTTCGTGCGCCGGAGCTGGCGGAGCTCGTCCTCGTCGTAGGTCGTGACCTCTTCGCCATCGACCTGGACGGATCCGAAGGTCGGCTCGATGAGCCGGTTCACGCAGCGGAGGAGCGTCGACTTCCCGCTCCCCGACAGGCCCATCACGACGAAGATTTCCTGCGCCTTTACGTCGAAGGACGCGTTGTTGACCGCGATCACGGATCCGGTCTCCTCCTTGACCTTGGCCTTCGACAGGCCCTCGTCCCGGGCAAGCGTGCGGGCTCGGTCCGGATCGCCGCCGAAGATTTTCCAGAGGTGTTCCGCCTCGATAACAGCCATGGTAAATCGGTGCTTTCGATGAGAATCGAACTGAAGACGCGGGCGAACCGATCGCGGGCAGCCGGAAAAACATTTGTACCGTCATTCGGACCGCTGCCGACCCTCCGTCTCGGTCGTTGCGCACATGTCACCCCAAGTTCGCGGGAAGGGAATCCTCAGTCGTGATCCTGCCCAATTCCGTTTTCACAACCGGATTAGACATTTTAGTTACTAACCCCTCGGGGGGGACATGTTTGGAAAAATTGGGGGTTTCGCCCCGATCACATGTCACTTTCATGCAACCTTATCGGGACGGGTGATTTATTGGGCGAAGACCGTATAATCAGATAATATAACCCCAAGCTCAAAATTACAGTGGAGTCGGTCGGCTCGTGGGGGGACTGCCCACATTCGTTCCCACGGAAGCCCTACGCTCTGAGCGCCGTTGTGGTAGAACACCCATTTCCCCCTTCCCTATACTCTAACTGACACAACCCCCGCGCCCTTTTCGACGAATTGAACGAGTCCCACATGAGCCCCGACGACCAAGATCACGTACCCCGACGTCACGTTCTCCAATCGCTCGGTATCGCTGGGGCGGCAGGTGCGAGCGGACTGTTGCTGACCGCCTGTGGAGGGGACGGCTCCGACTCTTCGGGTGGAGCGGTCGAACAAGGCGGATTTCGATCGTTTCGTCCTTCAGATCTGTGAGACGCCGATTTCTTCGAGGCCGATTTGTCTTTCTTCCGGTTCTTGAGACAAGCCGCGTACGGAGGTGCATCCGGCGATCAATCTCGCAAAGTTACACAGATCTCCAGGGCGGAAGTGGTTTTAGACTGCTCTCCCATTCGCCCATTCTCCCGTTCATTTCCGGCGACATTGGAGAATCGGGGGCAGATGAGCTTCTGACATCCGAACAGCGCCTGAACGTACGACTGCCCTATCCCCCCAGCGCGTCCTTCACGTCCGCTCGTCGGCGCCGGGCCACCGTGACCTCCGTCCCGTCCTGCAGGCGGAGGAGCCCCGTCCCGGCCGGCTCGGGCACCAGTTCGTAGACGGCGTCGAGGTTGACGATCGTCGAGCGGTGCGTGCGAACGAAGCGGTCCGCGGGCAGCCGGGCCTCCAGCTCGCTCAGCGTAAAGTCGGTGCGGTAGCGACCGTCGGTGGTGTGGGCGAACACGAGGCCGTCGTCGGCCTCGATCCACCGGACCTCGTCGAGCGGGACCACGCGCAGCCGGCGGCCGACGTGTACGGTGAGGCGCTTCAGGTCCTCATCCTGCCGGGACGCGCGGAACTCGTCGAGGGACTCATGGGGAGCGTCGTCGAGCGCGTTCTGCACCCGGTCGAGGGTGTCGTTCAGGCGGCCGAGCCGCACGGGCTTCGTGAGATAGTCGAGCGCGTGGACGTCAAACGCCTGAATCGCGTACTCGTCGTAGGCGGTGACGAACACGACGTGGGGGCGCGCCTCGGGGAGCAGGTCCACCACGTCGAAGCCGTCGAGGACCGGCATCTGGACGTCCAGAAAGACAACGTCCGGCTCGTACTCGTGGATGAGCGAGACGGCCTCCTGTCCGCCGCCCGCCTCGGCCACGACGTCGATCTCGTCGTCCGCCTCACTCAGCAGGGACTGCAGGCGCTCGCGGGCCAATGGTTCGTCGTCGACGAGAAGACAGCGCATGGGCGAATGGGTGTTTGGTTCAAAACCGAAACGGCACGTCTCTACCGGCCCTACCCGTCAGGAGGAAGGGACTGATGGATTGTCGCGATTGGCCGAGCCTCCTGGGCCGGTGTCCGTACTCGAATCGGGCAGCCACTCGCGCGGATCGACCCAGCGGTAGCCGGCCTCGCGGGTCAGCTCGTCCAGAAAGTATTTGTGCCCGCTGCCCACGATCACCAGCACGCGCTCTGCGTCTCGGGCCCGGATCGCCTCCTGCATGTTCGCAAACATCTTTCGGTTGCGGAGCCAGTAGTTCTCGGTTTGCTGCGCCCCGACGGGATCGCCGTCCCACTCGACCTTTGGGTACACCTCTTCGTACGCCCAGTACTGCAGGCCGATGTGCTCGGGAGAGTTGGCGTACCGGAGCATGTCGACGAGCCGGTCGTCGTGGGGGGCTGCGTGACGCTCGTATGCTCGGCTTGTCGTGCCCACGTTGGGAAGGATGGGCCAGTAATTCCAGAGGACCCAGACGCGGCCACTCTTCAACGCATCGAGCCCCGATTGGTAGATAAACCACTCGGCGTCGTCGCCCTGGTAGTCGAAGGACACCAGTTCAGCAATGTCGCTCCGGCGTGCCACCGGGTACCCCAGTCGTGCCATTTCGTGACGGTCGTTCCGGTTCATCCACTCCCGAATCTTGTCGAACTGACGGAGCCCCGTACACTCCTGGGACTGGGCGTAGTAGTGAGCATTCACGAGGTCGTAGTTGAGGAGGTATGCCTTCGCGAGGGTACAACCGGGGGGAGATGAGGCCTCCGGGCACCGGTGTGCTCGTCGGAGGGAATCGGCCTCCGCGACCGTCATGCCCCACGCCTCCGCGTAGGCATCCAGGTCCCAGTCGGGGCGGTAGTCGCGCCCCTCGCCCCGTGGGTACTCGGGCGGCAGGTACTCGACCACGACCAGGTCTGGATCGTAGGAGGACAGGCGGTTCGTCACCCGGTCGACGGCCGCCTCCGCGTAGTCGTGATTGTCCTGGGCAAGATGGGACGTGCCCAGAATGAGGACCGACGGGGCATTCGGGTCCGACGCCATCGACCCATCGTAGACTTGTGGGTCGAAGTCGGCCGACTCGGAGATCAGATCCTCAATGGGGGTTGGGCCCCGCACCATCTCGTATCCGATCACGCCCGAAATGGCGAGGAGAAACCCGAGGCCGACGAGGTAGGAGGTGCGCATCGGGACGTAGGCGGTGGGTATTCAGCGAAGGACGGACTTCGTGAAGGCCACTCGTTTTAGGGGACAAGGGGGCTTACCGAACGGTTGCAGTTCACCAAGTGCGAGGCGTCGATGCGGGTTGGGCTATCGTTCCGGGGCGGTCGCTTGCTGATTCGGCTGGACGTGTGGGAGGGCGTCCGTATTGAGGGGGAGTCGAACCTCGACCCCCTGGGGATGGAGGGTGATGCCGGCGTCTGCGTCGTAGAAAATTCGCAGGCGTTCGCGGACGTTTGCGAGGCCGGTCCCCTCCTCGAGTACCGCGTCGAGGTTGGTCGTGTCGAATCCCGGGCCGGTATCCGTCACGCTGAGGACAAGCGTGCCGTCGGTCTGCTCGGCGGTCACGGTCACCGTACACCTGTCTTGGGTGCGTCCCACGCCGTGCTGCACCGCGTTCTCCACGAGCGGCTGGATTGTCATGCTGGGGAGGGAGAGGGACCGAAGCCGGTCCGGAACATTGATCGCCACCGTCAGCCGATCTCGGAAGCGCGCCTTCTCCACCGCCAGGTACCGCCGGGCGGCTTCCACCTCCTGCGCCAGCGTGGCCGTGTCGTCCTTGGAGGCCCGTAGCGTGTACCGGAAGAGGTCCGATAGGTCCTCGACCACCCGCTCGGCCTCCTCGGGCCGGGTGCGAACCAGCGTCGCGATGGAGTTGAACGCGTTGAACAGAAAGTGCGGGTTGATCTGGGCGCGGAGGGCCTCCAGCCGCGCCTCATACCGGGCGGCCTCCGCCTCGCGCAGCTGCCGGTAGAACGTTCCCATGTATGTGAAGGCGCTCCAGACGAAGGCCACCACGAAGGCCACAGTCGCTGTGACCAGCAGGATCTCCCACTGCACACTGAAGGGCGGGTGGAGCGCCCAGCAAACTGCCGTGGCAAGTCCGTAGGCACCGACCGTCGTGGCCGAGAGGACGCTCACGTGCACGGCGACGGCCGGCCGCGACTGAAGGGGCACGCGGGTCCGCAGTACGGTGATGGCCACCCGCACACTGGTAAAGATGGTCGCCGTGTAGACGAGCGAGTAGTACACGTTCCAGAGCAGGGTGGGCCAGCGGCCGGGCAGCTCCTCCAGTCCGGTCCAGACGTGGAAAAGGAAGGTCCCCACGAGAACACCGACCCCCAGGACCAGTCCCCCCTGTCGGGCGAAGCGGCGCGCGCTTGGAAGGAGGGGGCGGAGTACGGAGAGCATGGGAACATTCAGTCGAGCGGAGACAGAACCAGCGGGCCGCTGCGCTCACGCCGATCCTCGTCGCGGGCACCCGGGCTGCGGGAGCGTTCGAGGACGGCGCCAATCAGGGTGAGTCTGCGTGAGCGAACATCCTGCCGACGGCCCTCCACGAACGGGTGTACGCGCCCCCGCCCAGCAGGAGCAGCCCCAGCGTGCAGCCCCAGGCAACGACATCGCCGAGGGTTGCGTAGAGGGTTGCGGTCCCGTCCGCGGGGAGGTAGGCCACCTGCACGTGGGCCTGGGTTGTAAAGTGGTTTGCTCGGGCACGGGTTCGGCCCAGGGGGCCGGTTGCGAAGGGGAGGCCGTTGGAGGTGGGGCGGAGGAGCGGGAGGTGCTGCTGGGTATAGGCCACGCTCCCCCACGTGCCGAAGGGGCCGAACGACGTCGCGTACTCCACCGCCACGGACGCCGTTGCCAGGACGAGCGTCGCCGCGAAGCCGGAAAGGCGGCTCGTCAGTAGTCGGTCGACGAGGGACGGAAGCGTGGCGACAAGTCCGAGTGCGGCGATCGCAACGCCCCGCCCGACTGGTTCGCACGAAGCGAAGCAGCAGCACGGGCGCAATCCAGGCCGCAACGGGAAGGGCCCACAATTCCGTGGCGACGAACAGAGCAGGAGTCACGGCAAGGAGCTAGACAAATGAATGAAGTATGCTGTTTTTGTTGGAGAAGTGGAGCCACGAAAAGAAAGAGTGGGGCACGACGATCGCTTTTACAGAACCGGACAGAAGATGGCTGCTGCGGTGAGCCGGATCGGTTGGATCCGCTGTCATCCTGCGGAGTGAGCGGCAAATTTTTGGCGGTAGTATCTCATCCAGAGGATGATGCCGATTGTCCCAAAGACGGTTGGCCAGAGCCAGCGCACCACAGGAGGGAGGAACGAAAAATTAACGACGGAGAAGGCGGATACGGTAGCGATGTAGGCGGCGAGCATGCGCTTGAGGTGCACGAAGAACCAGGCCCGTGGAGAATCGGGTGGGCGCCAGAACCGCCAGAGATCTCGTCCCGCCATTCCGCCGCTAATTCCACCGAATACAAGGGCCACAACCCCGATTGTATGGGCCTTCACGATCGCCTGTCCGCCGAAGAGAATCAGTCCCCCACTTCCGAGTAGGGCGATGAGCGAGACGCCCCAGTCCCAGGGGGTTGCCTGTGCATCGGGGGGCTTACGGTGCAGCGCTCGGATCCCGGTGAACGCCAGATAGAAGCTGAACACCGCCACGAGACCGAGAAAGAGCCCCGACCGCATCATGGCCATGACGAGGGCCGTCCCCGCCACCGCTGCCATCGACCAGAAGTAGATTTTCCCCCAGCACCGGTGCCAGTGGCCGCCTTTACGCGTGATCATGGCTCCGGGGGCGACCACGAGAGCCACCATTCCGGTTGCGACGTGGAGAATGAGATGAGCCTGAAAGATAAGATCCGCAGTCATGGATGGAAGGTTACCGTATTCGAAGGGGGCCGGGCGTAGGGGTGCGCGGGTCCCATTCACTCTGCCGTGATGGTCAGCGAGAGAGAGTCGCTGTCGAGCGTGACAGCGGCCGCTTCGAAGTCCGGTGGGCCGAAGCGACCCCGGGCATCGTTCGAGAAGCCGTACGCTTCCTGGGGGACGCCAAGGACGTTGGTGTCCAGTTCCCCATTTTTATTTTCGTCGTGGTACAGCCGAACGGCGTAGGTCCCCGTGGGAACGACCTCGACCGTCCAGTGAGCGCGCTCGTTCTTGATCGGAAGGGTGGCCTCGCGCACATTATTGTCGCTCTCGTAGCCGTTCGCGTCGGTTAGCGCGATGCGCACGATCCCTGCGCTGCTCTCCAGCCCCACTACGCGAACGAGGAGGGTTCCGGTCGAGTCGGGCCCGGGCGATCTCGTTGCGGAGGGAGCATCGGGTGCGGCATAACTGTCGGCGGAGCGAACGGAGAGGGCGGAGGTGCGCTGGACACCCTGGGCGGGCAGAAAGGAGAGGCCAAGTAGAAGGGTGAGAAGAAAAGGCGGGACGCATCTGAAGGTAGGATTGAGAGGCATGGCCTGTGGTGAAGGAGAGAGGGGAGCCAATTCTGCGACGGTCAATCTCGGGAGTGAGGTGGACGGTCACAACGAGCCTCGTCCGAACGGTCCGGTTCACGGACGGGCGGTGGATATCGAGCGATGAACGGAGAGGCAACGACGGAGACCCGGACGATTCAATGCCCGACCGGCGCGAAAAGGCCCACGCGGAAAACGGGATGCATACACGTGTTACGTTCCTCCGATTCTTTCCGATAACACCTGTAGAAAGAGAACTTCTCTGGGTGTGCGAAGTGGAGTGGGAGGCGCATTGACCCACCGGGTTCCTACGGTCGGGTCGACGCGTCACACCACACTGTTGCATCCTACCCCTCTAGTTCTGTGAGTACCCCGACAACGCCCGAAACGGTTTCCACGAGTGTCCTCATCATCGGGGCCGGCGGCGCAGGCCTCCGCACCAGCATCGAGCTTGCCCGGCACGGCATTGATTGCCTCGTTCTCGGCAAGCGCCCCCACGGCGACGCCCACACCATCTGGGCCGCCGGCGGCATCAACGCTTCGCTCGGCAGCCTCGACCCGGAGGACCGGTGGGCGATCCACGCCGCCGACACGCTCGACGAGGGCCACTTTGTGAACGACCCCACGGCGGTCGAACTGCTGTGCCGCCGCGCGCCGGACCGCATCCGCGAGCTTGAGGAGTGGGGCATGCCCTTCGACCGGACCGACGACGGCACAATCAACCAGCGCTACTTCGGCGCGCAGTCGTTCCGCCGCACCTGCTTCGTGGGCGACCGCACCGGCCAGGCCCTCATGGACACGCTCGTCCAGAAGGCCATGGACCTGGAGGTGCCGTACCGCGAGAACCTCTACATCACCGACCTGGTGGTGGAGAACGGGCAGGCGGCGGGCGCCGTCGGGGTCGACATGGACGGGGGGCGGCCCGTGGCGTTCGACGCCGACGCCGTCGTGGTCGCGGCGGGCGGCCACACGTCGCTCTATCGCCGCAGCTCCTCGCGCCCCGACGAGAACACCGGCGATGCGCAGGCCCTCGCCTTCAACGCTGGCGTCCCGCTGCGCGACATGGAATTCGTGCAGTTTCACCCCACCGGCAAGGTGACACCGGCGGCGGAGGCCGGGCACCTCGTCACGGAGGCCGTGCGCGGCGAGGGCGGGCGCCTCTACAACACCGAGGGCGAGCGCTTCATGGAGCGCTACTCGCCGGACCAGATGGAGCTCGACGCCCGCGACGTGGTGGCCCGCGCCAACGAGCAGGAGATTCGGGAGGGGCGCGGCACGACGAACGACGCTGTGCTTCTCGACATCTCCCACCGCGACGCCGACTTCATCCGCGAGCGACTGCCTCGCATGGTCGAAGAGTTTGCCGAGCACGGCGTCGACATCACAGAGGAGCCGATGGAGGTGGCCCCCACGGCCCACTACGCGATGGGCGGGATCGAGGTCGACTTCGAGACGGCCCGGACGGCGGTCGACGGCCTCTACGCCGTGGGCGAGTGCACCGCCGGGGTGCACGGTGCCAACCGGCTCGGCGGCAACTCGCTCATCGAGACCATCGTCTTTGGCCAGGTGGCCGGCGACCACATTGCCCGGACGCTTTCCCCCGACGCCAGCCCGGCACTCTCCGACGCCGCGGTGCGGGACCACGTGGCGACGCAAGACACGCTCGCCGCGGCCGAGGGCGACCACACCCCCGCCGAGATCACGGACCGGCTCCGCGACGTGATGTGGAAGCACGCCGGCATCCTCCGCAACGAGGACGGCCTGATCGACGGCCTCCGCAAGCTGCAGCAACTGCGGGCCGACGCCGATAACCTGTCCGTTCAGGCCGACCGCACCAGCCGCCGCTACGAACGGGCGCAAAACGTGCGATTTATGCTCACGACGGCGGAGACCATCCTGCGGGGCGCCCTCGAGCGGGCCGAATCCCGGGGCGCCCACGCCCGCACGGACTACGACGAGAAAAACCCGGCGTGGCGCCAAAATATCCGGTGCGTCCCGACGACCGAGGGCATGGAGATTGCGTTCCAGGACCCCGGCCGACCCTCCCCGTCCGTCCAGCAGGCCGTCGACGAGGAGCACGAACTGGACTACCATCACCTGGAGTAAAGTAGGTCACGTGCACGGAGGCCGTGTTGAATTCCTCCGGGCCGGGCATCTGTTGCTAGAATCCCTTCGTGCCGTCCGCGTACGCACCCCCGACTCATGGCGTCCCTCTCGGTGTACCTTGCGCTCGCAGCCCTTCTGGCCGAGCGGGAGTGCATCTCTCGCCAGATTCGCGAAATCATCGACGAGGCCACCGACCCCTGGGGCACCGAGGGCAGTCCGTCGAGCTCAAGGACATCGTCCCGACGGAAAACAGGAAACGGGTGATTGCCCGGCAGGCAGAGGCCGAGCGTGAGCGTCGGGCCGTCACCATTCAGGCGGAAGGGGAACTGGAGGCGGTCCAGAACATGGCCGACGCTGCGAGAACGCTCAACGACGAGGAAGGGGCCCTCCACCTGCGCACCTTGCAGACGCTCAACAGTCTCAGTAGCGACGACTCCAACACCGTCGTCTTCGCCGTTCCGGCCGAAGCCCTGCGGGCACTGGAGCGGATTGGATCGAACGGCGAGGCGGCCGTCGCTGACGCGGTGTCCAGTGCTTCCGACAAGGAAGGCGGTGCACCGGCCTCCTCATCGTCGAGCGCCAACGCCGAGTAATCCTTTCTGCTTCCTCCGCCCTCAACATGCTTGTATCTGTGCTTTTGCTGTCGTCGCTCCTGCTCTCCACGGCGGCCGGGACCGGTCCCGACGCACAGGACCGCCTCGTCCCCACGGGCACTTTACTTCCACTGCTCCAGCCAATCCAATCTGTGTCCCCCGGTACTCCGCCCAACGACTCCTTGCCCGAGCCGTCCCCCGATCTCTCCCCGACGGAGGTGGTTCCCCTGCAGGTAGAAGCCCTCGGCACAAACGACACGCCGCACGAGGATGCGGGGATCGAGGCGGCGTACAACTTCGCGTCGCCGGCCAACAAGCGTGCCACGGGGCCCCTCCGCCGCTTCCGACGGCTCTTCGACACGCCCGCCTACGGCCCGATGATCGACCACGACGGGGCCACCTACAGCACCCCCCAGATCGAGGGGGATCGGGCACGGATGGGCGTGATCCTGACGACCAATTCGGGCGACCGCGCTGGGTACCTGTTTCGGCTCTCCCGACAGTCCGACGAGCCCCACGAGGACTGCTGGATGACCGATGGGGTCCGGAGCGTTCCGGTGGATGACGTTCCCAGTCAGAAGATCTGAACGTACGTCCCGGAAGCACGCCGTGGATCCTTCATCCTCCGTTGTTACGTTTCCCCTACTCCTCGGATGGAGCGGAAAATACGGAAAATCCATCCCGACTCGTCCGTGAAAATAGCTGGAGAAAAAGCTCGCGCACGCCGATGGCCCTATTTGTTCAGAACGGGCCTTGATGCCCGACCCCTCTGCCGATCCCGTTGAGGCCCTTACGGTCGACCGCCTCCACGCCGCCCTCAACGACGCCGGGTCCATCTGCT
This sequence comes from Bacteroidetes bacterium QH_7_62_13, assembly GCA_003023365.1. Classification (GTDB taxonomy): domain Bacteria; phylum Bacteroidota; class Rhodothermia; order Rhodothermales; family Salinibacteraceae; genus Salinibacter. The sequence continues at coordinate 5,340 of PXTG01000086.1, read as the reverse complement.
CCCCGCCGAGCCCACAGGCCGAGCCCGACCCGGCACCGGACGTGGACGAGGGCCCGCCGGCGGGCAAAGAGATGAATGAGGCGGCCCTTTCCGACGCCCCCGACGACCGCTCGTGGACCGACCGGATGCAGGACCGTCGTGGCGCGAGGGCAATACAGGTTGAAACTGATCGACCAACGGCGAACGCTCCCGGCCCGCAGCCGTAGGGCAGTCGACCATTGTCTTGTGCACCGATATCTCACGTGCCTGTGCCCGACGATCGCTCCGATAAAGCCATCGAAACCGTGGCCGACGGCCTGCGCCTGCAGGTGGGCGATTTGCCCGGCGACTACGCCCCCGTGCTACTGAACGCGAAGCCCGCCGCCTACGTAGTCGGCTTCACGGTGGGGGTGAGCCGGGCGATGGACCTGTCGGTGGGCAACCACACGATTCGTACCCTGGAGCGGGGGACCCGGCAGGGGCTGCCGAAAACGGGCGACCTCGGGCAGCGCCTTGCCGACATCGCCACGCGCCTTATCCTCAGCGGAAAGGTGGCCGACGATCCGGACCTTGTCGACCTCCGCGAGCAGGGGGAGGAAGAGGGCCGGACGTTTGTGGAGGATCGGACACCGCCCTCGCTTCTGAAAGACATGGTCTACAACGAATGAGACCGTGGGAGTAGGGGGGGCGAGCGCGATTCCGTCCCCAACTCCCGCTCGCCCGTCTGCTCCTCACGCCACGTTCTTCACACCCGTGCTCGTTTGGCCGAGTGGTCGAAGCCTGCCTCTGAGCTGTTCGCCCCCACCGACCCCGTCCTGAGGGCGCGCAGGGCTTCTTCCGTTCGCTCATCCCGACCGACAGCGAGCAGCCGGAGGCCACGATCGACGACGCCGGACACTTTCTTCAGCAGGGGCGAAGATCGCCCGGCATACACTCGCCTCTGTCGACCGCACGCCCTGGTTTCACATTTACCTCACATGATTGAGCGGCGGATCACGGGATAGTTACACGGAGTAGAAATTGTCAACGCTCCGAGCAAATCAAATCTGGGCGCGACGCATTACGTTATTCCGCTTAGCAATTCTACCTTTGTACGCACAGTGTCTCCCATGCGTGTACCCGTAACCGACGCCTTCGACGAGAGCGACCACCTGGAGCCCCGGGAGGTAGAGCTGACGACGAAGCAGGTCGAATGGCTACGGCAGAAGGCCGACGAACGAGACCTCTCGTTCGACCATATGCTCCGGTCGGTCGTCGCGGCTCAGATCCGTGCGCAGAGTGGGAACGAAGAAAAACCATCGGCCGAGGGAGATGGGAGCCCGTCGGACACTGCCCAGGTCGCTCCGGAGGGAGTAACTGTGTCCCGTGACGCTGAATCGGACCCCCGTACTGGGCCGGCGGCCGACGATGAGGCGGAGAGCGCAGACCCGTCGAGTATCGTTGACAGTTTGCGCTCGGCCAGCAAGCGCCTGCAGGATTTGACCGAGGAGGACGAGGCCGCCGAAGCTCCGGATCCTCGGGACATCCTCCAGCGCCTGCAGGCCCGTCTTGAAAGCGAGGCCGATGCCGACGAGGGAGAGGACTCGTCAGGCGGGGCCGTTCTCGTCGATGATCAGAGCCGGTCCATGTTCGACATGATGGAGGAGGAGTAAACTGGCATCCGTCCTGATCGGGAACGGGCAGAAACACGCCGCCCCTCAGTCCCCCGTGGTCTCACTACTTGATCCGTTCCCCGGGACGAACGACGCGGACGGCACTCTCCGGTAGATCCGGAATCCAGCAGCCGCGCGTCCTCGCACAGTCGAAGTCCGCCGGACCCGTCCAGTTCGGCAGTTCTATGGTCGTGACCGACCCCGATCCCCCGTCTGCGACCCGGTAGAGGGCCGGGGGCGACGCGGAATCGCCGTCCACGCCCCATCCGGAAATGAGGAGCCGATCGTCCGGGCGACGGACAACTCCATCGAAGCGCCCCTGCTCCAGGATGGTTCGGGCGGACGCGTCCCGCACCGTGCCGTTCGCGCCGAGCTCGATGGTCCAGAGCTGTCCCCCCTGCTCCCCCCCGAACGTAACGGCGTACAGGACGTCCTCGGACGCGGCGTACGTGAGTCCGTTGGCACCCGGCACGTCCACGTCGAGCGCCGTGGCCGATTTCTCGTCCAGGTCCACGCGGTAGAGTCGACCCTGGCGGGACGCGGAGACGACGAGCGTCTGGTCGTCCACCACAGCGACGTCGTTGAGGAAAGAGACGTCCTTGTCCTGCAGACTAACCTCGGTGACCTTCGCCCGCTCGTCGAGGCTGAAGCCTACCACCCGGTCGATGTCCGCGGTGTAGAGCCGTCCGTCGAGCACGACGGTGCCTTTCGGGGCGTGGAGCGTCGCGTCGTCCGACGCCGGGAGAAACCGAAGGCTCTCTACGGTGCCGTCCGGCGCTAGGCGTGCAATGGATCCGTCGCCGTCCTTCGCGGTGGTGGCCAGTTCTTCGCCGACGTTGGCGGCGTAAAACACATCCCTTTCCGCATCGTGGGCGACGCTCTCCGGGTGCATCAGGTTCCCCTCAACCGTGTGCCCGTCCGGCGGCGTCTGGCCGAAGCCGGAAAGGGGGAGGGGCAGGAGGAAACCGAGTAGAAAACAGAGACAGCGAGAAGCAGACATTGGGACCGATGTAGAGTATCTGAAACAGCCGGAGGGGGGGTGCACTGTGCGCGGCTTTCTACGTTAGGCTTCGCGCACGAAGAAAATGTAGTCTGTCGCGGGAGGCGAAATGTCGGCCTCGCGGAGGAGGAGTGCAATTTGGGCTCGGTGGTGCGTGCCGTGGTTCACGATGTGTGTGAGAAGGTCGCGCAGTGGGGTCTCGAAGGCGGTTCCCTTTGAATTCGTATACGAGATCGGCTGGTCGAGAGCATCCGAGCGGCTTGAGAGCAGGGCGTCCCAGCGCTGGGTGCTGGCGTCGAGTCGCTCGGCGCAGGCGGACAGGGAATCAGTCGTCCAAAAGTCCAGGTCGGCGTGGTCGGTGTTCTGCACGCGCCCGTACCACACATCCTGGCTGCGGAGCAGGTGACTAAACAGCTCCAGGGCGCGCTCCGGCACGTCGCCGGCCGATTGCAGGGTATCGAGCACCCGGGCGTTGGCCCATTGATTGTACCGAAGAAGGGTCGCGAAGTCGTCGGCGGCGTGTGGAGGGGGCATCCTGGCGGAGTATCATCAACGTGAAAGCCAACGTGCGGTCCCAAAATAACGGAATGCTTTTCCTTGTCAATGTTGACTTCCGAGTCGGCGTGTCAACGAGGTGTTGAGCGGAGGATGCTTTTTCCATTGTCCATACGCATTCTTGCGCTGATTTTTCTCCCTACTCGGCAAGTGCGCGACCGAAGGCCGTCTTTCCACCGATGATCGTTCCGGGGGACCACGAACGTGTGTGAGATTTCGCGAATGTACTTGAACAGTCCGTCGCCGCCGTCGTACCCGGATGCGTGGACGAAATACTATCGTCTCCCATTCCCTCGACCAGTCCCCAACGCCCATGATCGAGTTCCTCGACCTTCCCGACACCAACATCGTCGGTGTTCATCTCAGCGACACGCTCACGGAGGACGACTACGAGGCCTTTGCCTCGACCCTGCGTCACGAGCTCGAAGCCCACATGACCCTCCGCGTGCTCTTCGAGATCGAGGATGTAGAGGATTGGGAGGCAGAAGAAAAGTGGGAGGATCTGGCCTTCGACATGCGCCAGGTCGAGGATGTGGACAAGGTCGCGATCGTCGGCGACGACCCGTGGGAGCCGCTCGTCGACAAGATTGAGCTCCTCTTCCCGTCGTCCTTGATTCAGACCTACGAGGACGGAGACCGTGAAGAGGGGCTGGAGTGGCTGCGTGGCGAGATGGAGGTGCCCGGCATTGGGCCCGGCAGTACGTCCGATCCACGGGCCGGGGCTCAGGACGCCGACGAGTAACGATTCTTCACGTTCTTCGCCAGTCCGATGGACGCGCTGGACCTGTCCGACTTCGAAGCCGAGGTGCTGCGGGCCGTGCAGGCTGAAGGGAGCGTCGACATCTACGACCTCGCTCAGGCCGTAGGAACGGGACCGCGGGCTGTGCAGGAGGCCGTGGGGGCGCTCGACGAGCATCGGCTTGTGCTCGTCACCGATCGGGGGCGTCAGGTGCGGTGCACACCTGCGGGCGATGACTTCGCGCGCAAGATGATATCGCAGGTTCGAGACGAGGCCTCCCGAAGAGATTCGGAGCAATGAAAAAGCGCCCCACCAGGCCTGGCAGGGCGCAACTTGTGTGTTGGAGCCAACGACCGGACTCGAACCGGTGACCTGTCCCTTACGAGGGGACTGCTCTACCAACTGAGCTACGTTGGCGTATGGATAAGAATAAAGCGGGCGACTCGCTACACCAAAAGTAATTCACGGTTGGATTTGCCCCAAAGATCCTACCCCGCCGCGCTTTCACGACCGATTAACGATCCCGTACACCTCTCGTCGGTCCTGATTTCTGATCGTCCCATCGGGGGGATCGACCGGATTTCTTTGCCTTCCCGCCTCCGCTCATGATTCAACTCGATGCCGTTACCAAACACTACGGGACGGAGGTCGCCGTCCAGGAGGTATCGTTAGCGGTCGCGGCCGAGCAAACGACCGTCCTGATCGGGCCGTCCGGCAGCGGCAAGTCGACGCTTCTCCGCTTGATGATTGGGCTCACGCGCCCGGACAGCGGCACGGTGGCGGTGGACAGCCAGCAACTCACGACGGCGAATATCCGATCGGTCCGGCACCGGATGGGCTACGTCATCCAGGAAGGCGGACTGTTCCCGCACCTCACGGGTTGGGCCAACGCCTCGCTCATGGCGCGCCATCTGGGATGGTCGAGGGACCGCATCGACGCCCGCATTGAGGAACTGACCGACCTCGTTCAGCTTGCCCCAGACCGCCTTGAGCAGTATCCGAGCGAACTATCCGGCGGGCAGCGCCAGCGTGTGAGTCTCATGCGCGCCCTCATGCTCGACCCCGACGTGCTCCTGCTCGATGAGCCCCTCGGTGCCCTCGACCCCATGATTCGGGCCGACCTGCAGGACGACCTCCGCGACATCTTCCGCCGCCTGGGCAAAACGGTCGTCTTCGTCACCCACGACATCGGCGAGGCCGGCTTCTTCGGCGATCACGTGGCGCTGCTCCACGAGGGCGAGATTGAGCAGGAGGGCCGAATGACCGCGCTCGTGAACGACCCGGTCTCGTCGTTCGTGACCGACTTCATCCAGGCGCAGCGCGCCCCGCTCGAGCAGTTGAGTGTCGAGGATCGAGAATAAAAAACCCGTGTCCATGCTCCACAACTCAACCCTCGACTCTCGACCCTCGCCTCC
>PXTG01000085.1 GCA_003023365.1 Bacteroidetes bacterium QH_7_62_13 | reverse complement strand
GTTGATGTTGACGTCGAACGTCTGGTCGCTCTCCGACCCGGTCTGGAACGTCAGCCCCACCGAGTTGCCGCCGTCTCCCGACGTCCCGCCCTTGATCAGTTGGTCGCCGTTGAACGTCGTGCTGTCGGCAATGTCGTTGACCTCCCCGACTAGCTCCTGCAACTCCCCGGCGATCGCGTCCCGCTCGTCCTGCGACAGGCTGCCGTTGGCCGCCTGGGTGGCCTTCTCCCGGGCCGACTGCAAAATGTTGAGCTGGGAGTCGAGGGCCCCCTCCGCCACGCTCAAGGCGCTTTTCGCGTCCCCGATGTTGCGGAGGGCCTGCTGCTGAGAACCGGTTTTCGTCTCCAGCCCCTTCGCAATCTCGAAGCCGGCCGCGTCGTCCGACGCGCTGTTGATGCGGAGGCCCGTCGTGAGGCGCTCCCGCCGGTTGGCCAGCTCCTCGCTGGTGTCCGAGAGGTTCTGGAAGGCCCGCTGCGACTGAATGTTGGTGTTGATCTGCGAAAAACTACTCATGGGTTTCGACTACAGTTGGTGCAGAGAATTTCGCTATCGTAGGTGGTAGGAACGTCCTGGGGCCCGATCCCGCCCTTTTGTCGTTGTGCGTCGGCTCACCCCGCGTCGGCTCACTCCCCGTTATCGGGCACAGACCCATCTTTTTAAGCCCGCCCGGGCGGACCCCCCCGGGATTGATACGCTCAGCGTCCGCCCATCAAGATTTTCACAGGCTCATGGTGCGGAGTTTGCACCATTTGTGGGGCGGGTTTGCGGGTGGCCTCGGCCGAAGTGTTTTCCGGCCCATCGGGCCCCCCACCCCGTTCTTCTCTCTGCTTCCTATCATCGCCACCAATCGATCTATGCAGTTCGTCGCCAGCTATCCCAAAAGCGGCAACACGTGGGTTCGCCTCGTGGCCGCCGCGTACACCCTCTCGGACGAGGAGCTGATGGAGTCCCTGAAGTTCCACAGCGCCTCCGCCGACCTTCCGGCCTCCCTCCAGTACACCGATGTGGAGCGGTACCAGTACCAGACCATCTGTCCCTTCCCGGTCGACGACATCGACTTCCCGACGGAGGTGCGTTTGCGTCCGGCCGCTATGCTTGTGTTGAAACGGGAGAAAAGTCTGACCACGAGCCAGCGCCCGGCCCTCATCAAGAGCCATCACATCAACGGGGAGGTCAACAACATCAATCTGTGGAATGCAGGATGGGCCGAGCACGTCGTCAATCCCGTCCGGGATCCCCGGGAGATTTGCTGTTCGTTCGCCGCACACCGCGAGATGAGCTACATGGAGACGGCCGAACTCATGGCCGATCCCAAGGCCCGGATGGGCGAGGAGGGCGAGCGTGTGCACAGCCTGCTTACGACCTGGAGTACACACGTCCGGAGCTGGCTTGAGGAGGAAACGATTTCCGTCCACACCGTCCGGTACGAAGACCTGCAGGACGATCCAGTGGGCGAGTTCTACGACATTTTCGAGTTCCTGGAGGTAGAGGAGTTGACGATGGAGCGGGTGGCGGACGCCGTCGAGCGGACTCACTTCGATCGGATGCGGGAAGTGGAGGCTGAGCACGGCTTCCACGAGACGACGGCGGATCAGGAGCAGTTCTTCCGCTCCGGCAAGACGAACGGGTGGAAGGACGAGCTTCCCACCGACGTGGCACGGAAGATCGAGGAGGATCATGGTCGGGTGATGGAACGGCTCGACTACCTGTAACCGGGCGTCACTCCCCCGATACGGGCACGGGCCAGACCGAACGATTTTCCGGCCTTTTCCACGTAGTTCTTTCGCAACCGAAATCTCCCTCCATGCAGTTTGTCGCCAGCTACCCCAAGAGTGGAAACACCTGGATTCGACTCGTCTCCGCCGCGTACGCCCTCCAGGACGTGACCGCCGCCGACTTCATGAACTTCAACGAGGACGACGAGAGCCGGGTAAGCAACGTGATCCGGTTCGGGGACGGAACCAAGTACTACTTCCAGGCGGTGAGCCCGTACCCGATTCGGGCCCTCAACTTTTCCGCCCAGGCGCGGCTGCGACCCGCCGCGATGCTTCTTCTGGAGCGCGAGATGTCGGAGACGACCACCCAGCGCCCCATCCTGGCAAAGAGCCACCACCTCAACGGCGACGTGGACGGGATCAACTTGTGGAACCCGGCATGGACCGACCGGGTGGTGAACCCCGTCCGCGACCCCCGCGAGGTCTGCTGCTCGTTCGCCGACCACATGGGGAACAGCCTGGAAAAGACCGCCGAGCAGATGAACGAGAAGAAGTTCACTATCGGGGGCGGGGAGAACCTCCACCACCTGCTGGGGACCTGGTCGCAGCACGTGCGGGGCTGGCTCAGCGCCGAGGAGACGCCGGTTCACACCGTGCGGTACGAGGACATGAAGGCCAACCCAGTGGGGGAGTTCTACAAGATCTTCGAGTTTCTCGAGGCGCCCAACCTCACGGTCGAGCGTGTGGAGAAGGCCGTCGAGAAGACCCGGTTCGAGCGGCTACAGAAGGTGGAATCGGAGCACGAGTTTCCCGAATCTACCGAGCACCAGGACAACTTCTTCCGCTCCGGCAAGACGGACGGCTGGAAGGAAGAGCTTCCGCTCCGGCTCGTGCGGAAGATCGAAAAGGACCACGGCGACATGATGAACGCGCTGGGGTACGAGTACCTGTAGAGACCCGTTGCGACCCAGATCCGCTCCGCCATGTCTTCTTCGGAGCCCGCGTCGCCCGGGCTTCCAACCGGAATCTTCGGAACAGCTCGCAGGCGGCCGTACAGCGAGGCACCCGGCGGGTACCGTCCCAGCCTATAGAGCAGCGGGGCGGCTCGCCGGGACAACCCCCTCCCGGGGAGTATCCCATCTCCGATTATGACTCAAGTTTTGCCAGCAGATCGCGGAGCTCGTGGCTCTCGACGGGCTTCCGAAGGATGTGGTCGATGCCCATGACCCGAGCTTTCGACTCGGAGATTTGTGCCGATAGGCCGGTCATGAGGACCACCGACGCCTCACTTCCTTCTTCGCGGAGGGCGTGCACGAGCTCCGGACCGTTCATGTCCGGCATGTGATAGTCGACCAGAATCACGTCGAATTCCTCCGGCGTCTCCCGAACCACCGCCAGGGCCTCCTGCGAATTAGACGTGGTCACTACGTCGTGCCCGAGCCGGGAGAGCCGAATTTCTTCGAGCGTGCGGACCGTCTTGTCGTCGTCCACGACGAGGATGCGCTGCTCGGCGTCGGCACGGGCGGAAACGGGGCTTCCGGAGTCGGGGGCCGTGTCCTCTCCGGAGTCGGACGGCAGATAGACGTTGTAGGTGATTCCCTCGTCCGGTTCATCCCGCACCGTCATCTCCCCGCCGTGGGCGTTCACGATCCCGAGGGCCACGGAGAGATACAAGTCGTCCTCGTCCACCAATACCGACGTGCCGGGGGCCTCCCGGTCGTTCGGCGCGCTGCCCTCCCCCGTATTGCTCACAGCGATGTGGACGTAGGTCCCGGGATCCACGTCCAGGTACTCCCCGGCCAGATCCGGGTCGGCAACCACCTTCCGCACGGACGTGTCGAGCACCGTGGGCTGTTCGTCTTCGCGTCCCTGCATGCGCATCCCGGCGTTGGTCACCAGGTTCGCCACCAGCTGCTGGAGCTGGGCGGGCGCGCCCACCACGGTACAGTCTTCATCGTAGCGAGTCCGGAAGGTGAATCCGCTCGGGAAGGCCGACTCCGCGAGGGACAGCACCTCCTCCACCACCGCGACCATGTCGACCTCTTCCTTCCCGCCCCCGATGTCTTTCTTGCTGAGGATGAGGAGATGCTCGACCAGGGTTTCGATCTCCCCCAAGTTCTCCAGCGTGTGGTTGAGGTAATTTTGCGCTACGTGATCCTCCGGGATGTCCTCATGGGTCATCTGTAGCTGGACCCGTGCGGAGTGCAACAGGTCACCCATGCTCCGGGCAATGCCGTCCGCAAGCGCGCTGAGGGTGCGCATTCGCTGCATCTGTCGGCGCTGAAGGGCCTCATCCCCGGACAAGGGGGAATCGGCGGGCAGGTCATCGGGAGAGTCGGACATGGTGCGTTCAGACGTGGTGGAGCATTGTGGGTGATGAGCCGAGATTCCTTTCTGCATTGTCGGGTCCCGGCGACAAATGCAAAAAAGGACGTGGGGTTTTGGGAACAAAGAACATGGAGGCTTACCCGAGGACAGGTGCCAGGTTCAACGCCGGCGTACTCAGCGGGAGAGCCCCAGGGCATCGCGCCCGTTGAACCAATCTTCCAGGACGGAGCCCCATCTTGAGGAAAGGGGCCAAGCCTTCCCGCTCCCTACGGAATTGTGTGCGTCTCACCTACAACGTCCCGACCCGCAAAGAACTTGCTGAAGAAAACAATGTCTCGTCGTTTTGTACTCAGGTCCTCCGCTAGGCTCGCCGATCGGGAATCGTCCTCATCCTTCAGCTCTTCGGACACGTTCCCCCACACCGGATGATCGGTGCATGTTTCCCAGTCGAGCTTGATATCGGTGGGGTGCACCCCGGCAAACGCGGAGCCCATCGCCTTCGTCGACCGGTTGGCCGCCCCCACGGCCCGAAGCGTCTGCATGGCGTTGGTCCGTCCATCCGCCTCGTCGAGGTTATGGTGGTGCCGGATGACGTCGATGAGTTCCTGTGGAAAGTTCATCTCCGACGCCGCGTACCCCCCCGCCTGGGTGTGATCGTATCCGAAGACCAGTTGCTCCAGGGTGCGCGGGTCCCGTTCGGCAAGATAGTCCTCAAAGATCCTGCTCTCGTAGAGGGAGACGGCCTTCTTCGGGTAGTTGTAGATGAGAACGAGCTTGCCGAAGTCGTGGAGGAGCCCTTCCGTAAACCCGTCGGTGCTTGTCGAGCACCCCGTTTCTGTGGGTTCCTGCTCTCGGGGGATGCCTTCGTTGAGTAGATACCGCGTGAGGAACGCCGTGGCTTCGCTGTGCCGGAGGAGACTCCGGACGCACGGTTCCGCCGGCCCCTCCATCAGTTCGTCGATCTCAAGGAGACACAGGCTGACGACCGTCCCAACTGCGGTCTTCGGCCCCATCATGTGCACGGCCCGCTCGATGTCGGTCACGGATCGGCGCAGGCCGTAGTAGGCAGAGTTGATGTGCTGTAAAATGCAAGACAGGACCGCCGGATCCCGCCGGATGACCTCCGCCACGTCCTCGGCGGTGGGCACCTCCGAGGCGTGTAGGACCTTTAAAATCCGAGACAGGGTCTGCGGAAGGGGTGGGAGGCGCAAATCAAGATGGCGCAGGCTATCCTGCGCCTGAGCGTGGCCGTTCGTCTCGGCGTGGCCGTTCTTCATGAGCTCAATGCAAGCGAAAGGAAAGAAAAATGACATCATAGCCCTCTTATCTCCCCCCACTTCGACGTTCGAAGGCCTGGACGGACAATTTTCATTCGTCTGCCGGTACGGACTCCCTTCTCTCTAAACGTAGTCAACGAGGGACGCCTGCTGCTGGGTCTTCGATACGACCTTCAGCGCTGCCTCCAACTGCGTCTGCTTCTGCTGAAGGTCCGACGCGGCCTTCGCAATGTCGGTGTCCACGGCGTTCGACTTTCGTTCTCGCACGTTCAACTGCGTCGTCTCGAGCTGGTCCTGCGCCGCCAAGAGACGGTTAGAGATGGTCCCGGCCTTCGCCGCTTTGCCGAATACGTGGTCGCGGGCGTCGGAAACCTCGTCGAGCGCGCCCCGGATGTCGTCCGCGGAGAGGGTTGGATCGTCGGGGCTTTCGTTCGGGTCGACCGCGTTTATGAGGCCGTCGAGCGCCCCCGTGATGCTGTCGGGCCCCGCCCCCCCGGCATCGTACTGTTGAAGTTCGGCCCCGGAAACGTTGGTCGTAATCTCCTGCCCCTGTCCAATGGGCCGCGTCCGATCCCCCCCAATGCTCTCGACGGTCCCGTTGATGCTCCCGTCTTCGTCGAACGGTTGGGTCTGGTTCTGGTCGCCCCCGAAGAGGTACTCTCCACTGAAGCGCGCGTTGAGCCGGTTCACGACCTCATCCTTGATCGATCGCAGCTCGTCGGCGATCGCCTCTCGTTGTTGGTCGCCGACCGTGTCGTTTGCGGCCTGTACGCCCTTCTCCTGGGCCTGGGCGAAGAGGTCGCCGATCCCCTCGACCTCCTGCTGGGTCCGGGCGACGAAGGACTTGGCGTTCTCGATCGTGGAGAGGCGCCGATCAATTTTAGTGTCGAGCCGGCCCATTTCCTCCCCTACCGAGTAGTCGGTGGGGCCGTCCGAGGGGCGGTTGATCCGCTTGCCCGTCCCGATCTGCTCCCGGAGACGGCTGATGTCTTCGCGAATCTCCGGAAGCTCTTTTTCGGTGATGTTGCTGTACAGCCCTCGCTGTTGAGAAATACTTACGGAAGACATGAGGGGACGAGTGATTGGTTGGAAGTCAGTTCACGAACGGATCGGGCGCACCCACCTATATGGCGAGGAGCGTATTCGTCACCTCGCGGGCGGTGCGAAGCACGCGGGCGGACGCGGCAAACTGTTGTTGCTGTTCGATGAGGTTGCTCATTTCTTCGTCGATCGACACGTCCGACACACTGCTCGCCAGGTTTTCCAGGTTGTCGGCACTGGCCGCCTTCGCTTCGGCCCGCGCCTCGGCCTGCTGCACCTTCGACCCGACGGTGGCGGACAGGTCGATGGACTCGGTCGTAAGCTCCTCCGAAAGATTCGCGATGTCTTGGGCCGGCGACGTATCGCCCGGATCGGCCGTGTTGACGCTCACGGAGAACGACCTCGTCTCCCCCGCCGGCACGTCGGCGTCGTCGAAGGCGTTGTCCACGTCGAGCTTCAGGTCGTCGCCGCCTCCGCTCTCCTCCAGGGTGATGTTCGCGTCGGCCCCGCTGGATACGTCGACGGCCTGGGCACCGCCCGTCACGATTTGCCCGTCCTGATTCTCTACCGTAAAGTTGAGGTCTTTCCCCGGCTGGGCCGGATCGGTATTATTCTCGACCTGGATGTCGAACGCGCCTCCCTCCAGTCCATTTTGCAGGTTGCCGTCCGGCCCGATGGGTCCCTCCACAGTGTTGTCCGCCACGTCCCCGTCGCTAAGCTTTGGGTCCAGGTTGTCCGGCCCCTCGTTGACGCCGAAGTCCCCGTTGTCGACGGTAACGGCGTCGTCCCGCCCCGACGCCGTCGTCAGATCGTACCCGCGGACCGCCCCGATGTCGCTCGCATCCTGGATGGAGCTGTCGAGCTGGATCGAGGAAGCGGTTTTCTCATTCGGGTCAAAGAAGGGCTTGTTGGTCTCGTTGTCCTGATCGGACCCGTTGACGTGGATGTTATTTACTTTCTCGACCACGTTTTTCGCGATCGTATCGAGCTTTCCACGTGTTTCCGGCAGGGTCTCGTTCAGGGTGCGGAGCTGCGCCCCGATTTTGCCGGCGTCCTCGTCGCCCGGCTTGAAGGCCACGCCAGTATCGCCGAACTCAACGGTCGCCGTTGAGGGCGACGAGAGGTCTTTGCCCTCGAGGAGTGTCGTCTCCTGCCCCTGCACCACGGTCATGCCGTCGATCGAGAGGGTAAACTCCCCGTTGTCCCGCTCCTGCGTTTCCACCGGGGCAAGCCCGGAGAGCTCCTTCACCAGCTTGTCCCGTCGGTCCTCGGCGGCCAGGTCCGACGTTCCACTCGCCCGCGTCTGGTTGATCCTTTCCGTCAGGCTGGCCACCTCCTTGATCAGGCTGTTGGCCTGGTCAATACTGTCGGAGAGGGACCTGGCCGTATCCCCTTTGAGCTCGGCCATCTGCTTGTCGATCCGATTAAACTCGCTCTTGAGGGTGTTGGCCTTGAACAGCACCGCCTCGCGGACCCCCTCGTTGTTCGGGTTGTCAGCCAGGTCGCTGAACCCGGTGAAGAAGTCTTCCATCGCGGACGTCAGGCCACCCTCCGTGTCGGTGGCCAAGGTCCCTTCCAGGACCGAAAGGAGTCGAGCCTCTTCCTGGGCCCCGCTCTTTCCGGCCTGCGCCTCGGCGGCGGACTGGTCGAAGACACGGTTTCGCACCCGCTCGTACGTGGCCACCGTCGCCCCGTCGCCCGGCGTGCCGCCCTTCGTCGGCGATGTGTAGCGGCCGGCCGTCGCGGTGTTGCTCGCCTCCAGGGTGGCCCGTCGACGGCTGTACCCTTCCGTCTCGGCGTTCGCAATGTTCTGGCTCGTCGCGTTCATCTTCGAGTTCAGGGCACGCAACGAGCGTTGGCTGATCTCGAATAGAGAGTTGACACTCACGGGACTATCCAACGGTATCTACAAAGGAACGATCGGGGGTGCCGGGGTCGGACTGTCCCTCGGCGGTGTAGGTCTGGCCATCGGTGTCGCTGGCCGCCTCCTGCATCGTCACGAGAAGCTCGTGGTTGAGGTCGGCGGCGTATTGGAGGGCCAGACGGAGCGTCTCGCGGCGCTGGTTGACGCTCTGCGCCCGCTCGGCGACGGTCGTCTGCGCCTGAGCCACCGTCTCGCCCAGCGCGGGGTCGGCCTCGCGGAGCGCCCGGACCAGTTCTTCCAAGGATGGCTCGTCGGTGTCCATCCCGAGCACGCGCCCTAGCAGGCGGGCTTGTCGCTCGCTTCGCTCGCCGAGGTCCTGAAGGGTAGCGGTTTGCACCTGAATCTCCATCGTCCGCTCGTCGATCGCGTCGAGATTGTTGGCCCGGATGGCCTTGATTTGTTGATCGTACAGAGCCTCCAAGGTATTAAGGGCCTCGACCTCCGCGTCGAGCGTGTCAATTAGGGCGTCCGCGGCGGGGGTAATTCGATTAGGCGGCATGGTCAATGTGGGATTCGTTCTGGGGCGTAGGCGCAGGGGGCGAGAGCTGCTCCGTGGGGAGAGTCGGGGTGTCGGTTGCGTCGTCCAGGGCGTCTGGGGAAGGGGCCTCCGACGCCCCACTCTCCTCCCCGGTGTTCCACTTTTTCATCAGCTTCTCCGAAAACCCGAGGGAGTTGGACTCAACGAGCTGCTCGGTAATCATGTCGGTCACGTGCTCGCGCTGGCGGTCACGCTGGCTCTCCATCCAGTTGCCGCCCCCCTCCCCCGCCAGCGACGACGTGAACATGTCGTTCGTCATGAGCTTGGTGAACTGGCGAACCAGCACCTTCTCGAACTTTCGCGCCGCCTCCTCGGGCGTACTCGGGGTGTCGCCCGCTCCTTCCTGTGTGGTAGGAGCTGCGGCAGTGGAGGATGCGTCTTGGCGCGCAGTCTGCGCGACGTCGGAATGTGGGCTGGTCGGTGTCATACCCTCTAAGCGTGAGCGGTCGGGGAACGGTGGTCGTTGGCTACAGGATGACGAGCTTGGCCTTCAGGGCGCCGGCCCGGTCGATCGACTGAAAGATGGAAATCACGTCCCGGGCGGTAACGCCGAGCTCATTAAGGGCAGAGGCGAGGTCGTTCACGTTGGTGCTGGGCGGAAGGACGACCGATTCGGCCCCCTGTTGCTGCACGGAGGCGGAGCCCTGCTCGACGGTTCGGGTTTCTCCTTCCGACAGAGGCTGGGGCTGGGAGACCACCCGTTCCTCCCGGGTCGATACGGTGAGCCCCCCGTACGTCACCAGCACCTCGTTGATCGTCACGTTCCCCCCGGCTACGATGGTGCCGGTGCGTTCGTTGATCACGACCCGAGCCGGGGCCTCCGCCTCCACCTCGATTCCTTCGAGGGCGGCCATCAGCTCCGACGCGCTGTTGAGGGCCTCGGGCATGGTCACGTTCACGCGCCCCGCGTGGGTCGCTTCGGCGGCGTCGGGGAAGACCTCGTTGATGGCCTCCACGACGGCCTCCGCATTCGTAAAGTCGGGTCGATTCAGCACGAGGCCGACCCCATCGTCACTCAGATTGATGGGCGGTTCCTGCTGGATGACCGCCCCGTTGGGAATGCGTCCCGTGTTGGGATGATTGACTTGCACCTCCGTCCCCTGGCTCGACGCCTGGGCGGAGCCGGTGGTGAGCGGGCCCTGCGCGACCGCGTAGTTCGTCTCGCCGGACGGCCCCTTCAGCGGCGTGCGCAGCAGAACGCCGCCCGACAGCGACCGGGCGTCACCCAGCGCCGACACGGTGACGTCCAGTTCGCTGCCCGTCCCACTGAACGGATCCATGGTGGTGGTCACCAGTACGGCCGCCGCGTTGCGGGACTCCAGTTCCTCCGCCGGGACGTTGACCCCGAACTTGCGAAGCATGTTCGCGATGCTCTGGACCGTGTAGGCCGCCCCTCGTCGCCCCCGGACGCGGTCCCCCGTGCGGTCGAGCCCCACGACGAGCCCGTATCCGGTAAGCTGCATGGGAGACGCCTCCGCCAGCGACACCATACTCTTCAGTTGCGTGGTGGCGGGCGACCCGGACGCCGCCCCCGTTGCGCCAGGGCCATCTTCCTGATTGTTCTGTGCCATCGCGGCGCCAACCCCGACCGTGGCGAGGGCCACTCCGAGCACCAGTGCGTGACGGACGAGCGCGTTGAGTCTCATGAGTGAGCGTGTGTGGTTTGAATCGGAGATCAGCAATCCCTCGGGCGTGACCTACTCAGTAAGGGTGGGGAGTTACCGAGCTCCCAGGAAGATTCCTACCCCCACGGCTACGGCGGAGCCCGCCTTTAGCAGGAAGCCCTTCGAGAAGAATCCGTTGTGGCGGTTACCAGCCTGGTTGTACTTGACCTCGGCGTTGGCAATCTGGTGGGAGAGTACCGTGTTGTCGAAGCGAATATCGTCGGTCCGAACAATGCCCGAGACCTTCATGACGTGCGTCGCTCCGTTCACGGTGAGGTTCCGTTCGCCCGACACCAGCAGATTCCCGGCCTGGTTGACGTCCACGACGCGGACCGTGATGGTGCCGGTGAGGGTGCCGCTCTGTACGGACTCGTTGCTGTTGTCGGTATCGCTCTCAATTTGCGTCCCGGCCTGGAATTGACTGCTAAGGCCTTCCCCCGCGGCCGAGGCGTTGGCATTCACCTCGGAGCTGGAGCTTCCCTGGTAGCTGCTCGCCCGCTGGGCCGAGGTCTGCTCGTCGAGAACGACGGTGAGCACATCCCCGGGCTCCGCGGCCGTCGGGTCGGCGTACAGGGACTGGTTCTGTGCCGATACGGGCAGCCCGATCAGGGCAATGAGAACCGGTGTCGTAAGGGCGAGGAGAGAACGGACGCTGGTCATGGCGTGTACGTGCGGTTCAGGAAGAGTGTATAGTCAAAGCGTTTCAACCCATTCAGCGGTGGTTTCGCTCGTGATGCGGACGCGATACATGGTTTCGAGCTCGCCGCAGTGTACCCGGATTATCTCCTCGATAACCCCTGCCTCGCGGGCCGTGCAGGACACCCGAAAGACGATTCCCCCGCGGCGGTAGCGAACCCGGACGGCCCCACCTGCGTCGACGGTGTTGGGGCGACGCACATCTCGTGTCCGCAGTACTCGGCCGGACTGTAGGTAGCGGTCGGCCACGAGGTGTCCCCGCCGGGCCCGATCGCGCGCCTCGCCGGCCCGCAGGGGCTCGCCCCTTACGTCCGACGTTTCGATCCAGGCGATTTCCAATTCGTCGGTCGGAATTGGCTCGCCCCCCTTCACCCGCCCGCGGATCGTCGCGACGGAATCGAAGCGGGCCACGTGCAGCAGCGCCCATCCGTCTTCTGTCCAATTGCCCTCCGCGTCCTTCGAATGGATGCTGGCCCGGGTCACCCCCGTCGGACTTCCTTCCACCTCCGAAAATCGGAGGCGCATCGATCTGTCGGGATCGACGTCGCCCCGGACGCGGCGGACCCGTACCTTCAAACGATCGGCGCGTTCGGGATAACGGCCGGCCAGCGTCTCGGCGGCGGCCGCCTGGATGGCCTCCGCTTCCGGTTCTTGCGCCGAACACGGGGCGGCCGGCCCCACCGCCAGTGGCGGACCGACCAGGGCGAATAGCAGGAACCGCCACATGGATGTACAGTGGACGAGTCACGAGAGGGTTAGCGCTTTACGTTGTTGGCCGTCTGCATCATGTTGTCGCTCGTCTTCACCATCTTGGAATTGAGCTCGTAGGTGCGCTGGGCCTGGATCAGGCTGGTCATCTCCTTAACGACCTCTACGTTCCCCTTCTCCAAGAAGCCCTGCCGGACCGACCCCATCCCGTTCCGACCCGGGGCCCCAAGAAACGGCTCCCCGCTCGCCTCTGTCTGTTCGTAGAGGTTTCCGCCCACGGCGCGAAGGCCGTCCTTATTCGAAAATCGGGCGAGCTCCATCTGACCGAGTTCGATCATTTCGGACTCCCCTTGGAGCCGGGCGGACACAACCCCCTGCTTATTGACGTCAATCTCCACGGCGTCGGGGGGGACATTGATGCTGGGCTCCACCTGCAGCCCCGTCTGGGTCACGATATTCCCTTCGCTGCTCAAGGTGAAGGTCCCGTCGCGGGTGTAGGCGAGGCTTCCGTCCGGGCGCCGCACCTGGAAGAATCCGTCGCCGTTGATCGCCATGTTGAGGGAATTCCCGGTCTCGGTGAAGCCCCCCTGCGAAAAGTTGCGCATCGTGGCGACGGTCGTGGAGCCGTGCCCCATCTGCAGCTCGGCGGGCTCGGCCCCGGTCTCTTCTCCCGCCCCATCGGCCTGCACGTTCTGGTAGAGCAGGTCCTGAAAGACGGCCCGGGAGCGTTTGAATCCGGTCGTGTTCGCGTTCGCCAAGTTGTTGGCGATGTTGTCGACCCGGGTCTGCTGGGTGTTCATGCCCAGGGCGGCGGTCTGAAGCGAGCGTGGCGGCATGAGTGTGGGAGGGCTTGTCTAGTAGAACGTCAAATCGTGTGAATGTGGAACGCCTCGGGGACCGTCGGCTAGAGTTTCCCAAGATCCTGCGTTGCCCGGCTCAGAATTTCGTTGGTGGCCTGAAGGGACCGTTGCTGGGCCCCGTACTGCCGGGAGGTCTGGATCATGTCCGTCATTTCTTCGACCGGACTCACGTTGCTCTTTTCGACCATTCCCTGAAGCACCGTGGGGTCGTCCATCCGCTGCGGCGTGGCGTCCCCGGCGACGAACGATGTTCCCTCGCGGCGCTCCAGATCGTCGCCCAGGGTGATCGTCCCGTCCTTCGCAATGTTGATGTCCCCTTGCTCATCAACGGGCACCTGGATGGCCCCTCCCTCCCCCAGAACTTGTTTTCCATCGGAGGTGCGAAGCGTGCCGTCCTGCCCGACGGAAAAGTGCCCGGCCCGTGTGTAGTGGGTGGCGTCCCCTCCTTCGGGTCGCGTGACGAAGAACCCATCTCCTCCAAGGGCCACATCCAAGGGATTTTCGGTCTGCTTGAGGGCCCCTTGCGACATGTCGCTGGTCTGGCGCGTGCGGCGGTCACTGCGCGGGGATTTCTCCGCGTCCAGTCGCTCGTTGAACGCCTCCGTGAAGAAGCGGTCGCGTTTGTACCCGGTGGTGTTTGCATTCGCGAGGTTGTTCGCCACTCGTTCCTGGTTTTGCTGCAGGGTACTCATCGCGGCCGCAGCGTTCTCGAAACGAAGCAACATGGGACCGGAGGGGACTTCGAGAAGGGAGATCGGCGATCGGTCACCCGTATGTCTCCTCAAAGAGCCTACCAACCGGCCCGACGAACTTCTCGTGGGACGAGGGCTTCCATCCATCCGGGAGGCGGGCACAATTTGCCTGCCCTCGACGGCAGATGCTTCCGTACGTCCCTTCTCCGATGCGCTCCAGTCTTCGGCACGTAGAAAACAGAAGTGAGGAGTCGGGGCCTAAAGATTGGCGACGTATCCCCTCCCGACCGGTTATCCCCCTCTTGAGGCGTCCTGCTCCGCTTCAAGATCCGTACGCAAAACTGTAAAGGGGGAACAAACACGGGCCCTTCACCTCGCTAGAAGTGCAATATATTGCTCCAGTACGCCTATTGACGTTAGCCCTCTCCCCTTGCGGGCATTCCGTCCCCCGTCGGTACCAAGGGACGGTCTCCAGCGTGGTGGTTCCCGGGGGCCTGAGGACCGGTGCCTGTGGCCTTCATTTCCCCTGGTGATTGCCCCCCTCTCTGATTCTTCCGCTTCGAAAAGTTTGAATGTCCGGACGCGTTCCTGCAGCGCCTGGGCCGTCCCGATCGCCTCCTCGATCTGCTCAAGGGCCGCCTCCCCCCGCCACCAAGAAGGAGAAAAGTGGGTTTCAGTGGCGTACGCCGCAAGCCCTGGAAAAACGAGGACCGACAAGACTGGGCCTGCCATGAGGATTCGAAGGAGGATTCGAAGTCTGAATCGACGCCGGACGGACGCGAGAGTCATGTTCTCCAATCCAGACTGACAGCTC
>PXTG01000084.1 GCA_003023365.1 Bacteroidetes bacterium QH_7_62_13 | reverse complement strand
ACGAAACGGTTCAGATGCATATCTTCTGGCAGTATCTCTTCCATCGCCAGTGGACGGCCCTGCAGTCCTACTGCCACACCCGCAACATCCGTCTGTTCGGCGATCTTCCCATCTACGTGGCCCACGATAGCGCGGACGTGTGGGCCAACCAGCACCTCTTTCGGCTCGACGAGGACGGGCATCCATCGGCCGTGGCCGGGGTCCCGCCGGACTACTTCAGCACGGAAGGCCAACGCTGGGGAAATCCCCTTTACCGCTGGGACCGAATGCGGGACAACGGCTACCAGTGGTGGGTCGATCGCCTCCGGACGACCCTAGACCGGGTGGACCTGGTGCGCCTCGATCATTTTCGAGGATTCGAGGCCTACTGGGAAATCCCGGCCGACTCGGAAACGGCGGTCAACGGCCAGTGGCGGGAGGGGCCCGGTGCCCCCTTCTTCGACACGCTTGCGGACGAACTGGGCGATCTGCCCATGGTGGCGGAGGACCTTGGCGTAATCACCGACGACGTTCGGGCGTTGCGCGACACCCTCGGTATCCCCGGCATGGCTGTCCTTCAGTTCGCTTTCGGGAACGACCCGGACAACGCCTTTCTCCCCCACAACTACCACCGCAATCTGGTGGCGTATCCCGGCACGCACGACAACAACACGACCGTGGGGTGGTGGGAAAACGACTTGACGCTCCCGGAAGCGCGTCAGTATGCCCGCAACTATCTCGACCTCAACCGCCCGGAGGCCGAGATTCACGAGCAGGCCCTTCGCTACCTCCTGGCCTCGGTCGCCGACCGCGTGGTCACGCCGCTCCAGGACGTGATTGGCCTCGGCGAGGAGGCACGAATGAACAATCCCGGCGAAGCGACCGGCAACTGGACGTGGCGCGTGCGGCCCGAGCAAGTGACCGAGGAGGCCGAACAGCGCCTCTCAACCCTCACGCGCATCTACGGGCGGGCGCGGGACTATCCCGCCGAGTAGTCCTCGCGCCGTCCGCCGTTTCCTCCGGCCAGTGGAATAGCGAATGCCGTCTCGGGACCCACGACGCCGTCCGCCGACAAACGGTCCGACTGCACGGGCGACCGTCCCTGTCCTTCGTGGACCCAACGGAGAAAATGCAGGAATGACTCGTACGAAGAGAAGGGGCGCCTCGAACAGTTTCGGGAGACATCCTTTCCCATGTTCTCCAGCGCTCAGGAAGGAATCGAGCCCGGAGCGCCCGGCGGTCTTTTTTTCATCAAGCCTCGTGTCGCCCCCGTGAACGTCTACGCCGTCATCATCCTCGCGGCCCTGTTGGCCGAATACGTCCTCAACATTGTCTCGGACCTGCTCACCCTCCGCAACCTCCAGTCGGCGCGTCCGGCGGAGTTCCACGATACATTCGAGGACGGCGAATACGAGGAAGCGCAGGCGTACACTCGGACTCGCACTCGGTTCGGAATCGTCTCCTCCACCGTCGGGCTCGTGGTGCTTCTCGCCTTCTGGTTTGCCGGAGGCTTCGAGTGGCTGGACACGCTGGTGCGCGGGTGGGGATTCGGCCCGATCGTGACGGGCCTCCTTTACGTGGGCCTTCTTGTTCTGGGACGCGGCGTGCTCTCGCTTCCGTTCTCCATCTACTCGACGTTCGTCATTGAGGAGCGCTTCGGGTTCAACGAGACGACGCCCGCAACCTTCGTCCTGGACCTGCTCAAGAGCCTCGGCCTCGGAGTTGCCATCGGCGGGCCACTGCTCGCCGCCATCCTCTGGTTCTTCGGCTCAACCGGGCCGTACGGCTGGGTCTACGCATGGATCGCCGTGACGGCCGTGATGCTGGTGCTTCAATTCTTCGCTCCGCGGTACCTGATGCCGATTTTCAACGACTTCGAGCCGCTGGAGGAGGGCGATCTCCGCGATTCGATCTTTTCTTACGCCGACTCGGTCGACTTTCCCGTCGACGAGGTATACGTGATGGACGGGTCGCGACGGTCAAACAAGGCCAACGCCTTCTTCACCGGGTTCGGCTCGAACCGGCGCATCGTGCTCTTCGACACGCTCGTTGAGGAGCTCTCCGTCGACGAGCTGTTGTCGGTGGTCGCCCACGAGATGGGCCACTACAAACTGAATCACATCCCTCAGCGCATCGCCATCAGCGTGATCCAGACCGGGGTGCTCTTCCTGTTGCTGTCCGTTTTTCTCCAGGTCGAGGGGCTCTTCCAAGCGTTCTACGTCGACCAGCCGGCCGTCTATACGGGACTTCTCTTCTTCGGGCTGCTCTACTCACCGGTCGACCTTCTCCTATCCATTCCGCTCAACGCCTGGTCCCGCCACCACGAGTTCCAGGCCGACCGCTTCGCCGTGGAGACGACGGATCGGCGGCGCCCCCTGGTCGACGGACTCAAGGGCCTCGCCGAGACCAACCTCTCGAACCTCACGCCTCACCCCCTCACCGTCACGCTGGACTACTCGCATCCGCCGCTTCTGGAGCGTATCGACACCATCCGGGCGATCTCGGTCTCCGAGCCGGCGTAACTCCGCCCATCGCCCCCCGGCCGATTGATCGCGCTCCTATCGCTCGTCGTTTTCCGCCTCCGCTCGCGGGAGCCGAATCCAGAACGTGGTACCTGCCCCTTCCGTCGTTTCGTAGTCGATCGTTCCCCCGAGGTCGTCAATGCTCTTCTGGGCAATCGCGAGCCCAAGCCCCGTTCCGCCCGTGCGCGTCGAGAAGTTGGGCTCGAAGACTTTGTCCTGCACCTCCGGGGGAATGCCGGTCCCATTGTCCGTGACGCGGCTCTCCACCATCGATCCCTGGTCGCTCTCTACCCAGGCCGTCTCGACCCGGACGTGGCCCTCTCGGTCGTCGGGAATGGCCTGCAGGGCATTCTTCAAGAGATTGATGTAGATCCGCCGCAGCTCTTCCCGGTCGGCCTCGACCGGCAGGGACTCGTCGTGAAGATCAGGCTCAATCGTCTCCGTGTCCGTTTCCCGTTCCATGAGCCGAACTGCTTCCTGAACCACCTCGTTCAGGTCGAGGGTCTCTAGGACGCGGGTGGGCAAACGGGCAAACGTCGAGAACTCGTCCGCGATGCGGACAAGGGATTCAATCTGCTCGATGAGCGTCGTGGTGATGCGGTCGAACAGACTCGCAAAGTCCGCGTCTTCTTCGTCTTCGCCCCGGTTCTGCTTGAACGCCCGGCGCAGGTGTTGGATCGAGAGCTTCATCGGCGTGAGCGGATTTTTGATCTCGTGGGCCACCTGACGGGCCATCTCCCGCCACGCAATCTCGCGTTCTTGCTGGGCGAGCTTCCGACGGCTTTCGGCGAGCTGGGCCCGCATTTCGTTG
>PXTG01000083.1 GCA_003023365.1 Bacteroidetes bacterium QH_7_62_13 | reverse complement strand
CGCCGTCTGGCGCAAACTCGACGATTGATGACTGGACGCGTGGATGGAAAATTAGGTGTTCTATCACGCCCACACTCCCATCCCCCCCGGTGACGGGAGCAGCCCGGCTCGATCCAGCTTCCAATCGCGAAGCGGGCAGGCCCAAGATTACAGGCTGAGCTGCTTGCGAAACTGCTTCGAGCGGCGGCGCGACAGCTCGACCTCCGTTCCGTCTTCTAGGGTGACTTTGAGCTTGCCCTTCGACCACTGCGTCACGTGGTCGACCCACGACAGATTGAGAATGTGCTGGCGGCTGGCCCGGAAGAAGCGATCGGGGTCGAGCCGGTCTTCGAGGTAGCTGAGTGAGCGGTGGATAAGGGGCTCCGCGCCGTCGAAGTAGAGACGGGTGTAGTTGCCGGCGGCCTCGAAGAGGCGCACGTCGGCCAGCTGCACAAACCAGCATCGCTGTCCGTCTTTCACGAAGACCTGATCCTGGGCCGTAAGCGCTGGGGACGGCTCCTCCTCCGCCGTCACTGCTTGGGGGTCCGTGTCGCCGGTTCGCTCCCGAACCGTGTCGATGGCCTCGGACAGGCGGTCGGGCTCCACCGGCTTCACGAGGTAGTCGAGCGCATTCACCTCGAAGGCCTTGATCGCATACTCGTCGTAGGCCGTGACGAAGACGACGTGGGGGACGGCGTCGAGCCGTTCGAGCAGGTCGAAGCCGCTGTCGCCCGGCATTTGCACGTCGAGCAGGAGCAGGTCGGGATTGTGGTCGCGAATGGCGTCCTCGGCCTCGTCGGCGTTGGCGGCCTCACCGACGACGTCGACTCCATCGTGGGGGGCTAGCAGGCGCCGGAGTTCGCGGCGGGCCAGGCGCTCGTCGTCGACGATGAGAGTATGGAGTGGGGCGGGAGGCATGTATGCAGTCAGGGGGATTCGTGTACATGCAGGTCGTCGGGGTGAGAGGCGACGGGCGCGAGCTAGGGGTCATCAGACGCGGCGGCCTGCGGTAGAGGAGGCTTCGTGGGCCGTTCGTTCCCGGACCGGGACGGCAGCCTGGCCGTGGCACACACGGTACCCGCGTCGGCGTTCTCCACGGTGAGGGAGGCCTCGTCCCCGAACAGGAGCTGGAGCCGCTCCCTCGCATTCTCGAGACCCACCCCACCGGTTTCCGCGTCCAGCGTACCGGGATTGGTGACCCGGAGTCGAAGCGTATCGTCCTGTACAGTGGCGGTGATTGTGATGGTACCGCCGCCCTGCTGCTCCGCGACGCCATGCTTGATGGCGTTTTCCGCAAGCGTCTGAACGAGGAGGAGCGGGACCGGACGGGTCAGCGCCTCGTTGCCTGCGTCAATCTCGTACTGCAACCGCTCCTCGAAACGGACGGTTTCCAGTTCCAGGTAGGTGCGCACGGTCGACAGTTCCTCCTCCAGCGGCACCTTCTTCACGTCGTCGACCTGCAGGGTGCTGCGCAGCAGGCGCGCCAGACGCGTCACCATGCGCTGGGCCCGGTCCGGGTCCTCGGCGATGAGGGCCCGCACGCTGTTGAGGCTGTTGAAGAAAAAATGGGGATTGAGCTGGAGCTTGAGGGCCTTCAGGCGGGCAGCCTCGGCCTGCGCCTCCAGCTTCCACTTGTCTACCTCGGCCTGCCGGTAGTTCCAGAAGGAATGGACGCCGAAATAGATCGCCAGCCAGAGAAAAAAGACGATCAGTCCCCCGAAGAGGCGGACCACGACCTGCGCCCCCGACCAGTACTCGACGTCACCGAGGCTGATGGGGTCGAGAAGTCCGGCCCAGACCAGGAGGTCGCCGAGGGCGGTGTAAACGACGGAGAGGACGAGGCAGGCCCCGACCACGCGAGGGACGAGTTGTCGGAGGGAAAGATCCGTCCAGCCGGCACGATGCACGAAGGCGCGAAACGCGTGGGATACCCCGATGCCGAAAATCATGGACGGGGCCGTGTTGATAATGAGGCGGACGTCCCACCCGATTTGAAGGCCAATCACGAGAGTAGTTAGGAGACAGTAGAGGCCCCAGCCCGCAAGCTGGCAGAACCAGTAGGCCTGCGTCCGATTCATCGTCGACTGTTAATCTCGTTTGGGGGGTCAGAGGAGGAGATTGCCGAGGGGGCTACGTCCGGAAGAGGACGCGCTCACTGCGAATGACGTACATGCAGACCACGAGGCTGGCGGCGGCCAGGCCCAGAAGCGACAGGTACACGAGCGCGAGATGGCCAAGCCCCAGGGTGCCGGCCAGTACGTCCTTCGTGGCGAGTGCTACGTTGAGGACCGGGATGAGAGCGGTTGTTGTGTTCAACGAAATGCCGGGCAGAATACCGGCGACGGCGGGAACCAGCACGACGATCAGGAGGGGGCTCACCGTGCTTTGCGCTTCCTTGTACGACTTGGCATAGAAGGAAAGCGACAACTGTGCCGCCGCGAAAAACACTGTAAGCGGCACCAGCAGCGATAGCAGCACGCCGATGACGCCGGGGGAGAGGATGTTCAGGGCCGTTTCCAGCATGCTTTCTGGAATGTCCTCGATGAGCCACACACTGCCCATGATGCTCAGAATAGAGACGACGGCGGCGAAGAGCCCGGTGAGCGTGATGGTGAGCGTCTTGCCGACGAGAAACTGGTACCGGCTTACGGGAGCCGTGAGGAGGGGCTCAAGGGTCCCCCGTTCCTTCTCTCCGGCCCCCATGTCGAGCGCCGGGTACATGGCCCCCATGAAGCAGAAGAGGAGGAAAATATACGGGAGAAAGCCCCCAATTCGTTGCGCCATCTGCGCTTCCTCGGAGGCCAGGTTCTCTTCACGTACGGTTACGGCCTGGGTCGCTTCCGTGCTCAAACCCATGGCGTCGAACCGGGCCCGGAGCAGCTGCTGTTCGTACTGATCGAGGAGGGGGCGAATGCGGTCGACGAGAACATCGAAGTCGTCCTCGGTTTCGTAGATGAGATTGACCGTTCCGGCCTGCTTTGCCTCGACCTGCTGCCGGAACGACGCCCCGAAGACGATGGCCGCGTCGAGAGACCCGTCCTTGACGCGGGCCCGAGCCGTATCGACGGGCAGGGCGTCGACCACTTCCACGTTGGGGGCAGACGCGACCTGTTTCCGAAAAGAGGACGGAGGCGCCTGGCCGTCCTCGCCCACGACGGCCACCTGCAGGGTTTCCTCGGCGGCCTCTTCCATCTGAGACTGTACGAGCCAGTTGCTCCCTACAAAAATGACGGGAAACAACAGCAACGGCACCAGAACCATCGCGATGAGGGTGCGCCGGTCCCGGAGGGTATCGAGCAGTTCCTTTTTGAAGACGACGTAGACTCCGTTCATGGGCGAGAGCTGGTTTTGGAGGTTGGAATCGAAAGCAGTCGTAAAAAGTCTCGCAATCCGGGCTTCTGAAACGTGATTCGTGACTCGCCGCTGAAATTCTCTCACGCATCACGTTTCCACGTATCATCCGATTATGCCGCTTCGAAGGTCGATTCGCGCTTCTGCACCGCCTCGTCCGCCGCTTCAATGCGACGAATGAACTCATCCTCGAACGTGTCGGCGTCCATCTCGTCGACGAAGGCCTCGTAGGTGCCATCGTACAGCAGGTCTCCGTCGTGCAGGAGGCCGAGGTCGTCGGCGAGCATGTTGACCTCGTCCATCCGGTGGGTCGAGAACAACACCGTCTTGCCGTCGTCGCGGCTCTGGCGAATAAGCTGCATGATGCTCCGCGCCGCGAGGGCGTCGAGCCCGGCGGTGGCTTCGTCGAAGACCACGATGTCGGGGTCGTGAATCATCGTGCGAACGATGCTCACCTTTTGCCGCATGCCCGTCGAGAACGTGCCGATGCGGCGGTCGGCAAAGTCGTGCATGTCCAGCAGGTCGAAGAGGGCATCGCGCCGGTCTCGGAATTTCGCCTCCGGCACACCGTGGAGATCGGCGTAGTAGCGGACCAGCTCGTTGGCCGTGAGACGGTCGTAGAGGCCGGTGCTTCCGGTGAGGAAGCCGAGGCGCTCGCAGACGGCCCGTGGCTGCTCGGTCACGTCGAGGCCGTCCACCGTCACGGTGCCTTCGGTGGGGGCGAGCATGGTCGCGATGGTGCGGAGCGTGGTGGTCTTTCCCGCCCCGTTGGGCCCCAGCAGGCAGTACACGCGCCCCGGCCTGCACGTGAACGAGATGCCGTCGACCGCATCAATGGTGTCGCCGGTGAACCGTGGTCCCATCTCCTTCTTCTGCTGGCTGGAGAGGGTGTACGTCTTCGTCAGGTCCTGAACGTCGATCATATCGTGCGAAGTGGTGGAGTCGGGAGAGGACGTGCACGCGAGTCCCCACGTCTGACAGGAAAGGCAGCCGGGGGAATTGCATGAGATCGGTCAACGAAAGCATAGAGGGGACGTTGAAAAGATGGAAGCGGTCTTCGACGAGCGGCCGCATCCGCCGTTGAGTGGAAAATAATTCCGATGAGCCGTCCTCCTGCCGTCGATCAGGGAAGACGGACGTTCCTTTGATCCACCGTCCCTGGGTCAGGGAAGCTATGGTTCGGCCCAATATCCTCACCAACTGTCCCTCCCACCAGACAATTCGGCCGGTCGTGTGGCGAAGTCACCGCTCGTCGAAAACTGCTTGTCGCCTTGGTGACAGGCGTCTATTCTTCCAAATTGACTAAGTCGACGCCGGGAATTCTGTGCCGGCGATACGACCGTCGTACGTTGAGGGTAACGGGTGTTCTGCCTTTTCGATCATCCTCTCTCATTTATCAATCCGTTCCATGAACACAGAGTCCGTCCAGGAAGCAAGATCGTTCGACACAACTTTCTTGATGACGGGTAGTGCGGTTTTTCTGGGAGTCCTCGGGTTGAGCGCCGCCCTGTTTCCGGAGAAGCTGCTGGCACACCTCGGAGGGGCGCAGCAGCAGGGTCCTCTTTTGCTGGCCAACGTGACGGGCATGCTCTGCCTGGGATTCGCGATACTAAACTGGATGGCACGGGACGTTCTTATCGGGGGAATCTACGGGCGCCCCCTCACCCTCGGAAACTTTATGCATTTCTTCGGGGGGACCATCACGTTGATAACGTACGTGGTCGATAACCCGGATGCAGTCACGGTGATTGCCATCGCGTTGGGTTATGCCGTCTTTGCGGCGGGGTTCGGGTACGTGGCATTTGCCGGCGGGGGACGCTGTGGCTAGGCGCCTGTGATTCCTATTCGTATCATTCCGGGCAATCAATTCTGGTGAGCCCACGCACTTTTGCGTTGCCCGTCCACAGATTTCGTCATCATGAAGATAAGACTTGTCACAAGAGAAAGACAGATCCACCTCAATCGTAGGATGATTTGACCGCTCATGGAGTCACGTTGCCGTTCGTCAAAAATCGCTGGCGTTGGGCCTGCTGTTGTCGTACGTTGAAATTGCAGCCCCTCCTCATCAACCGTCACGCGTTCCGGCAATCAACTTTCTGTCGCCATGAGACGCTTTTCCCAGATTCTCCCTACATTCGCTTGCCCCCGAAGCGAATTCCTCCTACTCGTTGCGGGACTCCTGCTCTTCGTGTCGACCCCTGCCTCGGTTTTCGCCCAGGCGGAAGGGGAGCAGGAGCACATGCTCTGGACCATTTCCAAGGATGGGGAGACGGCCGGATACCTCGTCGGATCGGTCCACTACATGAAGCCAGACGTGTATCCGCTGCCGTCGTCCTACGAGGAGGCCTTTCAGGCATCGGACGTCCTTGCGTTCGAGATCAACCGTGATAGTGCACAGGCCAAAGCGCAAGGGCTCATCCGCCAACTCGGCATGTACCCGGGCTCGAAGCGACTCGAAAGCGAACTGGCAGATTCTACGTACGCCTTGCTCCGGGCGCGAGCCGATACGCTTGGGCTCAATCTGAACCGACTGCAGCGGATGGAACCGTGGGTCCTGTCGCTCATCGTCCCGACCACGCAGATGCGGAAGGCAGGGTACAGTGAGAAGTCCGGCATCGACACCCATTTCTTCGAGAAGGCCAAGCAAGCCGGAAAGGAACGCGTGGCGTTCGAGACGGCCGCCGAACAGCTTCGCTTCTTCGATCAGTTCCCGCCCGACCGTCAGGCAGCTTACCTGCACTACAGCCTGCTGGAGGCCGACCGCACGGTGCAGATGATCGATGAGACGTCCGCGGCCTGGCAGCGGGGCGATGCCGACGAGATCAAAGCACTGGTTCAGGACGAAATGAAGACGGATTTTCCGGGCCTCTACCAGACGCTCATCGTGGAGCGCAACCAGAACTGGATGTCTTCGATCAACGACCTGCTCGCCAGTGAGAAGCGTCCGATGATCGTCGTCGGGGCCGGGCACGTGGTCGGCGAGGACGGGCTCGTCGCGATGCTTCGGGAGGAGGGGCATACGGTCCAGCAGCAGTGACCCCTACATCGATCCCCCGTCGGAGACGATCGGGGTCCCGGAAGGGCCGTCAACGAGTGCAGGTGAGCGGACAGAACGGGATGCCCGTGCCGATGCGCTGGTCACGCGCATCGCCCGCTCGTCGCACAAGACCGTCCATTCATCGAAATCCCCTTGTAAGGGTCGACGAGAAATTGTAAGCTTATGCGCAGTACTGGCTTCCGCCAGTAGCAACGTGCCGTCCTGTTCGTCGACGTTACGAATCGTTCAGTGCCTACCCATGTCCTCTCGTATGCGATCACTTTTCGTCGCGTCCGTTCGTGTTCTGCTGGGGCTTGTTCTGGGTTTGGCCGTACCGGTCTTCGTTGCGGCCCAGGACGTCCCCGACTCCGTTTTGGTGGACGCCGACAATATGAACCCGCCCTCCGTGGAACATCAGGGGGAACTCCCGCCCCTCCTCGACCGACAGACCTTCTTCGGGGATCCGGAGCGATCGGGGGCGCAACTCTCGCCGGACGGCGAGCGCGTGGCCTTTCAGAAGCCCTACAAAGGCAAAATGAACGTGTGGGTGAAGGGCGTAGACGAACCGTTTGACGCGGCCGAGCCCGTCACCGCCGACACCAGCCGGCCGGTCCAGGGGTACTTCTGGACGCAGGACAGCGAGCGCATCCTCTACATTCAGGACAAAGGCGGAAACGAAAACTACCACATCTACGCGGTGGATCCGGACTCGGACGAAGAAACGGATCTGGGGGTCCCCCCCGCCGAGGACCTGACCCCGTACGAGAACGTGCAGGCCCGCATCTATAACGTTCCGGAGGCCGCGCCGAGCGAGATTGTGGTGGGGCTCAACGACCGCAACCCGCAGAACCACGACCTCTACCGGATTGATTTAGAGACGGGGGCGCGGGACCTGATCTTCAAAAATACGAAGGGATACGCGAGCTATACCTTCGACCATGACGGGCGCTTCCGCCTCGCCAGCCGCCAGACCGACGACGGCGGTACGGAGATTCAGCGTGTTAACATCACCGAGCAAGACACAAGCTTCACGACCATCTACACGTGCTCGGTGGACGAGTCCTGCGGCGTGACGCGCTTCCACAAAGATAATGAGCGGGTCTACCTGTCGACAAACAAAGGGGAGAACGTCGACCTGCAGCAGTTCCGGCTGCTGAATGTGCAGACGAAGGAGACGACGCTCGTTGCGAAGGATCCGGAAGGAGAGGTTGACTTCGGCGGGGCCATCTTTAATGACCGGACCGAAAAGCTCGCCGCCACGGTCTACATCGGTGAGCGGCAGCGTGTATACCCCGAGACGGACGCGTTCGAGAAGAAATACAAGACCCTGAAGCAGCAGCTGCCGGACGGTGAGATCTCGATTCAATCTTCGACCGAAGAATTCCGGACACACGTTGTGAGTGTGGAGCGGGACGTCAATCCAGGGGCGACGTACCTTTTCAACTCGAAAGAGGGTACGGTGGAGAAGCTCTACGAATCTCGTCCTGCGTTGCCGACCCAGCACCTTGCCAGGATGAAGCCGATCACGTACGAGGCGCGCGACGGGCTTGAAATTCCGGCCTACCTAACCGTACCGAAGGGAGTAGAGGCCAACAATCTTCCGACGGTTATCTACGTCCACGGCGGCCCGTGGTCGCGGGACACCTGGGGGTACGATCCCCGTGCCCAGTTCCTGGCCAACCGCGGCTACGCGGTGCTGCAGCCCAACTTTCGCGGGTCCAGTGGCTACGGCCAATCCTTTCTGCACGCGGGAGATGAGGAATGGGGCACCGGCGCGATGCAGCACGACATCACCGACGGGGTGCAGTACCTGATCGATCGGGGCATTGCCGATCCGGATCGCGTCGGCATCTTCGGCGGATCGTACGGCGGCTACGCGACCCTCGCGGGCGTGACCTTTACGCCGGACCGCTACGCGGCGGCCGTGCCCTACGTGGCGCCGTCGAACCTGATCACACTGATCGAGTCGTTCCCGGCCTACTGGGAGCCCCTGCTGCAGGGCACCTGGTACGAGCGCGTCGGGAACCCGGACAACGAAGAAGACCGCAAGCGCCTGAAGGCCCAGTCCCCCCTCCTCCAGGCCGAGCAGATTACGGCACCGCTGCTGGTGGTCCACGGGGCCAACGACCCCCGCGTGAAACAACAGGAATCCGACCAGATCGTGGCGACGCTTCGCGACCAGGGGCATCCGGTGGAGTATATCGTGGCGCCCGATGAGGGGCACGGCTTCAGCAACGAAGACAATCGCCTGGCCCTATCGGCGGCGATGGAGG
Organism: Bacteroidetes bacterium QH_7_62_13; assembly: GCA_003023365.1. Taxonomy (GTDB): domain Bacteria; phylum Bacteroidota; class Rhodothermia; order Rhodothermales; family Salinibacteraceae; genus Salinibacter. The sequence goes on along the minus strand of PXTG01000083.1, from coordinate 4,599 downwards.
AGTTTTTGGCTGCGCACCTCGGCGGCCGGGCGCAAACCAGCGCCACCGACCGCATCGCGACGCGGCTTCAAGAGATCACCGTGGACCCCGAGTCGGTCTCGATGCCGGATACGACCGCTACGGCCGAGGCTGAATCCGGCGGCGCAAGCGGGTTCTCGATGATCGACGGCACGGCGCTGGAACCGGCCACGCTCTCGTACAACGCCACCATGAAGATGGGCGGGCGGTCCATCGACCTCTCCAGTGCGCAAACCATCGCGGCCACGAACACAGACGGGACTGAGACCTGGACCGTCGTGAACGAGACGGAGACGCCCCAGGGCACCGTAACCGATTCGCTGATTGCCGATCGGACCACGCTGCTTCCCGTCTCGCGCCACCAGCGCGGCCCGCTCACGATGGACGTGACCTACACCGACACCGCGGCCAGTGGGACGATGAAGATGCGCGGCCGGTCGACCCCCATCGAGGTGAGCTTGGACGGCCCGACCCTCGCGGGGGGCGCGCACGACTTCATTGCCCTCGGCACGATGCCCCTGGAGCCGGGCTTGACCACCACCCTTCAGGTATTCTCGCCTCAGCAACAGACGGTCCGAACGGCGCGGTTCGAAGTTACCGGCACGGAGACCGTGGAGACCGAAGCGGGCTCGTTCGAGACCTACGTGGTCGACGCAAATGTCGGGGACGGAACCATCACCGGCACCGTACACCTCCGCAAGGCGGCACCGCACTACATCGTGAAGCTCAAGACCGAGCAGTCGACGGCCCAGGGGAGTCGGACGATGACACAGACGCTGACCTCGATGCAGAAGGGGGAGCCGGGGGCGTCGACGACCCGATAGGTCAACGACCCGGTCGTGGAGAGTAGCAGCCGTCCCTGTTGCCGACCGGCAGGGGCGGCTTTTCTACTTGCGGCTGTAGCGACCGCGGTAACCGGCGAATCCTCCTTCACAGGAGTTTTCTGATGGGTGGGGCCAGCCGAGGTCACGGGTGGGAGGGAGAATTGGCCAATCCCTCTTCGCCGTTGAACGCTGTCGGTACACCGGCGTACGACCAGAAGTCGTATTTCTGCACTAAAATCTTGGCCCGTGTCCGCCCTCACCGCCTGCTCCGCCACCGAGCTGGCTCGTCGGATCCGGAATCGCGAATGCTCGTCGATTGACGTACTGGAGGCCCACCTCGACCGCATCGAACGGGTGAACGACGCGATCAACGCCGTCGTGACGCTCGACGCCGGGCAGGCCCGGGCCCGAGCCGAAGCCGCCGACCGGGCGTTGTCGGAGGGCCGCCTCTGGGGGCCGCTTCACGGGGTGCCGGTCACGGCCAAGGATCAGTTCGCAACGGCCGGCCTCCGCACCACCTACGGGTTGCCCCACTACGCCGACTTCGTGCCCGACACCGACGCCCCGCTCATCGCGCGCCTGCGACGGGCCGGGGCCGTGATCCTGGGCAAGACCAACCTCCCCACGGCCGCCTACGACTGGCAGTGCCAGAACCCGACGTTCGGTCGGGCCAATAACCCGTGGGATCGGGCGCGCACGCCGGGCGGCAGCTCGGGCGGGACGGCGGCGGCCCTGGCGGCCGGGTTGAGCCCGCTGGGGCTGGGGGCGGACGTGGGCGGCTCGATCCGCATCCCCTCGCACTTCTGCGGCGTCACGGGCCTCCGCCCCACTGAGGGGGCGCTCCCGATCGACGGCATCACGCCGCCGGACCGGCCCCGCACCGTGGGCCACATTGCCGTGGCCGGGCCGATGGCCCGGACGGTTGAAGATGTGCGGTTGGCGTGGGACGTCCTTCGTGGAGCAACTTCGCCCCCGACCCCGTCGCGCTCAACTCCGGATCATCTTCACATTGCGGTCACCCCGGAGCTAGGAGGCGTGCCGGTCGATACCGACACGCAGGACGTGCTGCGTCGGACCCTCGACGCGTGGGCCGACGCCGGCTGTATCGTCGAACGCCGCGACCCGCCCGTCCACATGGAAGAGGCCCTCGATACCTGGGGGCACATCCAGGGCTTCGAGCTCAGTGCCGGGATGCCGGGCCCCCTGCGATATGCCCCGTTCAAGCACGTGCTCTGGCACGGGTTCGTGCGATCGCAGTATGGCTTCCTGGCGGGACCGCTGGCGCGAGGGGCCCAACTTCGGCCGCGCGGTTACTTCCAAGCCCTCGATCGGAAGGAGGAATTGAGTCGGTCCGTCGACGCGTTTTTCAGCGAGTGGGACCTCTGGGTCACGCCGGTGGCGTCGATTCCCGCTTTCGAGCACTGCGCCACCGGTGCCGACCTTTCCATTGAGGGCGTCTCGGTCCCGTACGCCCTCCCGTTTGCCATCTATAACTGCGCGACGGCCGTCACCGGTCACCCCATCCTGACGCTGCCGGTGGGCCGCGCCGACAACGGTTTGCCGATTGGTCTTCAGGTGCACGCCCGGCGGGGGCGGGACGCCGCCCTGCTCGCTGCGGGCCGGACACTTAGCACCGTCTTGGGCCTGAAAGGAACGGTCGCCCCGCTGCGGGACACGATGCCCTCGTGGGATAAGACCTGCTAGTGCTCGGCGATCTTGGGTCCTGTGATCTCGTTCCCGTCGTCTCCGCCGAGATTGCGCAAAACCCAATCCGTCGAGCTTCGTACGTACTGGACCCGATTCCAAAAATCCAGAGATATTCCCCCTTTTTGGCTCGCGAAAAAGGTCAGAAAGAAACATCCGCACTCTGCGTTCGCTCTTTTGATTCGCGTGCAACGCGCCAAAAAAGAAGGGTGTAGCGATGCGGCCCCCCGGAGATCGTGTTTCTCGATCCCTCGGGATCCTGTTTACTGGTTGTTGCCCAGTCTCTTTTCCGTTCGCGAATGGGCTTGCTCCTTTTCTACGTTGCGCTGGCGCTCGGCGTGTCCTTCCTGTGTTCGATCATGGAGGCTGTGTTGTTGAGTGTGACGCCCTCGTACGTCGCCGCCCTGGAGCGGGAAGGCGATCCGGTGGGGGAGCGCCTGAACGCGTTGAAGGAGGACATCGATCGGCCCCTCTCGGCGATCCTCAGCCTCAACACCATTGCCCACACCGTGGGGGCCACGGGTGCCGGTGCACAGGGGGCTGTCGTGTTTGGGGAAGCATACGCGGGAGTCATTGCCGGGGTGCTGACGCTGCTCATCCTCGTCTTTTCGGAGATCATTCCGAAGACGCTGGGGGCGGTGTACTGGAGAACGATCGCGCCGACGGCCGTTCGTCTGCTGGTGCCCATCATGTGGTCGATGTGGCCCCTCGTGAAACTGTCAAAGGGCCTCACCTACCTGTTGTCGCAGGACGAAGACGAGGCCGCCTTTAGTCGGGAGGAGTTCACCGCGATGGCCGAGCTGGGCGAGGAGGAGGGCGTCTTCGAGGAGAAAGAATCGCGCATCCTGCGCAACCTCTTTCGCTTCAACTCGCTCCGGGTGAAGGACGTGATGACGCCGCGCACAGTTGTTTTCGATCTGCCGGAGCAGAAGACCATTGGCGAGGTCGTGGACGAGCACGAAGAGTTCCGGTTCTCCCGCATTCCGGTCTACGACGACAACCTCGATGACGTAACCGGATACGTCCTGAAGGACGAAATGCTGCTTCGGGCGGCGCAGGAGGAGCACGACGTGCCGCTTGGAGAGATTGCCCGTGAGATTCTGGTGGTGCGAGAGAATTTGCCCCTTCCCGATCTCCTGGAACGCCTGCTCGACAGCCTGGAGCACATCGCCCTCGTCATCGACGAGTACGGGGGCGTGGCCGGCGTGGTGACGATGGAAGACGTTGTCGAGACGCTCCTCGGCCTCGAAATTGTTGACGAGGCCGACTCGGTGGAGGACATGCAGGCCCTGGCCCGAAAGCAGTGGTTTAAGCGGGCCCGTGAACTCGGCATGGTGTCCGACGACGCCCTTGATGCGGTCTCGGCCGCCGAATCGAACGAGGAGATTGACGCTCCGGCCTCCCTCTCGGAGCTGAAAAACGAGGAGGATACACCGGTTCCGCCCAAAACCTCCTCCAAGTCTCACACCAGCTCCTCGACGAGCGACGATTAGCTCCCCACCAGGATCTTCGTCCTTCAGAGACTGGTTTCGAGCAATGGGCGTGACCCGGGGCGGAGAGAACGACTCGGCGAGCCTCCTTTCCTCCGCCCCGTCATCCGGAGGCGACCCACGCCCGGGAGGAGCGGCTCCCGCAGCAGTCCTTTTCCGAGGCCCTGGCCCACTGTTTCCTGCCCGACGCGTGGTGGCCGTGTTCGGGCCGCGGTCCAACTCCGGTCGGCGAAAGGCCCTCGGGGCTCCTTACGGCGAGGCGTTCGGGGCGGCCGATCGCGTCTTCCTGAAGGCCCGGCCCGCTCGGGCGTTCGAAGAAGTAAATGCAACGCTTCCGGCGTTGATGGACATGCCCCGCCCCGGGGACGTAGCCCTTCTCATGAGCAATGGTAGTTTCGACGGTCTGCCCGAGCGCCTGTTGAGCACACTGACGCCCGCGTCAGCCAAATAGAGTGCCCACCTCAATCGTCAGTCCACCGAGAGATCCGCCGCCCGGATGCCGTCAGGGTCGCGCGCCGTGTAGATCCCGACCTCGCCGACCACAACCCCGCCCACCTCCCGCT
>PXTG01000082.1 GCA_003023365.1 Bacteroidetes bacterium QH_7_62_13 | reverse complement strand
ATCTGCCACAGGCGCTGATTGGTGCGGGTTAGAAAATCGGCGAAGTCGAAGGCCGTCGGGCCCAGATCCCCGATGCCGTAGGCGCTTGGGAGGGAGGTGATGTGGAGGAGAATGCCACTGACGCGTCGAGAGTCCACGGCGACAAGGAATTGATGGAAAGGGGGCGAAAAAGGACTGCGCGTCGTTGGGCATCAGTCAAACGAACGGGACGGCGAATCACAAGAAGGTCGTCGGGGCAGGGAGCGCGGTGAGAAGCAAGATACGGGGGCCTTGCGTGGTTGGTGGACGGTCGAGGACGGGACGAACTGAACTCGGGGCCAGCACGCGACGGACCGGGGGCGCTATTTATCGTCCCTAACGGGAAGTTGCAAGCGTTGATCGGCGTCGAGGCGCGTGTCGGGGGCCCCGGTCGCTTCTTCGATCCGGGTTTGGTAGAGGGTTTGGAAGCGTTGGTAGAGGCGATCGAGTTGGGCGTCGGCCTCCTTCGCGGGGAGGTCGATCACCTCCGGGTACGCAAAGGTGGCGGCCCCGGCCGTGTCCACGTGCAGGGTCTTAAGCCCAAGGCGGCGCTGAAAGATCGTGGCGGTGGCGTGGAACGCGTGGAACTTCTCGACGGGAATCACCCACAGGCGATGGGTCGTCACCCCGCGCCGGACGTAGAGGCCGTCGTTCCGAGCAGCGTACTCGTGGTTTCGGTACTGGAGAATCGCCCAGCCCAGGATAAACGGCACGAGCACGAACCCCCACCAGGGAAGGGCGGCACCGCCCAATTGCCACCAGTCCGCCGGCCAGAAGTAGACGGCGGGCAGCAATCCCGCCGACAGGACCGCTGTGTACCGGAAAAACCGGCGGCGGATGGTGATTGGGGAAACGCGTCCGAACGTGTCGGGCAGGTCGAAGGACCGCACCCGCTGGCCGAGCGCCAAGAGGTCCTCGTACTGGGCAAACGGGGCGATCACGCGGTGGCCCTGCTCATTCACGTCCATCCCCACGGTTTGCACCTTCAGCTCGTACCATCCGAAGAGCCGCATAAGCGGATTCGTGCGCAGGACGAGGGCCTGAACCTTTTCGAGGGGGATGGTCCCTTCCGTCACCGTGAACAGCCCGTGGCGCTTGCGCAACTTGTTGCCGTCGAGCCACAGGGAAAAATTATAATAGCGGGCTAGGTGAATGACGATGCCGCTGATCCACCCAAAAAACCCGGCGACCCCGACGGTGCCGATCGCCGTTAGTACCGGATGGGCCGCCATCGTTTCCGTAATTTGGTCGATGCGTCCCTGCGAGCGCAGGACCCGCTGGATTATGACCTCTGGATCGAGGAGTTCGAGGCCCGAGAACACGAGCACGATGTACAGTAGGGAAAATCGGAAGGCGCCCGACTGCAGTACGTGGACAAGATTCATGGAGAAGAGGATTTCCTTCGACCCCTCTTCGTCGGCCCTCGATTGGGGCGCGCCCGAGGCGTCGGTCGCCTGGTGCTGGAAAGAGCGCACGACCTGTCGGATGTCCTGTGCAGCTTCCAGTCCCACGTACTCCAACGAGCCTTCGGTGGCCGAGCTTCCCGCCGTCTCGATCGTCACCTTGGCCACGCCGAGAATGCGCGCCACCAGGTTCCGCTCAATCTGCACGTTCTGGACGCGCTCGATGGGAATACTGCGGTTCTGGCGCTTGATGACCCCCTTTTGGATGACGATCTGCTTGGGGGTGATCCGGTAGCTGAAGCGCAGGTACTGTAGCACGATGGCCGGCAGGGCCACCACGCCGTAGAACACGGTGAGCGCCACGGAAAAAAGGTTCTCCGAGCTCGGATTCTGCAGGGTGGGGAGCAGGAGCAGCAGCAGGGCGGGTAGGCTCGCCCCCACGCGAAGGAGCAATGTGAGCGGATGCAGGCGCTGTGGCTCCTCCACGGCCCCGAGGAGGGTTGAGGGTGAGCCATGGGCCGGAGGAGCGTCCGTCGTGGGGGAAGCCTCCTCCGAGGAAGGATCCGTCGACGACGGAGGCGTCTCGGGAAGTCCCGAACGGTCGGGGGGGTCCGGATCTGAAGCCGAGGGCGACATTACACCGGGTCTTCCGTGAGGGGATCTTCGAGGATGAATCGTTTGACCTCGTCGCGGATGCGCTCCGCCTCGCCGAGGGGGAGGCCGGGAACGACGACGTCACTGCTCCGGGAACCGGCCGTGTGGACGACAAGACGCCCGAGCGCAAATTCACGCTCGATCAGGTCCTGCGACACGTCCACGTGCTGAATACGCCGGAGCGGTACCACCGTTCGGATGTGGTTGAGAACGCCGTGTTCGGTGTACAATTCTTCGGGGCGGAGGGCAAAGCCCCAGGCGCGGTATCGCAACCGGGGCCAGGCGAGACAGTAGATCAGCCCGAGCACGAGGACCGTGCCGGACAGCACCCCGAACGGCAGCCAGGAGCCCGGGTCGAACAGATGGGTGAGGTCGTAGAACAGAGAGGGAAGAAGAAGCAGGAGTGTGAGCCCTGCCCCTTTGATCCGCCAGATGTTGCGGACAGAGGCGTCGAGTGAATGAATCGTGTCGGCCTCCACCACCTCCGAGCGGGCGGCCTCCGACTGCGAATCGGTCATAATTGGGTTGCTGGGCACCAGAACGGTTCGAAATGCCTCTTTCAAACAGCGGGGCTCGTCGCAGGATTCGGGGGGTGCGTGTTGCGTGGGCTCGGTTGAACGAGGAGAGTGGGAAAAGCGGATGCTGACTCGGATCTCGTTCCTGTGAAGGATGGGTGGCGAGTCAGGAGAACCGGAACGTTCGGGGAGCCCAACGCTTGGGGAGCCAGCACCCTCATGACGGACTACGTTCCGCGCTACCCTCTTTCGATGGGATCCTTCTTGTCATGACGGCTTCGGTAAGCATTCTCGGGTGCGGGTGGCTCGGGCGCCCGCTCGGCGTGCAGCTCGTAGGCGACGGACGGACGGTGCGGGGCTCCACCACATCGCCGGAGAAGCTCGACGCGCTGCGCCAGGATGGAATCGAGCCCTTTCAGTTGACGCTCGACCCGGATCTCTCGGGGGACGACCCGGGTGCCCTGTTCGAGTCGCCTGTACTGGTGCTCAACGTCCCCCCGCCCCGGCGCGCCGACGACGTGCAAGCCGTGCACCGCCGGCAGATCGAGGCAGTTCGGGACGCGGCGGTCGAAGGAACGGTCGACTGGGTGCTTTTTGCCAGCTCAACCGGCGTCTATCCGAACGTGGACCGGACCGTCACCGAGGCCGATTGCCCCCCGGGCCAGCCGGAGGCCCTCTCCGGTCCGCGGCGCTCGACCGGCGAGGCCCTGCTCGACGTGGAGGGCCTGCTAATGGAAACCGACGCCCTCGACGTTACGGTCGTCCGACTCGGGGGGCTGTACGGGGGAGACCGCAACCCCGGCCGGTTCCTTGCCGGCCGGACCAACGTGGGCCGTCCCCAAGCGCCCGTCAACCTGATTCATCGCGACGACGCTGTTGGGGTATTCGTCCGCCTGCTCCAGCAGAACGTGCGGGGCGACGTGTTTAACGCCTGCGCCGACGAGCATCCCTCCCGAAAGGCGTTCTACACCCGCGCCGCGGAGGCGATGGGGATGGAGCCCCCCACATTCGATGAGGGCGACACCGCCGGGGGCAAACGCGTGAGCAACGCGAAGCTCAAGCAGCGCTGCAATTATTCATTCCGGCACCCGGATCCCCTTTCCGACGTAGGCGGGCCCTGACACCCTTAGTGCACGGCTAGACTGTAATAAATCCCAACATTTTGTGAACGGGCGGGCCGGGCGCTTGACTTCTACGAGGGGTCCCCCCGTTGTTACGATTCGCTGCACTCAAATATGTTGGGATCCGAGCAACCGAGCGTCCTGTTCGCCCTGTTTTCTACACCGCTACTCTATGCATTCTGATGGACACCACGTCCAAAACGCTTCCGCTCGTAGATCAGGCACCAGCCACCGAGTCCTTCCGAGAAGCCGTACTCGATGGGCTTCGGAAGCCACAGAAAAAGATCCCCTCGAAGTTTATGTACGACGAACGGGGATCGAAGCTCTTCGACCAGATTTGCGAACTGGAGGAATACTACCCGACGCGGACCGAAATTGGCATCATGCAGGACCATGTCGACGCGATGGTCGAGGCCATCGGCCCCCGAGCGCGACTCGTTGAGCTCGGGAGTGGAAGCAGCCTGAAGACCCGAATCTTACTCGACCACCTGGACGATCTGGTCGTGTACGTCCCCATCGATATTTCGCGCGCCCACCTCGTGCAGGCCGCCGAGAAGATTGCGACGGACTATCCGGATACGCCGGTTCAGCCGCTGTGCGCCGACTATACCTCCTCGTTCGATCTGCCGGAGCCTCCCGGCCCCGTGGCCCGCACGGTTGTCTATTACCCTGGATCAACCGTTGGCAACTTTCGGCCCGAACAGGCCCGGGCGTTTCTCGGCCGCATTGCCGATGGGCTAGACCGTGACGCCGGGCTCCTCATCGGGGTCGACCTCAAGAAGGACGTAGATGTGCTCAGAGCCGCCTACAACGACGCTGACGGCGTGACGGCTGCGTTCAACCTCAATCTCCTACGACGCATCAACCGGGAGCTCGACGGAAACTTCGATCTGGATTGCTTCGAACATCAGGGCGTCTGGAACGAGGAAGAGGGATGCATGGAAAGTTTTCTCCGGAGCACCACGGAGCAGCGGGTAACTGTGGACGGAACGTTGTTCTCCTTCGACGAGGGAGAGACGATTCACATGGAGTATTCCTACAAGTACACGCTCGACGAATTTGCCGGCCTGGTTGGAGAGGCGGGCTTTTCCGTCGAGCAGGTGTGGACCGACGAGCGCGACCACTTTAGCGTGCAGTACTGCACGATAGACGCTTGAGTGGGGCCTCTCCCGAATCTCTTCCCAACGGCCAAGGAGTGGGGAACGAGCGGCACGCACTTCCATGCTATAGGTCCGTTCGGTGTAACGTCTCACAACTGATCCCTGGTTTACTATGGCCCACGCTTTCTTTCTTGGAGTTGATCTTGACGGTGCCGCTTCCGACGACTCGTTCGGTGCGACACTCACGATTCTGGAGAAAGAGAAAGAGCAGTCGGATGCCCAGGCATCCTTTCGTCTGGATCACGCTCGCCGCCACCGGGACGTGGACTCTCTTGATGAGCTGGCCGATCACGTCCAGGGGCTTATCGCTGAGCGTCCCTACATCGGCCGCACGAGCCTGGTGGTGAACCGAGCTTCGGCTGACGGGGAAGCCCTCGTCGACGCGCTTTCGGATCGCGGCCTCGATCCGGTCGCTGCTACGCTGACGGAGGGAAGCGGATCGGTCCCGGGAGAGCGCGACGAGGTCGGCGTTTCTCTGGGGACGGCCGACGCCGTCCGCACCCTGGCCGAATTGTACCGTGATCGTCGCTTCGGCATTGACGATCACAGCAGCGAAGCGGCCTCCGAGCTCGCTCGCGGCGTGCAGCGCGCCTCAGAAGTCCTCGACGAAGCGGATGGCAATCAGGACACCCCTGAGGCCGCGGGCTCGACCCTGGAGGCACTCAACAACGTCGATACGACTGTTGCGAGTGCGGCCCTGGCGGCCTGGGTCGGGACGGAGCGTTCCTTCGATCCGTCCCAGCACCTTAAAGAAGATCCCCACGCCGGCCGAGACGGCTCGTTAGGAGGCTGAGAATCCGGATCGTCGGATGCTCCCGCGGTTGTCGCCTCGTTTGTTCCTCGCACATTCACTCCAATCCCTTTCATGGCACACCCTTGGCACGACATTAGCATCGGGGCGGACGCGCCCGATGTGTTCAACGCCATCATCGAAATCCCGCAGGGAAGCAAGGTCAAGTACGAGCTGGACAAGGAGACCGGCATGCTCCGGGTCGATCGCATGCTCTACTCCTCCGTAGTCTATCCGGCCAACTACGGCTTTATTCCGCAAACCTACGCGGATGACAGGGATCCGCTCGACGTGCTCGTGCTTGCTCAGGAGGCCGTCGATCCGTTGAGTATTCTTCGAGCACGTCCCATCGGCATGATGAGCATGCTCGATGACGACGAGGAAGATGCAAAAGTTATCTGTATCCACATGGATGATCCGGCGTTCAACGATTACTGGCACATCAAGGAGCTTCCGGACCATCGGCTCCTGGAACTGCGCCGCTTCTTCAAGGACTACAAGGCGTTGGAGGACAAAACGGTCCGCGTGCAGGACTTCTTTGGCCCTGAACGTGCCAAGAACATTACGGAAGAGTCCGTAGAGCGCTACTTGGAGGTCGTCGCGCCGGAGCGGGAGCCCGCCGAAGCGTAGTGACGAAACCAGCAACGCCCCCCGGTCTGTCCGGGGGGCGTGTTTGAGCACAACGATTTCTTGGTGGCGGCTTGTTTGCCCAACGACACCGGGCGTGTAACGACCGAATTCTTGGAGCACTAGAGCCGAACCCCGAGACCCGTCGTCAGGACGTTATTGGCACTTCCAATCGCGTAGTCCACATTAAAGCGGACTACAGCGAACGTCAGCGAAAATCCGGCAAGGGCACGAAATCGGTTTGCCGCCGTTTGACTAAGAGAAATCTCTGGATCCTCCACATCATCCCTGTCCAGTGGGAAGGTGTAGTTGTAATCGACATTGAACTTCTCGTACTGGAGGCCGCCGTAAAATGCAACAGGAAGGACAGTCACGCCCTTGCTCGCCTGAAGATTAAACGCCCATCCCGACGCATCGAGAACTTCTTGGGCTGCTCCCTGACCAAGGTCGTTCTCAAGAGAAAACTGATTCCAGGCGCCTTGCACAGCGACGTTGAGCGGAAGAGGCGCCGGAAACCACTGATCAATATCGTGGCGTACCGCGAGTCCGAACACCCCGACGGTGCCGTAACTGCTGCCTGACCAGGAAAGCTCCGACTTCGGAAAATACCGGAGTTGGACGTCCGTTCCAGCAATAGAGCCCACACCTACCTGAGGAATGAGAATGGGAGCGATCGGTGTATCGATGAGTCCTTGCGGCGCCTTGGCTCTCGCAACTTCCCGTGTCTGCCCGTTTACATCCGTCTCCACGACCAAGTCCGGACCGGGAGGTTCAGTCTCTCCGAGTACCGTCGGCACAGTTCCCGTTCCTTCGTAGGTGACCATGAACTCCTGCCCGTTTGAGACGAAGGACGTTTGCCCGTTCCCAAACGGCCGAAAGTTCTTCTTCATAGAAGCGGTCAGTGTCCCGGAGACACTCACACCAGCGTACACGTTAAGGGGAAAGCCCGGAATCAAACTGTTACCTACATCGGCACTACGGAAGAGACCGCTGCTGACACCGGCCCCGAAGGTGTTCGTGATCGGTTGAACGTAGCTATCAGCGTATTCTCCACTGATCGTTCGAAGCGTTTCTCTGAGATCGCTAAGGTCGTCTAGTCCTTGTTGAGCACGCGCAGGGGAAACGAACAGAAGACTGGCGAGAGCAAATATGCATATTGAGGAAGAGAGGCGACGCATGGCAGAGGTGGATCGGTGAGTAAAGAACTAGCGTGACACAGTAATCTACCCGGTGCCTAGCATACAAGCAACCATCGTTCCATCTGGAAAAAGTGATAATCATCAAGAGGGACGAGGCGTGCAAAATCCTTCAGTGGTGAAGCAGGGAGTTTACTCTGAAGGAGACGGGGTCGCGTTTGCTTCGGTCGTAGAAAGGCCGGACGTGTAGTCTTCAAGGTGATTTGGGTCGTGCGGCTTCGTCAACAAGCTCACTGTGGTAAAGACCAGAATGTTTGCCGCCAGGCCGTAGATGCCCTCGTGCAGAGGAAAGGGGCGGAGCGAAGGGAGTACGAGAAACAATGTGTTGGCCCCGATGCCGGCGAGAAGGCCCGACAGCGCCCCTGCGCCGGTGGCCCGCGGCCAGTAGAAGGTGGCGAACACGAGGGGGAAGATTTGTGCGACGCCCCCGTACGCCCCGAGCAGGAGCGCTACGATGCTCACCTCCGAGATCACGGCAAAGTAGTAGGCCACGGCACTGACGGCCACGACCAGGCCTCGGATCCACAGCCGCTGTCGCGTATCGCTCATTGGGGTGGTACGGAGCGGGGTAATGCCGTCACGCACCCCGATGGACGCGGCTGCGTGGAGAATCGCGTCCCCGGATGACATCGAGGCCGCCAGGGCGCCCGCACAGACCAGGCCCACAAGGACCGGGGACAACTCCAGTTCGGTGAGCAGGTGTGGGACAATCGTGTCGGCCGGTGAAACGTCCGGAAACGGCAAAACACCGGCGAACCCGATGAGGAGAATGGGGACGAGGAAGAGCTGAAACGTCGGGTAGAGGACGACAGTGAGCTTGAGCGTGCGCTCGCTTCGGGCGGTGAAGGCCCGCATAAACAGGTGCGGCCACATTGAGAACCCGACCGCCGACACAATGACGGCCGAGCTGTACCCCGCCCACGTCCACGACGACCCGTTGGCCGCCAGGCCCGGGCCTTCGAGCATGGCCCCTGCATCACTGGCGGCCAGCGCCTCAAACATCGGTTGGACCCCGCCGTGCAGCTCGTACGGCAGGTAGAGCCCGAGAAACCACGCCACGACCATCATGAAGATGCCCTGGAGGGTGTTGGTCCAGCCGATCGCCATCATGCCGCTGGCAAACACGTACACCAGGACGACGCCGTACGCAATCAGCGCGCCCAGCCACTGCGGCAGGTGTCCCTCCGAGATCGTCGAGAGCAGGAAACCGGCTCCTTTCATCTGGAGCGTGAGATACGGCACGAAGACCACGACGCTCAGCACGGCCAGGATCACCGAAAGTGCGGAGCTGTCGTAGCGGTGGGCCAGCATCTCGGCCTGTGTCACGAACCCGAGCTCCTCCCCCACCCGTCGAGCGTGGGGACCCAAGAAGTAGAAGGGAATCATCCCCACCGCTCCGTAGGCGATGATGTAGAAGGCCGCCGCGCCCCGGGAGTAGGCCCAGCCCGGTGCCCCGAGAAACGCGAACGACGAGAAAACCGACGCCCCGAGCACAAAGTACAGAACGAGGGTGCCCAGCGTCCGGTCGCCCGCCACGTACCCGGTGACACTCTTCGACACCGTGCGGCCCGACCACACCCCGAGTCCCAGTGCGACCACGAGGTAGGCGCCGCAGATGGACAGGATGATGATCCAGGGTTCCATCCTGTGGAAGCGATTGCTGCGGGGGAATGTCGATCAGGAAAAATCCCCTCGTCCCTGCTCAACGCACTCGAAAGAGAACCCGTAGCCGACTATTCGGCGTCCGAGTCGACCTCCTCGGAGTGGTACAGGAGGACCAGGGCTACGAACACGACAACGAGCCACCCGACGACCCAGGCAAGTGAAAAGGGGAGCCCGAGCACGTAGGGTTGGATGCTGGCCACCGACGGATAGATGGGCCAGATGAGCGCGAGGCCCGCGACCGCTGCCACGACAGTGAACAGAAGAAGGCGTCGTTTCCGGGAGGGAGCCTCCTCCAGAGAGGAGAATACGAGACCGGAGGGGATGTCGTCCGGGGAGTCCTGCACGGGAAGGGAGAATAAATCGAGGGGGCCGACGCAGGCTCAGGACCGTCGGGCAAACAAGGTGGGAGGGGGATCCAGATCAATCCGGGAGGGAGTCTTCAAGGCCGTCTCCTTCGTCCCGACCTGAGGGGGTGGGGCGACCTGAGACACGTGTGGGGAGGATGAGGAGGCCGAGCTGGTCCCCATGTCGTGTGGTTTGTCGCCTTTCCGGCAAGAGTAGAAAATAGAGGCCAGCAGCAGGAGGCCGGCTCCTCCTGCGAGTAGGGCGAACGTGCCGGCGGCTGCAAGGCGTTTCATGGACGGATCGATACGTATAGCAATCGACAGTCAAGTGAGAACAACACTATGCACTGCCCGGCGCGGAAATGGTTCAGCGGAGTGGGGGACTGTTGATCAATCGGGGACGCGGCCGGAGGCGGACTCAAAACGGGACCTCCTCCTGCCCGTCATCGTGTGCGGGATGGTCGGCCTCGTGCTCGACAGTCTGAATCTCAATGCCGTCGGCCGAAAACCCAAACATGTCCTCCGGGGAGAAGACGAGCCGGAAGTCTTCCGCCGTGAAAAACGGCTCGAACTTATCGGCGAACTCGTCGAGACGCTTCAGGTAGTAGGCCGTATTCTCGTCCGGGTCCCCCGGGTCCCACTCGGCGGCGAGCCTGCTGTTCTTGAAGGCGGTCACGTTGGCGCTGTCCCCCGTTATGTAATAGGAGATGCGATCGCCCTTCTTTACCGGCTTGCCCGTCTTCTCCTGCTTTTCCTTGGCTAACTCGTAGGTGGCGGCCCGGGGGCGGTTGCCCTCCTCCACGTCGGCCTCGTACTGGGCGAGTGTATCTTTGAGCGTTTCGGTGCGGGCGAAGCTCTCCACACTTTCCCAGTCGCTATCGATAATTTTGTTACGGCTGTCCACGTAAAGGTCGTGCAGCCCCTCCACGTCGTGGTCCAGGAGACGGCGAATCGCCCGTCGCACGAAGTCGCGGCCAAACGGCTCGTTGGAGCGGGAGATGAGTGACGAGCCCTTAAACTTCAGGTCGTCGTCGTAGGTGAGGAGGGCGTAGTTTTTCTTCTTGTACGACAGCATTTTCTCGTAGCGGCCGTCGAACCCGACGCGGATGCCCTCCGGCATTGCGTCCGTGAGCCCAACCGTGAAGTCGATCTCCTCCTGCTCGCCGCGCACCCCGTCCGGCGGCACGAAGAGCACGCCGTCCGTGTCTACCTCAACCACGGTGCCGCCCCGGTCCCGGATCTCGTCGATCAGTTCGCGTAAAATTTCTTGTCCCGTGCGGGCCACGCGGTCGGCCTCTTCGAAGTCGTTGAATGCGGAGAGGGAAAAGCCGAGTACGCCGTAGAAGCTCTGTCCGGTCCAGTTGAATTTGCGATTGCGACCTGCAAGGACGGTATGATTGTCCGCGACGGTTAGGCAGTAGATCATCCCCGAATAGTCTACCTCACGCCGGTGGTTCGGCTTGATTGTGGGACGCTGACCCCGACCATTGTTGACCTGGATACGATGGCAGCCGTCGTGGGCTCGCGGATACGCACGCCGACCAACGTGCATGGCTAGTCTGACAAAATCCTCGGCCAACTGGTCGCTGGAACTCGTGAATCGATCCTCCCGCGCATTTCCGTCGCCGCGCATGAGAACGTCGAAAACAATTTGCAACTGCTCTGGACCAAGCCGAAAAATCCAGGATGGGAGACGCCTGGAAGAACTGTCGGAGCCGCGGTGGGCCTTCAGGACTTCGTGCAATGTCCTCGAACAAAACGAGGGGCCGTTATAGTCGGAACTGTGTGCAATCCCACCTCGGACGAGTAGATCGGCGATCCGTCTACGCCCTTCTTCGTTTTTCTGGAAAAGCGTTGTTCGATGCGGGGCGCCCCTCACGTGTCCGTTCTTGTACTCCCGAGACTTGCTTTCGTAGAGCGTTCCTTCGGTGGTAAACCACGCGAGCACGCGGAGCCAATCTTCTAAATCATAGCGTCCCGGCTGCCGGCGTACTTGTTTGCGACGTTCCGTCATTCCGCGAGCCCCCGCCTCATGGTCAACGCCGAGCCGTTCACACGCGGCAGAAAGAGAACCCGAGGAAGGAGTTTCGCCGGCACCAGGAAGAGGACGTAGGGAAGGAAGACGCCGCCGCATTCCGTCGTCAAGCATGTTTGAGGCCGATTCCCACGAAAGACTGGTGTAGGTCCCAGACGTACATTTCTGCGTTAGAAATCGGTGATTCGGTGTGACCAGGAAATCTGTGTGACGGTTTTTGATCTCGACCATCGGCCCCGCATACTGCTGGGCATGCGTGGCAGTGACGGGTTTAATTTCGACCTCTCCAGTATTCGGATTGAGCGAGTAAACGCGGTCTCCCGCTTCGATCTCACTGACGTGCTTTATTCCGTCAACAGTTACGATCTCCGTCTCTGGATCAAAGCAGTTGATAAGTACCTTGTAGGAGCTCTGTCGCGCGTCGAGCTCGCTGCGGACCTCCTCGTCCTCGGCGTTGCGCATATCCTCTTTCGTCTCCAGGCGCAGGTCGGTAAGCCGCTCCAGGAGCTGAGGGAATAGATCAAGGGAGTCCCCGGACGGCTTCACGTCGTAGTTCAACATGATCGACGGGTATAGGCTCTCCACGTCGGCGTAGACGATGGGCCCCATCACGCCGCTGAGGAAGATGTCGGTATAGCCGCCCATCGATTGACTGCCCCATTCGCTGCGGGGCAGGGCGTGCCGCTGGCGCAGGTACTCGCGGACGAAAAGGCTCTCGATTTTGGCGGCCGGGCCGCGCCGGGCGGAGGACCCGTACGTCATCGGCAGCATTTGCGCCAGGTAGAACGTGGAGCCGGAGAGGTGCCCCGCGAGGCGCTTCGTCTCAATGACGTCGTCGATCGCGTAGTCGAGCAGTTCGTCACGGTCCTCCCGCCACGCCTTTGAGATATCGACGCCCTCGATGTAGGTGCGCTCCTCGGGCACGAGGCCGAAGTAGCGGGCGGCCGTCTTGAGGCTGTAGTCCGGGAGGTCGCGGCTAAACACGTCGAACGACATCACCTGAAAGTAGGTGTCGATGACGTGCCGGCCTACGATGTCGACGGCCGGATAGTCCACCGTCCGCTCCGCGAAGCGCATGCTGGAGTCGTACGTGCGGGGCACCGATCCATCCCGGCCAATGGCGAAATCGACGCCATGAAGGTCGCACCGATCGAGAATGTAGGTCAGGTCGAAGCTAAACACGTTATGCCCCTCGATCACGTCGGGGTCACGCTTCCGGATGATCTGCACCGTTTCCCGGAGGAGATCGGCCTCATCCCGTCCGTCGTCGAGGGGGAGGAGGCGCGTCCACCCTCGATTGTCGGAGAACGCAACAATGATGATTTTGTCCTCGGGCCGCTCGGCGTTGGGGAAGCCGCCCTCGGTGTACACCTCGATGTCGAGCTGGAGGCGGTGGAGGTCGTCGAGCGTCATGTCGAGCAGGCAGGTACGGCCCGACTGCATGAGATACTGCTGGGTGGGCGAGCCCACACGATAGATCTCATCGGGCCAGCCTTCGTCGGTGCCGGTGCGCCGTTCGACCTGCCGCACGGCGTCCCAGTAGTCGCTCCAGGTGCGAAAGATTAAGAGATAGCGGTAGTAATTACCGCCATCGAGGGTTTTGGCCTTTGCGATGCGGTCCTTCTTGTAAAGATCCTCGACCAGTGAAAAGTCTGAAAGGAAGAAAAACGGGAAGAACCGCTCCTCGTGCTCGATAATCTCGGAAAAGTCCTCCGTACGCTGGTAGAGTCGGACCTTGGCGGGCTCAC
>PXTG01000081.1 GCA_003023365.1 Bacteroidetes bacterium QH_7_62_13 | reverse complement strand
CCACCGTAAACATATCGAGCGGGACGACCGCCGGGGTCGTGCAGGTTGTGGCGGAAACCGAACGACCGGACGGAACCACGTTCGCGTCCAAGCCGGTGGCCCTTTCCATCCACGGGGGGTTGCCCAACAAGTGTCACTTCAGCCTGGCCCCGGATCAGTTCAATTTCCCCGGTCTTGTCGAGCTTGGCGTCAACACGTCCGTTTTGGTATTTGTCGGCGACAAGTACGGGAATCCGGTCGTGCCGGGTACCGCCGTCTCGTTCAGCACGAATGCCGGACTGATTGAGGGATCCGTCCAGACCAACGAGAAGGGGCAGGGATCCGTCACGCTCACCTCTGCGCGCCCGCTTCCCGATGGAGGTGTGGGAACGGTGCGGGCCGAAACGGTCGGAACTGACGACGTGAATACGATTGTGGACCCGAGCAACTGTCCCGACCCCGCGGAGATGGGCAACGAAAACACGATTTCCGAGACGATTCCCATGGTCTTCTCCGGTCGGCCGGAGGTCGCGGTAGATCCCGACTCCGCGGAGCTGGGCGCGACCTATGACTTGAAGGTGCGGGATGTCGCGAATACGAATCCGCTGGCGCCCGGAACGAATATTCAGGTGGAGGCGGAGGGAACGAAGGTGAAGGCCGTGGGCAACACGGAGGT
This sequence comes from Bacteroidetes bacterium QH_7_62_13, assembly GCA_003023365.1. GTDB lineage: Bacteria > Bacteroidota > Rhodothermia > Rhodothermales > Salinibacteraceae > Salinibacter. The sequence continues at coordinate 5,038 of PXTG01000081.1, read as the reverse complement.
CACCCTCGACGACACGGCGCTTCGCGACGACGAGAACGATGGATTCGACGCGGGAGACATCGTCAATCTGGACGAGACGACCGACTTTACCTTCCGGGTAGTGGAGGATCCGAACCCGGAAGTGTCGGGCGACCCGACGGTGGAAACCGTCACGATCACCGTGGACGGGCCGAACGGAAGCCTAGAGGTCGTTCTTACTCCCTCCAGCACCGGTACTGGGACGTCGAGCGCGGCCGCGTCCCTGACCCCCACGGAGGGGGCGACCGTGCACCGGACTGCGACCGACGCCGTCGTGATTCGCGCGCCCCGAGAATAGGGCAATCAGTTCGACACCGCGCATGGTTGGGAGAGAACCTTTCTCCGAGTGCCAAGGCGGCATCCATCTCGGCGTGTCGCGTCCGTTTCCTGCATCCCGTTCCGGTCATCCGAACACACCGGTTACCACCATCACATCGTAGAGAGCATGGGTCCAGGCGGCCACGCCGAAGCCGCGCCAGAGGAAAAGGACGTTCAGTGCCAATCCAAAGAGCAGTCGGAAGGTGAACGAGGGGAGCTGGAAGGGGTCGCCGAGCGGCCCGACGTAGTGGACGAGGCTGAAGAGGGCCGCGCCGAGAACGGCGGCGAGCACGTAGCGTGCAGTCGGGGGGTCCAGGAAGGGAGAGAAGAGGAGAGAAAGTCCCCCTACGAGCAGGACCCGGAAGAGCAGCTCCTCGTAGAGCCCGGCGCCGATGGAGAGGGCCAGCTGGGTCCAGAGCGCGCCCGTGGGGGGCGGGGCGACGGCAAAGAGGGCGGCGGTGACGTTCGACACCAGGAGGGCAACCCCGACGGCGTACACGGCACTCTCCCCCACGATGCCAGCGACGTAGCGTCCCCGGATCGGAATGGTCTTGTCCCGGTCGAGCAGGAAAGCGGCAAGGCCGGCCAGCACGGCAATGAGAATCAGGAGCAGCCCACCCCGGGCACCCGTCATGGAAAGTAGCTCCTTAATCCAAACGTCGGCCCCCACCCGCACCGGTGCTTCAGTCCCGGTGTTGACGGCCAGAATCATCGCCTCGTAGAGCACGAAGAGGGGAAGGGCGCTCAGTACGCCGTAGGTCGCCGATCTCGTGCTCTCGTGGTATCCGCGCAGGCCGGTGGGAGCGTCGTCGGACATGGAGGGAGCGGATAGACAGGGGACGGTCGGGAACGTCAGGCAGTGCCGTTCGCGATCCACACGACGCGGAGGGCAACGGACGATGCCTCGTCGGCATCGAGCCTGAGTGCCTGGGCCACGGCCTGGGAGACATTGAGGAGGACCCCCTCCTCCACGGGTCCCCGGTCGATGACGCGAGCGAAAGTGTGCCGGGCCGGGTCCTCTGCGGAGAGCAGGACGACACTGCCGAACGGGAGGGAGGGATGGCTCACCACGAAGTCGTCGGGGGAATACGTTGTGCCGCTGGCCGTGAGGCGCCCGGCGAACGCGTCCGGGTAAACGGCGATGCGCCCCGTGGAGTCCGGGTCGGCCCACTGGCCGAGGGGCGGCACATTTGAGTTTGGACGACCCGGAATGCGGAGACGCTGCTCTACCTCCAAGGTGTCTGAGTCGAGGTCATTTTTGGCCTTTAGGGAGCGAACGCTGACGCCGTACTCGCCCGCGATGCTGTAGAGGGTCTCGCCCGGCTGTACGACGTGGGTGGGCGGGCCGAAGCGGCGAGGAGGGAGACGGAGCGTGCGGCCGCCCTGAAGAGGGGCACTGACGCTGTCGTTGAGGGCAAAGAGGGTGTCCGCGGTGGTGCTGAGGCGGAGGGCCAGCGTCACGAAGGTATCCCCGGTCTCGGTATCGTGACGACCGTACCGGGCGGGCGGGTTCGGAGAGGCCGTCGCCGTGTCTGGCGGAGACGGTGGGCTCGTGGCGTTGGTATCCGTTCTGGAGGTTGTGGGCTGATTGGGGGCGGAGCGGGCATCGGTGGTGTCGGTTGGGGAGGGCCCAGCGGCTTCGTCCTCTTCGGGGGGACGTACGCGAAGCGTTTGGCCCGCCTGGATGGACGGATCCTCCAGGTCATTCCACACCATGAGCCGCCGCACGGACACCCCCACTTGGCGGGCGATGTCGTAGAGCGTGTCGCCGGACTGTACGGTGTACGTTGAGTCCGTGTCCGCCTGCGCGTTGGATGAATCGGGGGCCGCACTGCACGCCAACACCAGTCCGAGGATGAGAACGACGATGCGCATCGGAGGCCGGGTGCCGAGGCAATAGATGAGAGACGGTTGGCTACCACGTGCACGCGGTCGATTCCCGGAAAGTTCTCAGTCAAACCCAATGCCCTCAGCCTTCAGTTTTGCGTCCTGGAGCTCCGAGAGGGCCTTCTGTTCTCCCTGTTCGCGGGCCACCTCGATGCCCTGTTCGTAGGTAGCAAGTGCGTCGTCGGGGCGGTCCAGCTGCTCGTAGAGCTTGCCGAGGTGGTAGTAGGTGCCCACGTAGTCGGGATCCGTCTCCACTAGCTCCTCGAAGAAAGCGAGAGCCTGATCGGTATTTCCTGCTTTCAGGTGCTCACGGGCAAGGGCAAACCGCGTAAACCGGTCGTCCGGGTCTTCCTCGTAGAATTCCTCTAGCTTGTCCAGTCGATCGGTGCTCATCGTTGGGGAGACACTCGTGCAGAAAACAAGAAACAGAGACCGGCTACCAGGAACCGCCGGCGCCCCCAAAGCCGCCCCCTCCGCCGGAGAACCCGCCGCCTCCGTGCCCCCCCCCTCCCCCTCCTCCCCAGATGACGACCGGCATGTCTCCGTGGCGGCGTCGGGACGTGCGCCCGTGTTTGCCACCCCCGCTCCGAAAGAACGACCGGCCGACGAAGTAGACGAGAATCAAGATCGTGAAGATGAGGGCCATCGGGACCCCGTCGTCCGATGAGGCCGCCCGCGATTCCTGGGATGCGTCGTACTCTCCGTTCGTGGCCTGGATGATAGCGTCGGTGCCCCGATCGATGCCCGCGTAGAACTGGCCGTCACGGAAGGCGGGCGTGACGACCCGCTCGACGATGCGGTTCGCGATGGCATCCGGCAGGGCGCCCTCCACCCCGTAACCGGTGGCGATAAACATCTTGCGATCCCCCTTCGAGACGAGAAAGACGACGCCGTTGTCTTTCTCGCCCTGTCCCACGCCCCACTCGCGCCCGAGCTCGATGGCGTAGTCCGACGCGGGCGCCCCGTTCAGGCTCTGGAGCGTTACCACGACGATGGCGGTAGAGGTCGTGTCCTCAAACGCGGTCAGTTTGCGAGATAGCCGCCGCTCCTCGGCCGCGGACAGAAGATCGCCCTGATCCAGAACAGGTTGCGAGGGACGGGGGGGAAAGTCGTACCGCTGGCCCAGCGCCTGCGACGGAACCAGCCCCGCCCCGATCCAGACCGCGGCCATGAGTAGAAGGGCAGTCGAACGAAGACGCATAGGAACGGAAACGAGTGGAAAAGCAAATGTGGACGACAAACGAGCACGTTGAAGTGGGACGTGAAAGAACATCGTCCCCGGGTCCCAATTGGTCAGTCGAAACTCACGTCCGGAGCCTGGTCGGCTCCCGTCTCCGCCTCGAACGCCGTTTTCGGGGAGAAGCCCATCATACTCGCAAATACGACAGTCGGAAAGGAGCGAACCTTTGTGTTGTACTGCCGCACGGCGTTGTTGTAGTCGCGACGCGCCACCGTGATGCGATTTTCGGTTCCCTCAAGCTGTGCCTGGAGGTCACTAAATGATTGCGTGGCCTGGAGTTTGGGATAGTTTTCGGAGACGGCGAGAAGTCGTCCGAGTGACTTTCCGAGTGCCGACTGGGCCTGTTGAAACTGCTGGATCTTCTGGGGATCGTCGAGGTCCTCCGCACTCACTTGGACCGACGTGGCCTTGGCGCGCGCCTCGGTGACGGACTGCAGGGTTTCCTTCTCAAAATCGGCGGCCCCCTGTACCGTCTCTACGAGATTGGGAATGAGGTCGGCCCGGCGCTGGTACTGGGCCTGCAGGTCCGACCAGGCCCGCTTGACCTGCTCGTCGGACTCGACGAGACGATTGTACGAACTCGTGGCCCCGCAGCCCACGAATCCGAGCAGGACCACGAGGACGACGAGGATAATTGTGCCTTTGCTGCGCATGGGAGCGGGGACGTTACTGACGGGACGAATGCGCTACGATTACGTCCCCCCTGCCTCGTGTTCGGAAAAAGCAGGGGGAAACGTTGAAGGGGCCGCCCCGGGCTCTTCGGTAGGAGAAAGACAGAGACGGCGGGCGAATCGAGTCAACACGCCCTACGACTGAGGAGGCCGAGAGTTGCACGGGGATCCCTCGAAACGTACACCCTCGTCGCTTACTCGAACCGGACGACAAGATCGACCATCCCGGCTGCCCAGTCCAGGGACTGCGGCCGCGCGAGGCCGAGCACAACAACCTCCGGATAGGCATCTACGCGATCGGAAAAGTACTCCGTCGCCGTCGGGGCGGCGGTTTGAGCCGAATCCTCCGAGGCATCGGCGTGATCGTGGGCAACGAGGGAGCCAATTTCGTCGAAGTAGAGAAGGGCGCGCTCCTCGGCCGCGTGGTCGAACGCCTTGCGGAGACTGTTCTGCGTCTGCATGCGGTACTCGTTGAGAAGCGACGGCACGCGGAACTGGTGGACGTTCCCGTTCTCGTATCGGGCAAGAGTGCCGAGGGCTTCCTGTCGTTTCTCCTGGGGCCCACCGTAGAAGAGCACACGGACCCCATCCCCTGTCCTCCCGTCGTCCAGTAGCTCATCGAGACGTTGTTGAAACGCACCTGTGCCGTAGGGGACCGACGGGGGAGAGACAACTCCAGAACCTGTGCCGTCGGGGGAGGATGGGGAAGGAGTCATACCAGTTCACCGCAAGAAGAGACGATGAAGATCGTAAGTTTAATAAGTTTAAGGTGCATCCCAGTCCGTTGTTCCCTCCCGGAGCACCTATGCCACTGAGACGAAGTCAGTATTCGTAGCCGGCGACTTCGTCGGGGGTCACCTCGACCCCGAGACCGGTGGCGATGCGGTTGACAAAGTTGAAGTAC
>PXTG01000080.1 GCA_003023365.1 Bacteroidetes bacterium QH_7_62_13 | reverse complement strand
GTGCCACGAATTTCTTGGATGGACGATTCGAGATTTGAAATGGCCCGCCGCAGATGCTCCGGATCGTACGTCCGCTCAGCATTCACTGGCTCCTCCCCGCGAGGAAATCCCCAGCGTTCCAAAGCCTCAGCGATGGCCTTAACGGCCCAGACCTGATCGGCTTCATAAGCAGTTTCGAGCGCCTGAAAGGTCGCAGCCGCCTCCTCCCGATACAGATCAGGGACCACGTCGGGGTGGCAGCGCTTACTGGCACGCCGGTACAGGCCTTGGACGTTATCGGGTGAAGACCCGCGGGCCGGGCGTCGTTCCTGAAAGGTCTCGTAGGCACGCTGCGCGTCGTGGTAGGCATTGCGGTGTTGCGCGCTTCGCATGTGACGCTGAGCGGCCCGACGGAGCCGCTGGACCTGAAGTCGGAGGACCTTTTCCTTCAGCGGGGCAATCTCTTCCTGATATTGATGCCGAACGGCGTGAAACTGCCGCTCGAGCTCAGCCTTTTCCCGCTGACGCTTCGCAAGCCGACGACGAAGGGTTTTTCGTTCTACGTCCACGGCGTCATGACCTTAAGTTATGGAAGAACGACAGCAGGTTTAAATGACACAGTCGAGGGATGAGATCCACTCGTCTCGTTCGTAGGTTCGTATCTGAGTACGGCAGACTCTTATCGGATATCGACTCTCCATCACGTAGACGCCGCCAATGTACGATAAGATTCTGATTCCAGTAGACCTATCTTCCGCCAACGAATACGTGTTCTCACGTGCCCGCAACCTGGCGGAGATCGGGGAAACCGACTTGATCCTCTTTCACGTCGTGGAGACACTACAGGACGATGAACCCGGTGAAATGGATGATTTTTACGAGGAACTCCGCGCCGAGGCCGATACGAAGATGAAAGGCTGGGCCGCTGATCTCTCGGACGCGGGCTTCCATGTCCAGGCGGAAATCACCTACGGGGAGCGGGGTCCCGAGATTGCCCGAGTCGCCGAAGAAAAAGGCGTCGACCTTATCGTCCAGCGATCGCACAGAGTGGACCGTGACGCCGAAAACGCAAATGTTGGAACGGTAAGCCACCAGGTTGCCGTCTTCGCCCCCTGCTCCGTTCTCCTGGTCCGCCCCGACGGGGACGAGTGAAGACGACTACAATCCGGCGGGGTCCATCCCCGAATTCCAGCGGGACCACCAGTGCCGTTCTCCCCAGCACTTCGCGAGAGCCCGACGGTGCTCTCGACCAGTCGCTCCGCGGAACCCACCACAAGAAGGAGCCCGCCCACAAGGAGGATAACCGCAACGATCAGGGGCATAACTGGACAATGATGCCATTGGCGCGGGGAGGGACTCGGATGCGGGCCGGCATACTGATCCCCTGCGAAGATTGATCGGACCCGAAACCCCACCCCCGCCCCGTGAATACGAGCGGGTCGGACACGACAGAGTACTTTTCGACGTTGATCTCACTACCGACTGCCCAAGTCTCAACCGCCGTCATGATAGAGGTTCTCATCTTAGACGCCCACGAACTCGCCCAGAAGCAGATGGGCTCCCAGGCCATGCGCGCCGGAGCCATGGGCGGGGCCAATATCGAGTCCGCGGTACGTAACCAGATGGCGAAGCGGTTGAAAAAGGGATTAGCCAATCAGGGCATCGACGCCGCTATCGATACGCCTGGATCGCAGGAGCTGGAAATCACGATCAACAACCCGGCCGAGGCGGCCTGGAATCAAGGGGTCATTGCTTGGCTCGTGGCTAAAGTCATGCCCAGTTCGATTGAGTATACCATTGCCCCATCGATCCGTGAAACCTTAGAAGAGAATGGAATTGACGGTGAGGTTGAGGTTACTTGACACTTCCGCTATCGGGATACATCCCTTAAATATCTAGTCCCACAGAAGGACCACCTGTTGCCGAATCGTCCCCATTTCGGTCTATCAGCGAGTGGATTCATCGGGAAGACACAAAAAGAAAGCCCCGACTGGCGGACGCCAATCGGGGCTGTCGGTTGAGCGGAGCGGGCGATGGGATTCGAACCCACGACCTTCTGCATGGCAAGCAGATGCTCTGCCACTGAGCTACGCCCGCTTGTGCCGGATAAGGTCCTTTCCCAAGAGACATTGGCTGGGACGGGTCATCACTCCGACCGTTCCGAGGTAAACCCGATCTTTTTGGATCCTTCGTCGGACGGTTGATCGTCCGGCCCCGCATCCTCCCGTTCGATCGTGAGACTCAAGCTGAGGGGCACCGCTTCTTGAGCTTCCCAGAAGGCCCGCCCCGCTTCGTTCGCCGCCATTACGCGAAGTCGGATTCGCTGAGCCCCAACCTGGGTGACCCAATCCCGGACAGCATGGACGAGCTGGGTCCCGTAGCCGCGGCGACGAGTGTCGGGCTGAACATACAGCTCGTCCAGATACACCTCCGAGCTCTCCTCGTAGATCGGTGGTGGGCCCCAGCGCCGGGCCGTGGCGAAGCCAACTGGCTTTTCTTCCACTCCCTCGGCTACAAAAATGCGGTCGGTCTCGTCTTCCAACCACACGGGAAAGTCGTTCATCCACCGGTCGAGTGCATCCTCGGCCACCCGCATCCGGTCATCAAGGTCAGCCTGCTCGTTCAGAAGTTGGAGCCACATCTGGCCTACAGCTTCACGATCGGCCATCTGGGCCTGTCGCACATCTGGGTAATTCATCAATCGAGATCCAGGGTCTACAGTGGAGGGTATCGTTGGGGGGACTCACTTCCGGTGAGCGGGGGAATGACGGGATTCGGCACCGGGGACTGGAAGGGACTGATGGGTATGTCAGATTTCGTGGGGGCGACCGACAAATACTCCGGAAGCCTCAGACCCAAACGCATCTTCCCCGGTGCTCCTCCCCATTTCCGTAAAGAAAGCGGGGTTTATCCCCGTCCTTCCCCGATAGCGGTCGTCTGGGCAGGCTTCAGGCGATTACGGACGGCCAACAGCTCCGCGTTGAGGATCGCCCCACCGGCAGCCCCGCGCACTGTGTTGTGTGAAAGCAGAACAAACTTCACGTCGTTGACGGCACAGTCCTGAACGCGACCCACAGAAACAGTCATGCCTCCCCCTGCGTCAACGTGGCGCTGCGGCTGCGGAGCGTCCGGCGCATCGAGGACTTGCAGGAAGGGATCCGGCGAACTCGGCAGAGATCCAGCCAATGGAGATCGATATGAGTCCAGGGTCTTCCGAACCGCTGCGGGGTCTACGGGTTCTGCGAAGCGCACAGAGGTGCAGGCAAGGTGCCCGTTCCGTACAGGCACACGAGTACACTGCGCACTCACGGGAAGGTCCGCCCAGTCGACCTGTTCGTCGTGAAGCGAACCAAGAATCTTTCGCGGTTCGGTGGCCATCTTCTCCTCCTCGCCGTCGCCTGGAGCATTGTTACCTGCACCGCTTCGACCGTAAAGGCCTCCATCAACGGACGCAGACCGCAGACGAGCCCGACTGTAGAGCAGTTTGGATTTGTCACGACGTAGCCTTCACTTCCCCAGTCTTGTTGGTCAATCAGGGCAATGTGATCTGGATTCACCTCCGGGATGAGAAGGGGCACGTCCTCGTGAAGCCGGTGGTTTTTGGCGTTCGAAACGACCGGGAACCCGGCCTCGGCAAAGTCGGCCTCCACTTCCCCGGCCACCGACGAACTGAGGGCCGAGAACACGAAATCACAGTCCAGCGCAGCGGGCTCGGTGGGTTTGACCGCGCGGTCGGCAATCTCATCCGGAATGGGGTCGCCACTCAACCAATTCGCCGCCTTGCGGTACGGCAGGCCCGCCGAGCGCTCCGACGCAACCACTTCGGTGACGGTGAACCACGGATGGTCCGACAGAAGACGGATGAAGGTCTGGCCGACGGCCCCAGTTGCCCCGAGGATGCCGACCTGATAGTTCGTAGATGCCATTATCATTCTTTTCGACGAGACAAGAGCTCACTCATAGGACCAGTTAGGCAAACACTCAGGGGCAGTCGTGGCCGTACCTACGTTCGGCGGGGCTCAATCAAGCGCCTCGGAGGCCCCCTCGACTCCAACGTCCCTTTTCCCTCCTGTATTCCCCGAAGGATGTAAAGGGTGTGGTTATGAGTCTCCCTCAGGGGCGATCTTCCCAACGGGTGGGGTCACCCGAACGTTCTCCCGCCCGTGGGGCACAATCTGGGTCCCCCGTCCGTCGGGATCATCGATGGAGCGGACCTGCATCGGAATGTCCGCCCGTACGAGGGGGCGGAGGGTTTTCGGATGCATGCCCAGACGGCCCGACTCCGTAAGGGCAAACGCCTCCTCCATAGAAATCTCATCGAGCCGCTCGGCGTCAGCGGTCGTGTCCGGATCGTCGGTATACAGGCCGTCGATGTCTGTGTAGCGGGATAGGCATTCTGCCTGCAGAAACTGAGCAAAGAGCGCGGCGGAATAGTCACTCCCCTCAAAGCCGAGGGTCGTGGTGGTTCCCCCCGGCGTAGCCCCGACGAAACCAGCGACCACGGGGACGGCACCGGAAGAAAGCCCGTTGTACCAGCGACGGACTCGTGCTTTCGTGGCGTCCCGATCTACGTTCGCCTCGCCGAACGTGTCGTCGGTAACGACGAGGTCGGTCGCGTCGGAAAGGGGAGCGGTGAGGCCATGGTCCCGTAAAGCCAGGGTCACCATCGGAACGGACAACTGCTCCCCCGTTGCCAACACCGCATCTCGCAAGGCTGGCGTGAACCCCCGGTCCTGTACCTCGGCGAACACGTCACGGAGGGCCTCCAGTCGCCGACCCATGAGGGTGGCGTAGGTGGTTCGACGATCGTCGGACAAAACGTCGCGGGCCTGGGCCAGGTGCCGTTCGCGGAGATCGCGGATGAGGGTATCGACCACGACCGACCGATCGGCAAACTGGGTCACGAACGTCTCCATTCCGGCGGATAACCGGCGCGTCACTTTTCCCTGCGCCGAGACAATCGCCACCACCCGTCCGGCCTCGGCAGTGCGCCGAATGATGTCGACGACCGCACGAAAGCGTTCACTCGTGCCCACCGCGGTGCCGCCAAACTTGAAGACGACTTGGGGCCGTGACGCCCGCAAAGGCTCGACAGATTCCGAAGTCATCATCGGAAGAAGACGGAAAACGTAGAACGAAACCGACGCCTGCAACCCGCCAATTTTGGAAGGTGTTTCCCCACTACCGATGGTTTTCGTTTGCAACCCTGCTTCGGCAAAAAAAAGACCTGTGACACAACGAACCACGCCCAGGCCTTGTCTCCACGGGGTGTGCAGCTAACCCTCCCCGCCGCTTTTCGCATCAAAGTTTCGCCGAGGGCCCTTTTGCTCGCGACCGGCGTTTTGTAGATTGGATGGTCCGTTGCTCAACTTGATCAGTTTCCGTTCTTCATGTCCGACTCCAAACCCGGTACCCTCATTGATGGTCGAGAGATCGCCCAGGCAATTCGCGACGAGGTGAAGGCCCAGATCGAGGAATGGACCGAGGCGCACCGCCCCCCGTTCCTTTCGGCGGTCTTGGTCGGCGATAACCCTGCCTCGAAAGCCTACGTGCGAGGAAAGGAACAGGACGCCGCGGAGGTGGGCATTGAGACCAACACTCATCACTACGACTCAGACCTGTCGGAGGAGGCACTGTTGGATACAGTTCGGGGACTGAACGGCGATCCCTCTGTAGACGGGATCTTGGTCCAGCTCCCCCTGCCCGACCACATCGACGACCGGGCCGTCATCGACACCATCGATCCCAAGAAGGATGTGGACGGCTTCCACCCCGCCAATCTAGGGCGCCTGATGCGCGGGAATCCCTCGTTTGTGCCCGCTACGCCGTACGGCATCGTCACGATGCTCGATCGCTGTGGCATCGATCCGAAAGGGATGGATACGGTCATCGTGGGCCGTTCAAACATCGTGGGGAAGCCACTGGCCAACTTGCTGATGCAGCGCGACCGGAACGCGACCGTTACGGTCTGCCATAGCCGAACAAAAGACCTCGCGGCCCACACCCGACGCGCCGATCTGCTGGTGGCGGCTGTGGGACAGGCCGAGATGATTGGGGCGGATATGGTCAAGAACGGAGCCGTGGTCATCGACGTGGGCATTAACCGCGTGGACGACGCCTCGAACGAGCGCGGCTATCGTCTAGTCGGCGACATCGACTTTGAGGAAGTGCGACCGAAGTCTTCCTGGATCACACCAGTACCGGGCGGCGTGGGGCTAATGACGCGAGCCATGCTACTGAAAAATACGATGACCGCGGCCCGCCTCCACGCCACTGCGTAGGTCTTCTCTCGTCTCTTCTTCCCTCCCTTCTCCATGGCTGACAGTTATTCGGCCCCACCCCAATCCGTACTTCGGTCAACCCAGCAAGGCCAATCACCTCCTGCGGATACCACAGCAGTGGTCAACGAGACCGTAAATCAGGTCAGTAACGCATTCGGCAAAGCGATACAACTTTTCACTCACGGGAACTGGGAGGGCCTATACGAACATCTTTCGTCGGGGACGTTCTATTTGACCGGTCTCTTCCTTGAGCGCGGTCTGCAGGCACTTGCAGCCTTTCTCCTGCTGTACGTCGTCTACCGACTCCTCTCACAGGCCCTCTTTCGTGTACTCGATAGAAGTGATAGTATCGAACCAGGACTGCAGAGCGTACTCCTGAAGACGTTCCGGGTCGTAATGTCGGTTTTTATCGGGACCATTGTCCTCGACCAGTTGGGACTCAACGTGGCGGTGCTCATCGGGGGCCTGAGTATCGTAGGGATCATCGCCGGTTTTGCGGCCCGAGACTCCCTGGAAAACTTCATCTCCGGCGTCACCATTCTCGTTGATAAGCCGTTCCAAGTCGGCGACTACATTGAAGTAGAAGACGAGTACGGACAAGTCGACGAAATTACGCTTCGCTCTACCCGTATCCGAACACTTCGAAACGAGGTGCTCGTCCTCCCCAACCTTCAGATGATCACGCAGCGGGTCGTCAACCACACGAAGCGAAACATCGTGCGGGTCGACATCGAGTTTGGAATTGCTTACAAGGAATACCCGGACGAGGCGCGACAGGTCCTCCTCCCCCTTACAAAAGACGACGAACGAGTCCTCCAGGACCCGTCCCCGAGCGTCGTGGTCACGGACATGAACGATTCGAGTGTCGACATGGCACTTCGCTTCTACATCCGAGACACCAGTCAGGAGGTACCGATTCGTTGGGACTATACTGAAAAGGTACGAGAGGCGTTGCGCGAGGCAGATATCGAGATTCCCTTTCCCCATCGGCAACTGTTCCTCGACGAGGCAACGGCGTTCGGGGGCACAACCCTCCTCTCTCCCGTGAAGCAGGACGATGGGACTTCTTCCCCTGAGTGAGTCCAGGAATCGCTCCGACCCTTTCGCCCCTTCGACTCGGGAGTGTGTTGGCGGCTGCGATCACCATAGCGGTTGATTCACCCCCCCCGCACCGTCACGACGATTGTTCGCTCCCGGGGCTTACGTCGCGTTCGAGGTAAAAAATCTGCTGCCACGTGCCCGGGATCGGCTTCCCG
>PXTG01000079.1 GCA_003023365.1 Bacteroidetes bacterium QH_7_62_13 | reverse complement strand
TTTGACCTCGCAGCTCAGTGACCTGGGCGCGAGCCAGAACCGCCTCTCGTTCAAGGAGTCGAACCTGGAGACCAGCAAGACGAACCTGGAGGCGGCCCGCAGCCGGATTGAGGACGCGGACTTTGCCCGCGAGCAGACGCAGGTCGCGAAGCTTCAGGTTCAGCAGCAGTCCGGGACCGCGCAGCTGGCCCAGGCCAACGCCGCCGGCCAGAGCGTCCTCTCGCTCCTCCAGTAAATCGATCATCGGGTACGTAGCGGCTGATCCTCGCATTCACTGCACGGCCTCCGGTTGCCGCCGGGGGCTGTGCTTTTTTATGGGGGGCAGCTTTATGAGAGGGAGCACAGCATCAGAGAAAGATAGGACCTCCAGCTCGGCACGCTGATTGTACCGTGACCCTCACCCGTGTTGAAACCATCCGATGAGGGATGGGACGCCCGAAAGGAAAAGCCACTGCCCCGACGCCGACCGGGCATTCAGCGCCCCAATGTGTTCTTAAAAGTATCCCGTCCGCGCCGATAATAGAGAGTGACGTACACGAGGCCCCCACCGAGAGGCCGAGTCGGAAAACATCACCGGACGTCCGGGCGGTCGTCGCCGCTCAGGGCAATTCCGGCCTGTTTCTCGTTCGATTATCCGTTGGACCCGAATTTGCATACCGAGTCATGTACAGCGCACGCCAGCAATACCAGCAGCAGTCCGTCCAGACCGCGCCGCCGGAGAAACTGGTGGAGAAGCTCTACGAGACGGGCATACAGGCCTGTCATCAGGGCGACCGGGACACGCTTCGTCAAGTGCTCCGCGAGCTCATCGACTCGCTGAACGTGGAGCAGGGGGGGGAGCTGGCCGAGCGCCTCCTTGCCATCTATGAGTTTTGCTTCGACGAGAGCGCCCGCGGTGACCTCGACGTCATCCGCGAGTTGCTCGAGGAGCTGCGTGACGGATGGCGCCAAGGGGTTGTTGAGGAGCAGCCCGCCTGAGGCTTCGGTCGCGGATCCAGCGTTCGTCGACTTTCCCACAACATTCCCTAGTCACTTATGGGCACGTCCGTTGGACCTTCTTCCGGCACCTCTACCGGCTTGAGTCCGCAGTACCAACGTCTCATACAGCAGACGCTCCGGATTGAGAGTCAGCCGAAGATCGACCTGGAGAACCAGCGAGAGCAGAAGAAGAACAAAAAATCAGCCGTGAACGACCTCGATGGCAAGCTCTCGTCGCTGCAGACTCAGCTCGACACGCTGACGGACACGACCACGAATCCGTTCGAGGGGCGCACCGCCAGCGCCGAGGACGGCACGACGGCATTCAGTGTCTCCGCGGACGAGAGCGCCAGTACGGGTACCCATTCCCTCTCCGTCAATCGGCTCGCGTCGGAGGACGGACGCGTCTCGAAGGAGTATACGTCCGGGGGGTCGGATATCGACAATGCATTCAGTAGCGACCAGACGTTCAACGTGGAGGTCGCTACGCCCAGCGATTCAGGGACCGACCGGAAGTCGATTCAGGTGGACGTGAGTGCCAGTGACTTGAGCGGCACGAACGAAGAGGTGCTAAACAATATCAAGTCCGCCGTCGACAGTGCGTTTCAGTCGGCCGTGGACGACGGCACAATTGCCTCCGACGAGCGGCCGGACGTCTCCGTCGTCAACCCCACGAGGGACACAGCCCGCCTCTCCATCCGAAGCTCGCAGACCGGGTACGACGGCCGCCTCGGGTTTTCGGATTCCACAGATGGACTGCTTTCCAGCCTGGAGGTCAATGCCGATCAGCTTGCCAACGACACCCGAGGGGGAGAGCTGACCGAGGTGGGAACCGACGAGTCCAGTTCGAAGCTCACCAGCGAGTTTACGCTGGACGGCCTCACGCTTACCCGGAACGCCAGCACGGTGGACGACGCGCTAGAGGGCGTGACGATCAATCTCGACGAGGCCAATGGGACGGAGTCGAACTTTGAGGTTGCCTCGGACGTGGAGGGGGCGAAAACCGTCGTGGAGGACTTCATCGACAAAGTCAATGAGGTCATCACGTTTTTGAAGGAGGAGACGGACCTTGCGCCCAATGAAGGCGAAGAGCGAGGCACGTTGGCCGACGACGGCACGTTCCGCCGGCTCGACCAGCAGCTCCGGACCGACGCCACCAGCCCGGTCGACGGCCAGCCCGAGGGTCTCAACACCCTGGCGGACATTGGCATCGAGGCCAACCGGGACGGGACCCTCAAGCTTAGCGACGAAAACGCGCTTGAGGACGCCGTCCGCAACAACCAGGACGCCGTGAAGAGCCTGTTTAACAGTTCCGACGGGGTGGCCACCCGACTTGAGAACCGTGTCGATCAGTTCATTGGGGCCGGCGATCTTCTCGACAGCCGGACCGATAGTATCGACCGCGGCATCGACCGCATGGACGACCGCATCGACCAGTTCGACGAGCGGCTGGAACGGCGCCAGCAGCAGCTCCGCGACCGGTTTGCAAACGTACAGAGCACGATCCGCTCCCTCGCTAGCCAGCAGCAGGCAATCAGCGCTCGCCTCTAGCGGATAAACAGGGGAGACGAGGCCCACTCTTCCGAACTGTTCGGCCCCGTTCTGCTGAAACCGACCCCGTACCATGTCCACGTCCGATAGGCTCGACACACTCCTCCGCCTGGGTCGCCAAATTCGAGAGGCAGCCCAGGCCGAGGAGTGGGACCGTGCAACCGATCTCGTCACCCGCCGCACGAAGGCCTTTCAAAAGATAGGGGACGAGGGGGAGGAGGGAAACAGTCCCTCCGACATGGACCGCCGGAAGCTGCAGGCTCTCTTCGCCCAAAACGAGTCGCTTGCGGAGCTCTTTCGCGGCCGCCGGGACGAAATCGAAGATGAGCTCGCACAGATCGGGAGTTTGCGCCGTGCGCAGAGCTCGTACCGGGAGAACTCAACGGAAAGTGGCGCCCTTCACGACGATCTCACAGGATAGGGGAGATACGGTTTAAGAAACCTTCGGTCCCGCCGATGATATGGCGTACACGACGCACAAGGGGTCATTCGAAAACGCACTGTACCGCTACACAATCGCGCAGGAGACATGACCATCCAGGATAACCCCTCGGCCGGTTCGGTTCAGCCCAACGGTCCCCGCAGCGACGGGCCGGACCAGGCGCAGGAAGCCGCTCAGTCCGACGGTGTCGAAAGTAGCGAAACGAGTTCTACGGACGAAGCTTCACGCTCGGATCGCGTGGAGATTTCCGAGGAGGCTCGGGCGGCGCAGTCCGAGTTGGGCGACAACGCGGCGCTGATCGAACGTGGACGGGCGGAACTGAAGTCGTCGTCCCTGTCCGAAGAACGACTTACGGAACTCCGCGAGAACGTGGAGAATGGGCGCTACACCGAATCGGACGTGACTGAGCAGGTGGCTCAGGGGCTTGCTGACGATCTGAGTCGGCCCACGCCGGGTGCCAACTAGACCCTTCTAGAAAAGGACACGGAGTTCCTCCCACAGTTTTCCGCTGTCACTCACCTCTTCCGTCTTGCGGACCACTGTCATCGTCGTCAACGCACCTGCTGCTGGCAACGGGTCACCTGATTTGAGGCGGGCCGGTTCCACCTGAGATGCCGAATGATCGGAGAGAAGAGGCCCGCTCCGGATTGCTAGAACGAGGTCTTGACGATGCCCTGGGGACGTGACGACAGGGGACGATCGCCTACTGGGCGACCCGAAGCCCGTGTTAGCCTCGCCTCACTGCCAGACGCGCAGCGGGATCGCCTGCTCGGGGCTGAGGGGGAATCTGTCCGGGTCTAAATCGAGAAGCCTTGTTCGCGGTACTCCTGCAGCTTGTTGCGAATTGTTCGGGGGCTCACGCCAAGCTCTTCGGCGGCCTCCTTCTGGCTGAGATCGCTGTTGGCCAGTGTGTTCAGGATGAGCTTCCGTTCCATCTCGGCGATGGTTGGGGGCGAGCCGTCCGCCGTCATTTCGGCGATGGCGGCCCCGTTCTGGCCCAGGCTTGCGTCTCCGTCGTTCGACCCCTGCTCCGCGGAAAAAAGGTCGTACACGTCCTCTTTCTCGATGCAGTCGCGCTCATCGGCCATGATCATCCCGCGGTGAATGACATTTTCCAACTCGCGGACGTTGCCGGGCCAGGCGTAGGACTGGAAGAGCTGTAGAAGATCCGGGGCGATCGTCTTCACGGGCAGGTCGTACTGCACGGCGTACTTCTCGATGAAATGCTCCGCCAGAAGGGGAATGTCGGAGAGGCGACTGCGGAGCGGGGGCGTGTGGAGGGGGAATACGGAGAGGCGATGGTACAGGTCTTCCCGGAAGGTGCCCTCCTCCACGGCCTCCTCCAGGTCCCGGTTGCTCGTGGCAATCACGCGCACATCTGCCGACTGCTTGTCGGAGCAGCCGACTTTTTGGAACTCTCCCGTCTGCAGGACCCGAAGCAGCTTCGCCTGGATCGAGGGGTCAATTTCCGTGATCTCGTCGAGCAGGAGGGTGCCCCCGTCGGCCTTTTCGAACGCCCCCGTCATGTCGTCGACGGCACCGGTAAATGCACCCTCGACGTGCCCGAAGAGGTGGCTCTCTACGAGTTCACTGGGCAGGGCGGCGCAGTTGACCGGCACGTATGCCTGGTCGGAGCGGTTGCTCTTTTCGTGGATCAGACGGGACAGGATCTCCTTGCCGGTTCCGCTCTCCCCCTGTACGAACACCGGGGCCTTACTGCCCGCGATGCGATCTACCATCGACCGAAGCTTCTCGACGCACTGATGCTCCCCCACAAACTGGGGGACGTCCGCGTCGTACGCCGGGCGTCCCGACGGCTTCTCTTCCGATTTGTCCGTCTCGTCGGTCGGCTCTTCCTCCTCGTCCTGTTCGTTTTCGTGGGAGGAGGCCCGGCCGGATTTCACCCGGTCCACCAGTTCGTCGGTCGAGAACGGCTTCGGGATGTAGTCGGCGGCCCCCTTCTGCATGGCGCGCACGGCCTGCTGCACGTTCCCCTGCGTCGACAGCAGAACGATGTCGAGGTGCGGGTACTCCTCCGACACGCGTTCGACGAGCTCCATGCCCCCCATCTCCGGCATTTGTGCGTCCGCCAGGAGGACGTCGAAGTCGTGCTCGTCGATGAGCTCCAGCGCATCCGTTCCGCTCGAACAGGTTGTTACCTGAATGCCTTCGCGGGGAAAGATGCGCTCCAGTACACCGTGGATCGTGACCTCGTCGTCCACGGCGAGGGCGTGGGGGCGTTCAGAGGCGTCGGAGTCGTAGTTTTCAGCTTCCATGCTCACAGGTAATGAATTGGTTTGGGTGAAGGAGGGGCTCGTGCGCCGAGGAGGAACGAAAACGAACTGCAATTCAGAGTTGGAGGGTGAAGCAGGTTCCGCCCTCGTCGGCGCTGTTCGCGCTTAGTTGTACGGAGCCGCCGTGGCGAGCCGCAATCTGATTGGCAATCGGTAACCCGAGCCCAAGATGATGCGGACGGGTACTGTAAAACGGCCGAAACAGCTTGGCCGGATCGTCGAGCGAAATTTCCCCGCTGTTCCACACCTCAAAGGCCAGGGGCGCCTCTTCCGCCGCCTCGTCCCGCACGACTGCGCGAAGTAGAATGTCGTCGGATGCGTCGGTGGCGTCGAGCGCATTCTGCAGCAGATTGAGCAGGGCCTGTCGGAGCAGGCGGGGGTCCACCTCAATGGTTTGCGTAGCAGGGGGCTCGATCCGGTGCCGGACCCGATCCCGCTGTTCGGAATCGAGCAGGTGAACGGCGCCCCGTGCGACGTGAGACGCCGGCACAGGGCGCGCGACCGGCTCCAGGGAACGGCTGTAATGCTGGAGATCGGCGATCAGGTCATCGATTCGAGTAGAGGCCTCCAGGACGTTCATGGCAATCTCTCGCTGCTCCTGTGGGGAGCGGTCTTCCACCAGCAGGTCGGCGTACCCCGAGATTGTGCTCGTGAGCGTTCCGAGTTGGTTGGCGAGCACGCCGACCAGTCGCTTCATGTCCCCTCGCTGCGATTCACTCGCAAAAGGGAGGGGGGCTGCCCCGTGCTCACTCGGAGACGGCTCCGAAGCCGACGGAGAAGGAGAGGAAGATGCCATGGGAAAACGGAAGTACAAACGAAAAACGTCGGATGCGTTTGCGTGGTGTGCACGCAAGCGCCACACCACGCAGGCCAGGACCGAAGAAGAAGTTTCCGCTTCGTATAACAAAGCTTTCGGTACGTCCGAGTCCCCCGGGATGGACGCGAACGAACGCGTCGGAAAAATTCCGGAGTGGAGACGGAAAGCATTGCATTCAAGCACTTCACTACCCTACAAGCACCGCACCGAATGGGGGTGCTCCTCCTTTACAACCCGTTCAGAGGCGACAAATCCGGGGCTTCCCCCTTTTGAGCTGTTACAAAGTAACCTGTCTCCTCATGGGATAGTAAATTTTTCCGGCCAGGCGACTGAATTTTTTCCCCGTTTCGGAGGGGGGCACGGTCCGCCCTCGGTCCCGTGGGGGAGAACCCCCCATGGCACAGGCCTTGCTCCGCTAATGGACGCAACGAAACGCATCCACCACACCCTGACCATGGAAACGTCACAGGTGAGCCTCCTGAGCAACGCGATGACGGCCTACGCGAAGCGCCGGCGAGCCCTGTCGGGCAACCTTTCAAACATCGACACGCCCGGGTACGACCGCACCTCGGTCGAATTCGAAGAGGAGTTGCGGGATGCCCGAGACATTAAGCTGGGGACCGATCCGTCGGAGGTTGAAGCGGACGCGGTGGTTGAGGATCGGAAGCCGGTGCTCGAAGAGGAGCTGATGGCCTTATCCGACACGCAGATGCGCACGCAGCACGCGTCCCGCGCACTGAGCCATCACTTCAACCTCCTGCAAACGTCCATCACGGGCCGCCCTAACTAGGCAGAGTGCCTGGGTGGGGCGCGGGACGGTAAGCGCTTCCCCCGAGATTTGAGCTGAAGGCCGCCGGACACAGCAGCATCGATCCCTACGACACAAACCCTGAATACCCATGGCGCCCCCTCGCTTTCTTCCCTCCATGCAGACGGCATCCCGTGGAATGAGGGCCCAGCGTCGCAAGCTGGCCGCCGCCACCGAAAATCTCGCAAACACCAATACGTCGCGAACGGCAGATGGCGACCCCTACGCCGTGAAGCGCGTGGCGCAGGAGGAACGGAGTGCCGAGTACGCACGACTGCAGCGGAGCCAGGGAGACATCCGTCTTGAGACGGAGCTCGAAACCACGGACAGCCGACACTTCGAGGAACCCACCCAGCCTCTTGGGCGCGACGCAGAGGTGATGGGCCCCGAGACTGAGATCGAGGCGGTCGAGGAGGAGCGCCTGGAGTACGACCCCTCCCACCCACACGCCGACGAAGAGGGATACGTCCACTATCCGGACGTGAACGTGGCGCAAGAGATGGCCCGAATGACCTCCGCCAATCGGGCCTACGAAGCCAACCTCACGGCGGTCGACGCGACGAAGAAGATGGTCCGGGAGACCTTCAAGATCTAGTAGATTGCTGCCTGTCCCCAGAGTCGCGCACAGCGATCTTCCTGACGAGCTGTTCCTCTACCCATGAAGCCGAACAACCCCACCCACGCGGCCGGCCACGCCGCCTACACGCGCAATTCCCCCCGCCAGAACGGGGCGGCATCGTCTGCCGAGAAGCCCAGCGAGAGTGGCCCGAGCAGTGGACCCGAGGAGTCCCGTCTCCAAAATACCGATGAGGAAGGCCTCACGGCGCAGGAGCAGAAGATGATCGAGCAGAACTTTCCGGAGGACCCGGAGCTCTCCATGCGCCTCTACGGACGAGGTCGAGACACGGAGACGGTTCGGGGACGAGCCATCGGGGAAAACATCGACGTCACCGGATAGGTAACAGCACGAATCACTCTCTTAAATAGTCTATCGTCGACCGATGATCAAAGCCGCGC
>PXTG01000078.1 GCA_003023365.1 Bacteroidetes bacterium QH_7_62_13 | reverse complement strand
TCAATCGTTCGCGGGCCGTTCCTCGCCCCCCCCGCGCTGTATCGCGGCAATCACTTATTGAAGCGGTCGAACGGGCGTGCCCCCTTCGGTCGGAGTAGCCCAACCGCGCACTCTTCTCCCATTCACCCCCTCGCCCACGCTCCCACGGCATTAGGGCCCGCCGGAGGCAGCTGAGCCATCGTCCGTAGACAGAAAACCGTTGACGTACGGTCGCATTTGCGTTTACATTCCCAACTCCGAATTCCGCATTTTCCATGATCAACGTTGCTGTAACCCAGATGCCCCACGCCGAAGGGCTGGACCTCCCCGTCCACGAGACCTCGGCCAGCGCAGGGATGGACCTGCGGGCGGCCGTCCCAGCAGACGAGCCCGTCACGCTCGCTCCCGGGAACCGCGACCTTCTGCCGACGGGCCTCAAGATTGCACTACCGCAGGGCTACGAAGGCCAGGTGCGTCCCCGCAGCGGCCTGGCGTACGATCACGGCGTGACGGTGCTCAATAGTCCCGGCACCATCGACGCCGATTACCGAGGTGAGATAAAAGTCCTGCTCATCAACCACGGTCCCGAACCGTTCCGGATCGAGCGCGGCATGCGGATTGCACAACTCGTCGTGGCGCAGCATGCCCGCGTATCGTGGGTCGAGCAGGACGCCCTGGAGGAGACGGTGCGCGGCCCCGGCGGCTTCGGCTCCACGGGCACCGACTGACCCGACGCAATACGGCTCCGTTCCGCGCGCCCGTCTGGATCACTGCTTCGGGCTCCAGTGCGGAAATGCATCCGTAGCCGGATCATTCGTCAGTCGGGTCGCGGATCCGCTTCCGTCTGCGTTGATCTTGTAAATCTCGTCGTTACCGTCTCGGTCGCCCACGAAGGCAATTTCACTCCCGTCCGGGGACCATGTCGGGAAACGGTTGGCATCCGACGACGAGGTAATTCGCTGAACGCTAAATCCATCCAGGCTCATCGTGTAAATGTCAGCGGACGTGCCATCTCGATTACTCTGGAACGCAAGGCGCGGGTCATCGGGCGACCATGCCGGAAGCTCATCTCTATCCGTATTCTCGGTCAGCTGCTTGATGTTCGAACCATCGGGATGCATCGTGTAGATTTCGAAGTCGACATCCCGATTACTCATGAACGCGATGAGGGTGTCGGCCGGCGACTGCCCGTTCCCCCCGTCGAGGGAGACGGTGTACCCATCCGGGTCCGCCCCACTGGTCGTCGTTACCACCTGCAGGGTTCCTTCCGTGACGACGTCGAAGTCCGGCCCCGTGGTGAAGCGCTCCCGTACGGTGACCGAAATGGACTCGTCGGAAGCCCGGCGAGCCCATCATTCCCGGAAATGTCGCCCATCCAGTAACCCACAAGATTCAAAGAAAATCGGACATCCATCAGAAATTCGGCGTGATGCGCAGCCAAATGGCGGGACTGGATCCGCGCCCCGGCACATCACGCAGGGGCCAGGATACGTCGAACCGGATCTTCCGCTCGTCGAGTCCAATCCCAACCCCCGCGGCCGGAAGCACATCGTCGAAGCGAAGGCGGTCCTGAGGCCCTCCGACCCACCCGGCGTCAGCGAAGGCGACGAGGAAGAGATCATCAAGCAGATTGTCGAAGACCGTCGCCCCATCAATGATGTACTCGGCGTTGCCGAGCAGTGTACGCGTCCCGCGAAACGCATTCTGATCGTAGCTGCGGAGAGACCCGATGCCCCCAATCGTAAACTGGGCCTGCCGAGGCGCTCGGCCCGTGGCGTACCCCCCTCGCATGCGGAGCCCGAGTCGAGTGTCGCGCGTGAGGGGGAAGAAGAGGCGACCGTCGGCCTCGAAACGGGAAAACGCAAAGTCGCCGCCGAGCCCGTCGGCAACGGTCGTAGCAACACGGAAGGCGCTCCCCGTCGGCAAGTCGTCGCGGTCGCGAATCGATCCGCCCGTGAGCTCGGCAAAGAGCGCCTGGAGCCGCCCCTCGTCGATCGCCGGATTGGACCGGAACCCGCCGCCCTCGAAGACCGACCAGCGTGTCTGAACCGGAAGCGAACGGTGGTCTTCGACCCGAATCCCCCCCTTGAGCCGGAGCGAATGCGGAAACTCCTGGACTGCATAGAGCGACAGGCCCTCCGCCTCGTAGTAGTCGAAGAAGTCGTGCTCAAAACCAAGCGCAGCGAGGGAATTTTCGAGGTACGAGGTTTGCCAGCGGTTCGGAGACAGCGTCTGCTCCTGATACATGGCGCCGATCTTCAAGCCCGCAGTCTCGGTCGCATGGAGTTGAGATTCGAGCCCCACCGTATAGCGCACGTCGTTCAGGGCCGTGGCGTACGCTAGCTGGCCGACGATGCGCGCCCGATCCCCGGAGGCAAGGCCGAGTGGAGATCTCCGAACCCCCACGACGAGGCCTTCGACCCGGTTATAGCGAAGGGGGGGTGGATCCCGATAAACCAGAGATTCCTGCTCGTACAGGTCGCTGCGCCCATCCCGCGTCCCGACGTAGTCGCCCCCGTGATCCTCCACGGCGGTCTCTACGTCGTCCCAGAACGGAATGCGTACATCCGACGGAACGGTTTCTTGGCCCGTCGACGCGGTGCTGTCGGCCGAGGACGTGGTATCTGGGAATGGTGACTGTGCATTCGCCGGTACAAAACCGGCCAGAACAGTCAAGAGAACGACAACCGAGCTGTGCTGGAGCATTGCAGAAGGGATGTCGGTGTGGGAGAACAGGTGGTGCAGACAGGGATGGTCTAGACACCCGGAGTTACGGCACTACCGATTGTAGAAGTGGTTAATCTTACTAATAATTACGAATCTATAATTGGTAATGTTACGACTTGGATGCCCCCACCGGAACGTTCCTCGTATCGGCGTCCTCTCTTTCGCCTCCAGCTCATGTCCAACTCTCCCATCGGAAACGTGTAAGGGGGACTGTCGATCAAAATTTTCGGAGGCCTTTTCCAAAGCACCGGCCCCCTTATGCCCCTCGTCGAGCGCGCAAACGCGAAGATCAATCTTGGCCCCCGCCGATACGCTCTCCATGACGTGCTCGGACCCGACCCTCCCCACCGACGATGAGAACCTTTGCCTGCAAGCGGCTCGCCGGTTGGCCGGGGCCTTCGACCTCACGAATGGGGCTACACTGCATCTGGAAAAGCGCGTGCCCCACGGCGCCGGCCTGGGGGGCGGCTCCAGCGACGCGGCGGCCACCCTGCGCCTGCTGATCCGCCTCTGGGACCTCGACCCGTCTCCGGGCCAGCTTCACGACGTGGCGCGATCCATCGGCGCCGATGTCCCCTTCTTCCTCCACGACGCCCCGGCCGCCTACGCGACGGGACGCGGAGATGCCCTCACCCCCCTCCACGGCCCCGAAGAGCCGTACCGCCTCCCTTTTCCCGTCCTCGTGGCCGTTCCCTCGACCGAGATCGCTACACCGGACGCGTACGACCGGGTTACCCCCCGAGAGACGGACCGGCCCGGCCTGCCGGACCTCGTGCGCTCGAACAACCTGACGCACTGGCGCTCGGCCCTCGTCAACGACTTTGAGGCGCCCATTGCGGCGAGCCGCGCCGAGGTCGCGGCCACGCGGGACTGGTTGACGGACGCTGGGGCCGACTACGTCTCGCTGTCTGGGTCCGGTGGGGCCGTCTACGGCGTGTTCGACGAGGTGGAGCGGGCCGAAACGGCGTTCGAACAGGGCCGAGAGCGCAGCGAGCAACTCCACTTGATGACCGGCGACACCACCTCATATCCCCGCACCCGGCCGTCCGGATCGTGACCCGAAATTCAAGGGCAAAACGGCGCGCGTTCCCAGCCGACCGAAACCGCGCTGCCTCCCTACAGGTTGATACGAAGGGCACGTATCCTATCAAGTTATCCACGCTTCTATGTACGACGTCGTCGTAATCGGAGCCGGTCCTGTCGGTCTTGCCACCGGCGTCGAGGCAAAACGCCGTGGGCTCGACGAGTTGATTGTCGAGAAGGGCGCGCTCTGCAACTCGTTTATCGGCTATCCCACGCGAATGGAGTTTTTCTCCACGCCCGAGCGTCTGGAGATTGGCGGCTATCCGTTTGCCACCCGCGACTACAAGCCGCGTCGCGAGGAGGCACTCGACTATTACCGACGCGTAGCGACGGCCGAGGACCTCAACATCAATCTCTACGAGGCCGTCACGCGGCTGGACGGGCACGACGGTCACTTCACCGTGGTCACGGAGGAGGATACCTACACCGCACGGAAGGTGGTGGTGGCCACCGGCTTCTATGACGTGCCCAACCGCATGGACGTACCGGGCGAGGATCTCGATAAGGTGCGCCACTATTTTAAGGAGCCGTTCCCGTACGCGCTGACGGATGTCGCCATCGTGGGCGGGGGCAACTCCGCGGCCAAGGCGGCCCTGGCCTGTTACCGGCACGAGGCCAACGTCACCCTCGTCGTGCGGGACGACGCGCTCGACGACGGCGTGAAGTACTGGATCAAGCCCGACGTGGAGAACCGAATCGAGGAGGGCTCTATCGACGCCTACTTCGACACGACGGTGGAGGCCATCGAGCCGGATACGCTCCACCTTGACACGCCGGACGGCCCGGAGCAGCTCGACAACGACTTCGTGCTTGCCATGACGGGCTACCGGCCCAATTACGATTTCCTCGACCGCCTCGGCATCGAGGCCCGGGACGACGAGGCCCGCACCCCCGTACACGACGAGGAAAACGAAACCTTCGAGACAAATCAGGACGGCGTCTACCTTGCCGGGACCATCTGCGGGGGATGCGACACGAGCCGCTGGTTCATCGAGAACGGACGCTTCCACGCGAAAAGGGTCGTGGACCACATCACGGATACGCTGGATCGAGCGCCCGCCATGGCGTAGGGCCCAACGATGCAGTCGGGACGTGTACCAACCGCTCATCGGGAACCGAGGGGAGGCTGTGGTTCGAAAAAGCCGTGACCCGGGAGACATTTCGGATCCGTGGCACTATACTGGTATCCCTACTCCGGGTGGATTCTGGTCGCTTCTTTTCGCCAAGCGTTCTTCTCTCATGGCCGTTCAGACGCCTTCGACCTCAACCGACGACGTACTCTCCCTCATTCGACCGGCTGTGCGGAACGAGAGCGAGTACCTGGTGGACGCCCCGGGCCCCCCGGACGTGAAGCTCAACCAGAACGAGAGTCCGTTCGATCTGCCGGACGACCTGAAAGAAGAGCTCCTGGAGAGCTTCTCGAAGGTCAAGTTCAATCGCTACCCCACCGAGCAACCCAATCGGCTCCGCCGTGCCCTGGCCGAGCACGACGACGTGCCGCCCGAGAGCATCATCGTCGGAAACGGGTCCAACGAAATCACCTACACCTTCGGCTTGGCTTTTCTTGAGGCGGGATCCCCCATGGTCCTGCCGCGCCCCATGTTTTCCCTGTACGGGAAGGTGGCTCGTCTCCAAGATGCCGACCTCACGGAGGTGCCCCCGAATGAGGATTTCACCTTCGACGTGGACGGCCTCGTGGACGCGGTCCGCGAAACCGACGCTCGGCTCACGATCCTGGCCACCCCGAACAATCCCACGGGACACGCCCTGACGCTCGCCGAGATTGAGCGTGTGGCCGACGCGTCTCCCGGCGTCGTGGTGGTGGACGAAGCCTACGTCGAGTTCAACGACGCCCCCAGTGCGATCCAGTTGATCGACGACCACCCGAACGTCATGGTGCTCCGTACGCTCTCGAAGGGCTTTGGGCTCGCGGGGCTGCGTCTCGGCTACCTCATTGCCCGGCCGTCCGTCGTGACGGAACTTATGAAGGCGCGGCTCCCGTTCATGGTGGATCGCTTTGCGGAGCAGACCGCCCTTGCCGTTCTCGATCGTCCGAGGCTCATCGAGGAGCGTGTGCACCAGATGCAGGTCTCGATCACCGAGGTGACGGAGGCGCTGAAGAAGATGGAGGCGGTGGACGTGGTGCCTTCCGACGCGAACTTCGTGATCTTCACCACCCCGCATCCGGCCGATGAGGTTCAGGATCGACTGGCCGACCGAGGAGTGCTGGTGCGCAACATGGGAGGATACCCGGAACTGGAGGGCTACCTTCGCGTCAGCGCCGGGACGCGAGCAGAGAACAAGGCGTTTCTCACTACGTTGGAAGAGACGCTCTGAATCGGACATTCCGAATCTTACGGACTGAACGTGGGTCACCCTCTCGTCCTGCCCATCAGGGTCGGCCCTTCGTCTTCGCTCTTGGGTGTCGGATGCTTTCCTTGAATACACTAGATCGCGATGGACTTCACTCGTGTTGATATCATCGGCCTTTCTACGAGCCCATCCAGTGGGGGTGCTTACGCGCTCGTGCTCGGGGAAGTGGAGGGCAACCGCCGTCTGCCCATCATCATCGGCGCGTTTGAGGCGCAGGCGATTGCGCTTGAACTGGAGAAGATTCAACCCCCCCGCCCGATGACGCACGACCTGCTGCGCGACACCTTCGAGGAGCTAGAGGTGGACGTCACGGAGGTGGTGATCGACGAGTTGCGAGAGGGGACCTTCTTCGCCAAGATTCGCTACCGCCACAACGGGGACGAACACCAGCTCGACTCCCGGCCCAGCGACGCCGTTGCGCTGGCCGTTCGGGTGGACGCCCCCATCTACGTGGCCCCGATGGTGCTCGACGAGGCCGGCATCGTCGCCGAGGACGAATCCGGCATCTCCTCCATCACCCAACAGGCCGAGGAGGCGTCGGCCGAGAGCACTGAGGAGGAAGAACCGGCCGGAACGGAACTGGAACGCAAACAACAGCAACTGGAAAAGGCGGTCGAGAAAGAAGACTACGAGCGCGCCGCCGAGCTCCGCGATGAGATCGAAGAGCTCCAGCAGGAACAGGAACAAGAGCAGAACCAGAATTAACCGCCTTGATCCACTCGGTCATGCGATGACCGATCGGTCCGATTCGCTCCTGGACCCGGCGAAGCTCTGAGGGACGCTCCCTCTGGCTTCGCCATTTTTATTTGTCCGTCGAGCACAGGGCCGACCCACCCTCTTCTTTCCGCCGAATCACTCGCTCGCGCATGTCAGCCCCCTCCACTCGCTCGGTCTCCCGCCGCTGTTCGCCCGCCGACCTTGGTGCTTTCCCCGATCTCTTTGTCGACTACTGCACCAACTATGACGCCGTGGCCGACTTCTATCCGGGCGACTGGCGAGATCCGACCATCCGGAAAACGACTGCCGATCGTGCCGCCGATCGACCGGTAGACCGGGACGCCGTGGCCGACGTGCTGGCCGACCAGAACGCGAACTGGGGGGGCGGGGCCGCCGCTCAGCGGAACGTGGACGCCCTTCGCGATCCCGACACCGTCGCCGTGGTGACGGGACAGCAAGTGGGGCTTTTCACAGGCCCGCTCTACACCATCTACAAGACGATCACCACCCTTCAGTTGGCGGAGGAATGGGCCCAGCAGACCGGCCGCACGGTCGTGCCCGTCTTCTGGATCGAAGGCGAAGACCACGACTTCGAGGAAATCGCCACGGCACACATGCTGCGGCACAACGAAGCAGTCCCTCTCTCCTACGAGCCCGGCGTGGCCGCCAATCCCGGTGCAGTGGGCCGTCTCCCCCTCACCGAGGCCATCGAGTCCGTCCTGGCCCGCCTCGACGACGCGCTCCCCGACTCCGATTTCAAGCCCGCGGTGATGGACCGTGTTCGGGCGGCCTACCAGCCCGGTACGTCGATCGAGGATGCGTTCGCCCACCTCTTCCGATCTCTCTTCGAGGGAGAGGGTCTGGTCTTCATAAACCCAGACGACGAGCGGCTCAAGGGACTGACGCAGCCGCTATTTCGGCGCGAGATTAACGACCCCGACACCCCCGTCGCCCGCATCGACACGACGAGCCAGGCGCTGCGCGACCGGGGCTACCACGCTCAGGTCCGCGCCCGCCCCACCAACCTCTTCTGGCTCGCGGACGACGCCCGCTACGCCATTGACCGCCACGACGACGGACAGTTTGTCCTGCGCGGTACGGATCGGTCGTTCTCGCGCGAGGCCCTGCTCGACCGCCTCGACACTGACCCGCAACGCTTCAGCCCAAACGTCGTCCTTCGCCCCCTCATGCAGGACCTCCTCCTCCCCACCGCCACCTACGTAGCGGGGCCCGGTGAAGTCTCCTACTTTGCCCAGTACGGCGGCGTGTACGACTGGGCCGGGCTCGACATGCCGCTCATCCATCCCCGTGCCAGCGTCAGTCTCGTGGAGGGCAAGGTCCAAAAGGTCCTCGACAAATACGACCTGGGCGTATGTGACTTCCGGGCCGACCTCGACGCCCTCTTCCAACACGTGGTCGTCGATACGATGGAGGTGGACGTGGACGCGGTCTTTCAGAACGCCACGACCGAGATGCACAAAGTGCTCAACGGTCTGAAGCCCGAGGTAGAGGCGGTGGACGGATCACTTGGGGCCGCCGCCGAGGCGACCCGGGCCGCCTTGATTGAAGAAATGAATGGCCTAAAGCAAAAGGTGGTACGCGCCGAGAAGCGACAGCAAGACGACGTGCGGACGCAACTGGAAAAGGCCCACACCAACCTCCGCCCCAACGGCACGCTCCAGGAGCGCACGATCAATGTGCTGTACTACCTCAACAAGTACAGTCTCGACCTCCTCGACGATCTGCGTCATACCCTCCGCACCGACACCGCCGAGCACCAGGTCGTAGAACTGTAGAAGGACGGATAGGCCCCACCGGAGGCCTGTCCTGTCCGTTCTCGACACTTCTTCTCCGTACAGTTCGCCGGTGCCGTTCGGCGGACTCGGGCCCGGACCGACCATTCCCACCCACACTGTTCTCCCCCATGACCGACGTACCGTCTCCGGACGCGCTCTTCACCCCCCTCATCGAACACGCCATCGAGCTCTCAGCACAGTGGCACGACGGGACCTACCGAAAGAGCGTGTGGCGCGATCCCGCTTTTGAGGTGCCGGCGGACGATGAGATCCAGATCCCGGTGATTGCCCACCTGGCGGCCGTGGCGTCCATCGTGCACCGGGCCGGATGGGGGGAGCCGGTGGTGGCCGCCGCCTATCTTCACGATGCGATTGAGGACATGAACCGACATGGGCGGCGCCTGCGGCGCAAACAGCTCCGTGACGCGGTGGGGACCGAGGTCGCCCGTCTGGTGGCCCAGGTATCCGAGGAAAAACTCGACGAGGACGGACACATGCGCCCCTGGCGGGCCCGAAAGGAGGGCTACCTGGAAAGCATTCGTACCGCACGTCCGGAAGCAGCCGCCATCAGCCTCGCCGACAAGATTCATAATCTCTGGTCCATCAACCAGAGCCTGGACGCGGGCGAAGCCATCTTCGACGCGCTCAGCGGCGACGCCGAGGCGCAGCACTGGTTCCACCAATCGGTCCTGGACGCCTCCCTGACCCACGACGACGAACGGCTCCCGCCGATGCGCGAGCGCCTGCGTCAAGAAATCGAGCGGCTGGACACTCAAGTGACGTAGGAGCGACGCTTCTCCTCGCTGTTCTCCGAACGGGGGGCAGATTACTTCCGATCCTGAACACGCTCTTCGTCCACCTCGCCCATCATGAGCACGGTGGTCCCGTTAATCGCGCCGAGGTACTTGCGGCCAATGCCGAGGGGCGTCGCATCCGTTTTATAGACGTGTACGACGACCTCGCCCCACGCGAACTGCGTCGACCGGTTGAGTTCCACCAGGGCGTCGAGTAGGGGCTCCTCCGCCTCGAAGGGCCCGACGTCTTCGACCGGCTCGCCGTTCCGATGCAACTTGTAGAGCCGATGGTCAGGCACAGACAGATGGAGGCGTGAGACAAAAGAGCTGTGAGATTGCCCGCGGCCGCATTTCAAAGGGCAGTGTGAGTGAGCGCTCCCAATCTATAAAAGCCGCCCCCCGAGATGTCAAGGAACGAGAGGACCGGAGACGGAACGGGGGCGCGAAGATTCGACGAAAGGAGATGCGATTTCAAAAGAGCGGCCGCTGCGGAGAAGCAGTGGGCCCGGCGGGACTTGAACCCACGACCGATCGATTATGAGTCGACTGCTCTGACCAACTGAGCTACGGGCCCAAACGCGTGTACCCGGAAAACAGACGTGGATCATCCTTCACGACCCGTGACCGCGACAGTTCCAACGAGCACGCCAGCAGAAAATGGGGACTGTTCCTTTCAAGGTCTTTTATTTTCTGAGGCAGGGTTCCAACTCCCCAAAAATTCACGAACCCCGTCCACCGATTGTGCAACATGGTCCAGATGGATCTATAGGGCCGTTTCGGTATCGTCTTTTCGGTTCGCCACGTTCCTCGCAGACCCAAATCGCCCCCTATGAAGTGGAACAGTGCCAAGGAACTGATGACGACCGACGTGAAAACCGTCGAGGCCGACTGGCCGCTCGACCGCGTCGCTCAGTTTCTCATCGATCATGAGATTTCTGGCGCCCCAGTCGTGGAAAACGATAAGCTCATGGGCGTCATTTCCCTAACTGACCTTGCGCGACACAACAGCACGGCGGGTGACCCCGCTACGGCGGACCCTTCTGCGTACTACCGGCACGAACTGGAGGCTCAGTATTCGGAGGAAGACCTCAGTACCCTCCGCGTCACGGAGAGCGACGAGACGACCGCCGAGCACGTCATGACCCCGCAAGTATACGACGTGAACGAGCGGACCCCGATTCAGCAGGTCGCCCGGGTGATGCACCGGGGCGGCATCCACCGCGTGTTCGTCACGGAAAATGATGAAATCCGTGGGATCATCACGGCCATGGACATGCTGCAGGTCGTGGCCGAGGAGCTGTAAGACCTTCTCGTCTCTTCCCCACTTCGAACCGGGGGACGGGAGGGCAAGCACGCTCCCCTTGTCGAAGTCGCATCCTCTCCTATTTGCACTCGTCACTGACGACCTGCCCCCCGTTCAGGACGGTGCAGGCGTGGGTCGTGTACTCAAGCGGATCTCCGTCGAAGAGGACCAGGTCGGCCCGTTGGCCGGACGCGATGGTGCCCACGTCCTCCAAATCGAGAATCTCAGCGGCCGTGCGCGTCACACTTGCCAAGGCGGCTCGTCGGGGCAGGCCGTTCGCCGCGGCAATGGCCGCTTCGTACAGGACGACGCGCGTCTTCGGCACGTAGGGCTCCCATCCGCTCTGTATGGCCACTGGTCCCCCCGCCTCGTGCAGGGTAGCCGCCGTCGTGAAGGCAGCGTTCTGTGTCGTGCCGGACGGGCGGGCCATGGTTGGATGGAGAATCACGGGAACGTTCGCCGCACTGATCTCATCGGCCACGAGGTACGCCTCGGCTGCTCCGTCCAGAATCATCTCAAACCCAAATTCTTCCTGGAGGCGGAGTGCCGCCTGAATATCGTGGGCCCGGTGAGCCGTCACGAGCGCCGGAACGTCGCCCCGCAACACATCTCGGAGAACGGCCTGTCCCAGATCGGTGCTCGGCTCCTCCGCGTCCATAGCGGCCTGTGCGTCGGACAGTTTTTGACGGAGCATAGCGATGCCCTTGGCCCGCGTCCCCGGCGACTCGAAGCGCGCTTGTGCGCTCGGGCCAATGGTGAAGGCAGCGGTCGTCAGCGAATCGCGAAGGGCTTCCTCCACAGTTTCTCCCGAGGTCGAGAACGTGGCTGTCTGACCGCTAATGAGCGCCCCAGGGGCGTGTCCGGTGTGGACGGTGGTGATGCCCAACGTGCGGACAAACGAGACCAGCTCTTCGCGGGGATTGTACGCATCGATGGCCCGGAGGGCCGGCTGCATGGGCTCGGAGGTGTCGAGCTGGTCCTGATCGGCCGGGACGTTGTCGATGCCCGAAAGCCCTACCGTCCCTCGTGGATCGATGAGGCCGGGCGTCACAACGGATGCTTCGTGCACCTCGGCCCCCGATGGGATCGTGACCTCGGACGCCGGCCCGACCGCCTCGATCGTCTCCTCTTCAATGACCACGGTCGCGTCCACAATGGGCGCATTGCCCGTCATCGTGTAGAGGGTGTCGGCGCGAACGGCCCGCTGGGCCTCAGCCGGTTCGGGAACGGTGACAACCAACAGGAGTGCAGTAACGAGGAGAAGGCAGCGGAAGGAAGAGAGTGACGTTTTCATAGTGGATGGGTCGGTTGACGGACGGAAGCAGAACAGAGGGGGTAGAGCGGCGGTCACTCGTGGACGTGCTGGATCGCATCGTCGTATACCCGATAGCCCCCGGTAGCAAATTCACGGTCGTCGGGGTCGGACCGGTCGAACCCCGTTTCGCCCTCGACCCACGTCTGCTCAATCTTCGTGTATACGCTCAGCGGATCGCCGTTGAGCACGATGAAGTCGGCGTCCTTTCCTTCGTCGAGCGAGCCCACCTCGTCTGCCATCCCCAGCATGCGCGCGCCCGCCAGCGTCACTGATTCAAGCGCAGCCTCGCGCGACATCCCTGCCCGCACCCCTATGGCCGGCGACCGAAGAAAAAGCCGGGAGTCGGTGATGGGATCGTCCGTATGGTAGGCCACGTCGGCGCCGGCCTCGTTCAGCACACGACCGGTCCGGTAGACGAGATCGTCGGCCTCCTTCTTCCCGCCCGGCGAATCCAGTACGATGATCGAACACGGGACGTCGGCCTCCGCGATCTCTTCGGCGACCTTCCAGCCCTCACTCACGTGGTGGAGCACGAGGTCAAAATCAAACTCTTCACTCAACCGGATGGCCGTAAGGATGTCGTCGTGGCGATGGGTGTGGAAGTGGACAGTCCGCCGTCCTTCGAGAACATCTATAAGGCCCTCCATGCGCAAGTCGCGGTCCGGCATCTCGGCCTCCGACTCGGCCTGCTGCTTCTTGCGCTGGTATTCCTTCGCCTTGACGAATTGCTCGCGGACCATGGCGGCGGCGCGGGCGCGAGTGCCCGGAAACGGGCCATTTTCCCGCTGCGGGTTTGTGCCGTTGGCCATCTTCATTCCTCCGCAGTCTTCGATGGGACGATCCTTGCAGGCATTGAGGTCCGCAACGGTCCCTCCCTCCCGCAGCTTGAGGTAGGTGGTCTGTCCGCTCATTAGGTGGCCCGACCCCGACAGGACCTGCACGGTCGTGATGCCGCCGGCCCGGGCCCGGTTGAGCGAGGGATGACGCACGTTGATCGCGTCGATCGTTCGGGCGTCCGGATGCAGTGCGGCCGAACCGTCGCCGCCGCTCACCTGTCCGATGTGGGAGTGCGTGTCCACGAGGCCCGGCATTACAACCTTTCCCTCCAGGTCGTGCTCGACGGCGCCGTCCGGCACGTCGACCGTCCCGGCCTCCCCAACCGCCTGAATTGTGCCACCTTGCACAACCATCGTACCGCTGTCAATCGGCTCCGACGAAATCGGGTACAGGGTGGCGTTTCGGAAGACATGTGGCTGGTCCTGCGCCTGTAGCGGAAGCACGAGGCACAGGCTCAGTACGGCAAAGATCAAAAATCGGGTACGCATTGGCGGAGTCGTTTGTGGAGGGAGAGCAGTAGAGGATGCGGGCCGTTGACACTGACCTCGCAGAGGCAGCAGGGGGGCGTCACGAGTCGGTACGGCGCCGCGCAGGCGAGCACTACTTCCGATCCGGGCCGTACTTCGCAGGCATTCCGTCCTCCGGAATGGAGTCTCGGATGAACTCGCGGAGGTGATCGTTGGCCGTCTTCAGGTCCTCCGAGCGCAGGTACATCATGTGCCCACTCCGGTATCCCTCGAAGCGTAGCCGGTCGCGCATCGTTTTCCGGGATCCGAGGTTCCACATCACGTACTTCGCCGAGAAGTAGTCGGTAGCCCCGTCGTAGTAGCCGGACTGCACCATCACGTTCAGGTACGGATTCTGGGCCATTGCCTGCCGAAGATGCTCACCGGCATCGTTCTCCTCGTCGTTCCAAGGCCGTACCGGTCCGAAGACGTGGTACTTCAGATCGGTCTCGAAGCCAAGTACGTCGCGGAGATAATGGTTGATAGCGGGCGTGAAGGCGTGATTCCAGGCCGTCAGCTCTGCCGGGTAGTCGTAGCTGTCACCCGCATTTTTTACGTCGACCCCCTTGTAGCGGGAGTCAAGGCGACCGACCGTTCGCCCCTGTCCCTGAAGAAGCTCCTTCCAGAACGCATCGGACGGCACGGCGAGATTGTGGTTGAGCACGAACCGTTCGGAAAGGCCCGAGTAGCGCGCCACCTCTCGGGCAATCGTCTGCCGGCGCGTGCTGTCGATAAAGCCACCGCGCGCGAGGGCGGGAATATACTTTTCTACCGTGTAGTCTTCGACCTCGGAGAGCAGACCCGGCAGATCCCGATTCTGAAGTTCGCTCGGGAGTTGATTGTGATACCAGGCCGTGGCGGCGTAGTAAGGTAGCTTCAACGCTTCGGACCGGGGCGAGGCGCTCGCCGGTTCCATTCCAAGGCCCGTTGGCGAGACCAAGACCACGCCATTGAGGTACATCCAGTGGCTGTTCTGAAGCTCTCCCGCCAGGCCGGCCACACGGGTAGTGCCGTAGCTCTCACCAATCAGGTACTTCGGCGAGCGCCACCGGCCCTGCCGCGAAACAAAATTATCGATCCAGTCGGCGAGGTACGAGACGTCGGCGTTGACCCCAAAGAACTTCTCCCGATCTACGTCCTCGTCGAGGATACGGGAAAAGCCTGTATTGACGGGATTTACGTACACAATGTCGGCCACATCGAGGATGGACTGCTGATTGTCCTCTATCCCGTACGGCTGCACCGGGAAGCCCTCGTCACTAATTTTCAGATGCTTAGGGCTCGTGTAGCCCAGGTGCATCCAGAGGGACCCGGAGCCGGGCCCCCCATTAAATGAGATAGCAAGCGGTCGGCGCGTGCGGTCGTCCACGTCGGAGCGCCGGTAATAGGTGTAGTGGAGGGAGGCAATGGCGTGGTCGTTATCGCCATACACCGGCTGAGTGCCCGTCGTTACTTCGTAGGGAACCGGTTCCCCTTTGACGGTCACCTGGTCGGTCTGGGTGATGGCCGTGTCGGGCGGCAGGCTGCGTGTGGGACCCGGCATCGTGCTCTCCTGATCCTGGGCGTGTACCGGTCCGCCGACCAACAGGAGAAGGAGCGTGCCGAGAAGAACAGTCGGAAGCCGAGTCATCGAAAATATTCGCATAGAGCGGGGAGGAATGAGAGAATACGTGCAGGCGACAGGTTCAAGGCTGGAGGGTGCAAAACGAAACGGACAGCCGTCCAACCGTCAACCGCATCTAGTCAATCACGTCGTGCTTCCGGGCCACCTCGGTGAACGCGTCGATCGCCTGGTCGAGCTGGTCTTTTGAGTGGGCGGCCGACATCTGCACGCGAATGCGGGCCGCCTCCTTCGGCACCACCGGGTAGCTGAAGCTGATCACGTAGATGCCGCGGTCGAGCAGTTCGTCGGCGATGGCTCCACTCGTCTTCGCGTCGTAAAACATGATGGGCACGATGGGGTGCTCGCCCGGCTTGATGTCGAAGCCCCGCTTCTCCATCTCGCCGCGGAAGTAGCGGGCGTTCTCCCAGATCTTTTCGCGCCGCTCCCCGCTTTCTTGCAGCATCTCCAGCACCTTGAGGCTGGCGTTGGCGATCATCGGGGCGATGGCGTTGGAGAAGAGGTACGGACGCGACTCCTGCCGGAGCAGGTCGATAATTTCTTGTCGGCCCGTGGTGAAGCCACCGGTGGCGCCGCCGAGGGCCTTTCCGAGCGTCGACGTGATCACGTCGACGTCATCGAGCACGCCCTTCGCCTCGCTGGCCCCGCGGCCCTTCTCGCCCATAAAGCCGGTCGCGTGGCATTCGTCGACCATCACGAGCGCATCGTACTCGTCGGCCAGGCGGCAGATCTCATCGAGCCTGGCCACGTCGCCGTCCATTGAGAAGACGCCGTCGGTGGCGATCATGCGCTTCTCCGCGTCCTGCGCCTCCTGAAGCTTCGCCTCCAGATCCGCCATGTCACTGTGCTCGTAGACGTGCAGGTCGGCCTTGCAGAGCCGAATGCCGTCGATGATGGAGGCGTGATTCAGCTCGTCGCTGATGATGGCGTCGTCCTCATCGAGGATGGTCTCGAAGAGGCCCGTGTTGGCGTCGAAGCAGGAGTTGTAGAGGATCGTGTCGTCGGTGTCGTGGAAGCCCGAGAGGGCGTGCTCCAGATCCTTGTGCACCGACTGCGTGCCGCAGATGAAGCGGACGCTGGCGACGCCGAAGCCGTAGCGGTCCACGCCCCGCTTCGCGGCGTCCATGATCTCCGGGTGGTTGGCGAGGCCGAGGTAGTTGTTCGCACAGAAGTTGATGACGTGTTCGCCGCCCTCAACTTCGATGTCGGCGTCCTGCTGCGAGGTGATGACACGCTCTTCGTTGTAGGTCCCGGCGTTCCTGATTTCTTGAAGGGTTTCTCGGAAATCAGACGCCACGGTCTCGGT
The DNA here is from genome assembly GCA_003023365.1 of Bacteroidetes bacterium QH_7_62_13. Taxonomy (GTDB): domain Bacteria; phylum Bacteroidota; class Rhodothermia; order Rhodothermales; family Salinibacteraceae; genus Salinibacter. The sequence continues at coordinate 660 of PXTG01000078.1, read as the reverse complement.
CATCGGCATGGTGGTGTAGCAGGTTGGTTCGTATTCAGCGTGAGTAAGCAGATTAGACGGGCGTGCCGGGGAGAACGAGGGTGTCAGGGCGTGGAGAGTGTGGGGGTGTGGGGATTGAGAGTATGGGGGCGTGGGGGTTGAGAGTGTGGGGGTGGGGCTGTGAAGGGCAAGGACGAGACGCACACCGCTTACGCTCCCGCGCCTCCCCTCTCTCCCCCGCGCCCTCCCCTCTCTCCCACACTTCCGTGCTCGCACGCGCTCAGGCGCCCACGCCTCCACTTTCCCGCTCGCCTTCCCGTTCCCGCTCGCCCTCCCGCAAGTGAGACAGCATATCGTCGGTCATCGCCTCCAGGTCGTACTCGGGGACCCAGTTCCAATCAGCGCGAGCAGTCGAATCGTCGATGGTCGACGGCCAGGCCTCGGCAATCTGTTGGCGGTCGTCCGGCTCGTAGGTGCAGGTAAAGTCCGGCGTCCGGCGCCGAAGGACCGCTGCGAGCTCTTCGGGCGAGAAGCTGATGGCGGCGACGTTGTAGCTGTCGCGCACGGTGAGGTCGGCTGGGGCAGCTGCCATGAGGTCGAGCGTTGCCCGGATTGCGTCGGGCATATACATCATGGGCAGACGCGCATCCTTTTTCAGGAAGCAGGTGTAATCTTTTCCCT
>PXTG01000077.1 GCA_003023365.1 Bacteroidetes bacterium QH_7_62_13 | reverse complement strand
GTCTCCTGCCGTTGGTCCGTTGTGTTTTCTATCTACATGTCGCTCCATGACCGCCCCCGACGCTCTCGTCATCGGTGCCGGCCTCTCGGGGCTGGCCTGTGCTCGCCATCTCCGCCGGCACGACCTCCGGGTTCAGGTCCTCGACGCCTCCGACCGAGTGGGGGGGCGGGTGCGGACCGAGTCGGTCGACGGCTTTCGGCTGGATCGCGGCTTTCAGGTCCTGCTCACCGCCTACCCGCAGGCGCAATTGGAGCTCGACTACGAGGCACTCAATCTCCATCCGTTCTACGACGGGGCGCTCGTCCGCTACGGGGGGCGGTTCCACCGTGTGGCCGATCCGTTTCGGCACCCCCTCGACGCCCCGAAGACGCTGTTGAGCCCGGTCGGGTCGCCGGCCGATAAGCTCCGCGTGGCCCGGATGCGAGCCCGCCTGACGCGAGACACCATTCCCGGAATCATGGACCGACCGGAGCGGACCGCCCTGGCGGCGCTCAGGGAGCGCTGGGGCTTTTCGTCGAGCATGATTGATCGGTTTTTCCGCCCGTTTTTCGGGGGGGTGTTCTTCGACCGGAGCCTGGAGGCGTCGAGCCGCATGTTTGAGTTCCTGTTCAAAATGTTTGCTGAGGGGCGGACGGTGCTCCCGGCGGGTGGTATCGATCAGATCCCGACGCAGATGTGTGCCCATCTCCCCGACGACGCCATTCGGCTCAATACGTCCGTCGAGGGCGTTGATGATCAGACCGTCACGCTGGCGTCGGGGGAGACCCTACAGGCGCCGGCCGTGGTGGTGGCGACGGCGGCGCCGGAGGCCGATCAGCTCATCGGCGACGTATCGCCGGTACAGGGGCAGTCCACCGTATGCCTCTACTACGCCGCCCCCGAGTCGCCCCTCGACGATCCCATCCTCGTGCTCAACGGCGACGGCGTGGGGCCCATCAACAATGTCGTCGTTCCCTCCGACGTGGCGCCGGGCTACGCGCCCGACGATCGGGCCCTGGTGGGGGCTGTGGTCGTGGGGGAGGCGGTCGAGGACGACGCCCAGCTCGAACGGGCGGTCCGTGAGCAGCTCATCGACTGGTTTGGGTTGGAGGCGGGAGGATGGGACCACCTCCGCACCATGCACATCCCGTACGCCCTGCCCGATCAATCCCCGCCGTTTTTGTCCCCTCCGGAACGAGACGTTCGGCGGCGGCCTGGCCTTTACGTCTGCGGCGATCACCGGCGCAACGGGTCGTTGAATGGGGCAATGGCCTCGGGGCGCGCCGCCGCCCGTGCGGTCCTGGAGGATCGGTCGAAATAAGCCGGGCCGATTTGCTCCTGTCAGTTTTAGGATTGAGTAATGTCCGTTCTGCTCCTCCACGCCGCCAGCACGCTCACGATGCTCGGCGTGATTCTGGTCGTGCAGGTCGTCCACTATCCCCTATTCCGGTACGTTGCGGAAGCGTCGTACGCCACGTACCAGGCCGAACACATGCGGCGCATCACTTGGATTGTTGCGCCCCTCATGACGATCGAAGTCGCGACGGCCGGCTGGCTCGCGTGGACTCCTCCGTCTGGGGTCCCTGTCTGGCAAACGTGGACGGGACTTGCGTTGGTCGGTGTCATTTGGGGCACCACGGCCCTCGTCCAGGCCCCGCTCCACGCCCGCCTAACCGACGGCTTCGACGTTGCCGCGCATCGTCGCCTCGTCTGGTCGAACTGGAGCCGAACGGTTGCCTGGAGTCTCCGCGCGGCGTTGGTCCTCTGGATGCTCGCCCTCGCGGAGCCGTCCGGATAGTCCGGAGAAAATCGATGGGGGACCGCGTGGCTTCCCGATTTCTTCCGGGGAGGCGATGAGGCCCGGGGACGAATCGGTTCCAGGGGAATCACCGTCGCTCGTCGGTCATTGCGATCCTCCAGCCCAGCGAATATTATAACGATCCCTTCACACAAACAGCTTCCCAATTCCCTAATCCCTATGGCTGGCGGCGCCTACGAAAGCACCAACAAGTTTTTGCAGGACGGCTTCGACACCCTCGGGTTGGCCCCGAAGACCGAGCACATGCTCAAAACGCCGGCCCGCGAGGTGAAGGTCGAACTCGTCATCACGATGGACGACGAGTCCGTCGGGAACTTCATCGGGTACCGGGTGCAGCACGACAACGCCCGAGGGCCGTTCAAGGGCGGGCTCCGCTACGACGAGAGCGTCAACCGGAACGAGGTGCAGTCCCTCGCGAGCCTCATGTCGTGGAAGACGGCCCTCATCGACGTCCCGTACGGGGGAGCGAAGGGGGGGATTTCGGTAAATCCGCGCGAGCTGAGTACCAGTGAGAAAGAGCGCCTCACCCGTCGGTTTGTCGAAACGACGCACCAGTTCATCGGGCCCACCACAGACATTCCGGCCCCGGACATGAATACCGACGGACAGGTGATGGCCTGGCTCTTCGACGAGTACTCCAACTTCCACGGGTTCGAACCGGCGGTGGTCACGGGGAAGCCGGTGGACGTACACGGCTCGGTGGGACGCGACGCCGCGACGGGACGGGGGTGCCTGTTTGCCCTACGCGACGTCCTCAATCATGATGGGCACGAACTGGCGGACACCGAGATCGCCATTCAGGGCTTCGGAAACGTGGGGAGCTGGGCGGCGCGGCTTTTGGACGATCACGGGGCCGTCGTCACGGCCGTCAGTGACATCACCGGCGGATACTACGACCCCACGGGACTGGACATTCCCGCGGTCTACGAACACGTCGCAGCCGAGGGAGACTTGAAAACCTTTGACGACGCCACCGAGATCACAAATGACGAGCTCCTGACGTTGGACTGCGACGTGGTCATGCCCGCCGCCATCGGGCACGTGCTCACCGAGGAGAATGCCGACGACGTACAGGCTGATTACGTACTGGAGGGGGCGAACGGGCCAACGACGTATCCGGCTCACCAGATCTTAACTGATCGCGGCGTAACCTGCATTCCTGATATCTTTGCGAATGCTGGAGGGGTTACGGTGAGCTACTTCGAGTGGGCACAGAACATCCAGCACTTTAGCTGGAGCGAGTCGGAGATCAACCAGCGACTGGAAGAGCGATTCATCGATGCGCACGATGCCCTTCGGGACACGATGGACAGGTACGACGTGCCCATGCGAACAGCGGCCTTCGTAAACGCGATTGAGCGGGTGCGTCGCGCCACGGAAATGCGGGGGCTCCAGTAGATGGAAGAGGATCCTGCCGGATTTATCTGGGGGTCCGGGCCCCTCCGGGAACGCAGTCCGCATTTCGGGCCAGCTCACGAGACAGGGCTGAAACGAATGTGTCACGACCCCCCGCATGCCGGATACGTGTACCGCTATGGGCGTTTCTGCTCACGTGATAGAAACAGGCGAATCCGCAGGCCCGGACATTCCTACCCGCTTACGCTTTTCATACACACAGACATCTACACTCATGAAGGCTGTTCTTGACGACACCGTCCTGGCCGACAGTGACGACACCGTGGTGGTGGAGGTGGGATCGGGCGATTACTCGTTCATTCTCCAATGTGGCTGCCGGGCGGACAACGGTCGGGCTCCAGTCGGGAAGTTCGAATGCGGTGAGTACGGCTTCAATCGCGACGAGCGCTTCGGCGTTGTCGACGTTCAGGCGCTGTTCGACGAGGTGT
>PXTG01000042.1 GCA_003023365.1 Bacteroidetes bacterium QH_7_62_13 | reverse complement strand
AGCCCATCTTCGCTACGGACCATTTCTAGACCCCGCATGCTGCCTCGACCCTGCCACAGATCGTCGCGCCCCTCCTTCTCGCTCCTCGCCGTACTTCCGATTGGCGTGCGCGGGTGATTGGTGTGCTTGCGGGGACCGGGTGTACTGAATCCGAGAATGAGAATTCAGTCTCGTCGGTGCAGCAGGCCGTCGCCAGGCAGATTGGGGTGGCGGTGGATGTCCATTCCCGAACCGGCGTCGAGGTCGTTGCGCTGGAGGTCGGTCTTGAGCCCCTTTAAGTGCAAACGTGACGTACAAAGTCGAGGGTGAAGGCGCAGAGCTCCGCGAGCTGTGGGTCTTCGGGGACCGGTTTTCTGGGGGATGGACGGAGGGTGTCTCCCCGGACGCCGAAATGAGCTCAGGAGGCCTGAACGCCTGACGTGATCGGAGGAGCAACTTCGGAATCGTCTCGTCGCTGGAGCGCCAGTAGCTCCGCGTATCGACCGTCGCGGGTCAGGAGCTCGTCGTGCGAGCCCGACTCAACCAGCTGGCCGTCCTCCAGCACGAAAATGGTGTCCGCATCCTTGATGGTGCTGAGGCGATGGGCGATGACGATGGAGGTGAGTCGGTCGCCCCGGGCGAAGAGGCCGTTGAGCGCGTCCTGGATGACCGCCTCCGACTCGCTGTCGAGGTCGGAGGTCGCCTCGTCCAGCAGGAGCACCTGGGCGTCCTTGAGGATGGCCCGGGCGATGGCCACCCGCTGCTTCTGGCCGCCGGACAGGCGCACCCCGCGCTCCCCGATTTGCGTGGCGTAGCCACTGGGTAGATTCTGGATGAAGGCGTGGGCGTTCGCCATCCGGCCGGCCCGTCGCACGGCGTCGTCGGGGGCGTCGGGGTCGGCGTAGCGAATGTTGTCGGCCACCGTGCCGGAGAAGAGCGTCGGGGACTGGGGCACGAGGGCGATGCGTTGGCGAAGGGCCTTCAGGTCGAACGTGCGCAGGTCGTGCCCGTCGATGGTGACGCGGCCGTCCTGCGGGTCCCAGAACCGGGCGATGAGGTTTGTGGCCGTGCTCTTCCCCGCGCCCGACGAGCCGACGAGGGCCGCGGTCTGGCCGGGCTCCACGCGAAACGAGAGGTCGTCGAGGGCGGGGTCGTCGGCACCGGGGTACGTGAAGGTGACGTGCTCCAGCTCGACTGGGCCGACGGGCACGTCCTCCGCGTCGCCGCCGTCCTCCGGGGCCGTGTCCATCAGGTTGGAGAGCCGGTCCAGCGCCGCCATGCCGGCCTGCAGCTTGTCGTTGAAGAACATCACGGACTTGATCGGGCCTTGCAGCTGGCGCTGGTACATGATGAACGCCGTGAGCTCCCCGAGCGTCAGCGAGCCGTTCACCACGAACCAGCCGCCCACCAGCAGGAGGGCGCCGATGCCGTAGTTGGCGGTCACGTTGATGAGGCCCTCCATGGCACCGACGTCCTTCCGGCGGTCCAGGTTGAGGTCCACGTACGTCTGATTGCTCTCCCCAAACCGGTCGCGCTCCTGGGGCTCGCCCACGAAGGCCTTCACGACTCGGACATTGGAGACGGCCTCGGTGGCGGAGGCGTTCATGCGGGCCACCGTCTCCCGAATCGAGCGGGAGGCGTTGCGGAGCGGCTCCTGGTAGTACCACGTAATGAGAGCGAGGAGCGGGAGCACCACCAGGTTGACCAGGGCCAGCTGCCAGTTCATCCACACCAGGATTGACGCCACCACCAGGATGGCCACGAGCTGCCCCGAAAGGCGCGACGCCGCCGCCTGGATCATGCCTTCCAGCGCATTGGGGTCGTTCACCACCCGCGAGCTCAGCGAGCCGGACTGTTCGTTGCTAAAACGGGAGACCGGCAGCCGAAGGAGGTGCTCGTAGGCGTCCATGCGCACGTCGCTCACGACCTGCTGCGTGAGCGCGAAGCTCCAGTACATCCCCCCGTACCCCACGACGGCCTTGAACAGATAGAACCCCGCGAACGCCGCGCCGAACCATAGGAAAAGGGTGGCCTCCCCCTCAGGAATAACGGTGTCGAAGGCGTACCGGACGAACTGCGGACCCGCCGCCTCCAGGGCCGAGGAGAAGCTGATGAGCAGGGCCAACGCAAAGACCCGCAGCTTGTACGGCGCCAGCACCCCCCAGAGCCGCTTCAGAATGGTGAGGGTCGATTCTCTGGTGTCGGTTTCGGCGTCGGACATACAAAGAGAGTAAAATCGAGAAGGGGAGATGGAGTCAGTCGGCCTAACGACTTCAAGCCCCGGAACGAGCGACTGTTTAGAAAAATCTGGTACCGATCGTATGGGCTGAGGCGCCGATATTCCCGACGTCCAGCGTGTCTATTCCCGCTCCGGCGGGTCTGGGGAAAGGACGTACTGGCGGTAGGAGCCGTACGAGGTCAGCAGGAGCGCGAGGGCAACCAGGGGCAAGATCGCTGCCGTGAGCGGATCGCCCACCGCAAGGTGTGCGATGCCGGCGGAGACAAAATTGATGGTAAACCCGGCGTACGTCCACTCCTTCATCCAGCGCGGCAGCGGGACGAGCAGGGCCACGCCCCCCACAAGCTTCGCCACGCCGAGTTGAACGCGAAAGTAATCGGGGAAGCCGAGCCGCTCGAAAGAGGCGGCCGGGGCGTCGGCCACGAAGTACATGGTGCCCGAGAAAAGCACAAACAGGGACACGAGCCCCGTGGAGCCCCAGTAGAAATACTTCGAGTTCATGGAAACGTGAGTTGGGTACGTGTACACGGCGAACGAGGACCGCCCGGACGGTCGGCTGCGTCGTCCGGCTGGGCCGGGGCGTTCCTGTTTCGTCTCTCCCTTACTCCGTTACGAAAGACGCTGAGTCTCCCCATCCGTCGCCGAATACGAACGCGTCGAGCGACGTTCGGGATCGGGGAGACGTTTCGGCCGTTCTCTTGCCCTCGTCGAGCATGTCGGGGTTGCCAAGGTAGCCCACCGCGAGGCCGGCCATCGGCTCAAAGTCGTCCGGCACGTCGTACGTCTCGCGGGCCACGTCCTTCTGAATGCCCGCCATCTGATGGACGTACACGTCCATAGCCGTGGCCTGGAACGTGAGGGCGGCGGAGGCGGCGCCGACGTCGTGTGGGGCGCACCGGTTCGGCTGGTCGTTCTCGGAAAACGTCTCTTTGTAAAACGACATCATGAGCACCGGGGCGTTCTGGGCCCACTCCTGGTTCCCCTCATTCAGGCAGCCGAGCAGTCGCTCGTACGCCTCCGGGTCCTCGTGCCGCGAGGCCACGACGTAGCGCCAGGGCTGCTCGTTGTAGGAGGACATCGTCCAGCGTGCCGCTTCGAGCATCCGCCGGATTTTTTCCGGCTCCACAGGCCGGTCGGCGAACGCGCGTGGACTCCAGCGCTCGGCGAAGAGGTCGAGGATGTCATGGGCGGGCGTGGTGGTCTTGAGGTCCTGGACAGAAGAGGTCTCCATAATCGGTGGGGAGGAATGATCCGTGAAACAAACAGACGAGGGCGGCGACGCAGGAATACACCTATGAATTGCCGTTAGCCACTTTAATTTCTTTCTGGAACGTTTGTTTCATATTACCGTTCCCCCTAAAAAATCTTCCGGCAAGGATATACTCGCTCTTATTTTACTCAGGAACGGGCGTTCTAGCGAGTGCTTTTAGACCCTCCACGATCTCTGCCGTCATCGTTCCGGATTCACACCATGCCCCGTACGAAAGAGTTCAATCCCGAGGCGGTCCTGGAGCAGGCCATGGAGCTGTTCTGGGAACAGGGCTTCGAGGCCACCAGTGCTCAGGATCTGGTGGACCACACGGGGCTCAATCGCTCCAGCCT
>PXTG01000041.1 GCA_003023365.1 Bacteroidetes bacterium QH_7_62_13 | reverse complement strand
TCTTTGTGGTCGCCGCGGGCCGATACGGGAATGGGAGGAGGATGCTCTACACCAGAGGTCCACTTTGCATGTGCGTCCGTTCCGGAATCAATCTTCTCTTCCACACACGGTCAAGCCAGAATTCGGTGCCAGCCTTCCGGCGAAAGAAGCGGCCTCAGTGATGGTTTGTATACCGGATGGCTTTGGACGTGACAAGCACTACAGTCCAGGTAGAGATAAGTCATCGTGGCTATCGGATTTTACCGCCCACGTGATTGACAATGTCGTTCACTGCCACGCCGGACAGAGAGTCTATCTCAGCGAACCCGTGTACCTTCATTAGGAGGTTGCGGTCTGCTGATATGTTGCCGATATAATTACCTCTTGGTTCGTTGAAATATGATGTTTTAAATATCAAAATTTGCGGTGTACCCGGCTCTACATCACTGTTCCATACGTATTTTTGGTACGCAGTATTGTAAGGCCCCATTCCGGACATAACTTCAAAGTACAAATCCAGTTTTGTTAGGGTGCCGTATTCCTTTGTATGGTCCTTTTTCTTTAACGACCCCCCACTGTGTATAGATCTAACTGCAAACTGTCAAAGACATATTCGAGACTTTTTTTAATATTTGTTACATTTTCGTTGTTTACTTCATTAGTGCAATCTGGACATTCACTAGAAGATATGTATACTAAATTTATGAACTCCTGTTTTCTAATATCAGGAGTTATTCTGATATCCTCATTAAAGTTGTACTTTTTTGATCCGTACGATATTGTAAAAAATAAGGCAGAACATAGCGCTAGTTTCAGGACGTAGTGGGCTCTTTCTAGGTTAATCACGCTTATCATATATTCTACCTGATTTATAATATAGTGTTCTCTCTCTTGTATTTATTGGTTCAAAAATAGGGGAAATATCGGCGCTATACTTGTTTTCTCTTAAAAACGACTTTTGTTCAGTATTTATGTAATAGGTCCTTGTGGACTTCACTAGCTGTTCAGACGCATTCTTCATGTTTCTAACCGATACAAGGTATTCGTTTTTGCTAGTCTCTTTTATAGATATAACTTCACTCCACTCATTGCTTTTGTTTACAGACAATGCACCTCTTTCGCCATCATACAAGAACTCTGTCATTTCAAAACTCTTAACTTTGGCCTTGTACTTTATATCTTGTCCTTCGTAAACGAATACATAGGGCATATATTTAAAAGCCACTACTTTTTCTAGTCTTCTGGCTTCCATTAGCAGCTCGTTGACCTTATCTTTAACTAGCCAGCTGTCATGCTGGTACCCTTTTCCGAATGTGTAATCTTCTGAACTTGGGCTGTATATTATTCCCTCCATATTTTCAGCCTTTTTCCTCTTTTCCATTAATGGTTGCTGGGCAGCCAGGAACACCCCTTCACTAGTTGCGGATACACTCCGACCTTGGTACGGTATCCTTTCTGTCCTTTCGTACTCACACGAGTCGCTACAGTAGTATACGATATACCTGAAGTCTAATGTGGATATATAAACGCTGTCGCCCCTAACCGAAATATCAGTTGCCCAAGATAGATCTTTGGGGCCTTGACTCTTTTCGTTTAGAACGTATGATTTTTTATTAATACTATCGTATACATGGAGCTTGTAACTGTGCGTATCCAGTACTAAATATTTACCTTTGTTGAGATGCTTTACTTTTACATCCTCTCGCTCCCCTACATATATATCTATTGGGACGAGATTTCCCTTATCACGCTCACCCTTGTCTGATACATTAAATTCTCCTACAGGTTCAACGACCTCTATATTAGGGTACGGAAAGTTTTCTTTTTTCGGGTGTCTTGTTCTTTCTTCGCCACATGATACGATAACACCTGCTGCAAAAGTAAATATTAATAAAAAGCATACCTTACTTTTTATGCATGTATAATTTCTGGTAGTTATGTAAAGCACTTGTATTTCGGATGAGGTTGAATGCTTCCGAACTCGAAGTAGGAGGAGGACTCAGAGCTCCAGCTCAGCGGCGGACTGGAGACCCAGTCGCGGTTCCGCTTCGTCCAGTAGCAGTTCGTCGTACCGTCGCAGCTTCCAGGTCCCCCGCCTGTGTATTCGCACATGGTGGCGTTATAGTTGTCCCCGCAGTCCATACTTTCGCAGACCGTCATCGGACACTGCACGAGCGGTGCAGGCCTAATTCCATACCCGGTTACTGCCCCACTTCCGCAGCCATTAGCAACACGAGTCCGGATGCGATCTTGTCTTCATTGTTGGTTGCGTTGATCGTTGAGACTCACTGTCGAATATTGATTCGAAAGGCCGAGCCAGGTAGATATAGCTCGATTGATTTTTTCTTGTTTATACACCAATGCTATTTATTTAGACTTCGTGGCCATTTCAAGGGACATTTCTGAAAAAATGTAAATAGGTAATCGGAAATTGAGGCGGCAGGCCGTGCGTGGTTTCTGATACCACCTACCGAGGATTATTGTGTCCCCTATCGTTCTTGGCAGTAAAAATAGACTGTCCCAAGGCACACCCCGCGACCTCTTCTGCCCACACATTCCGTGGAATTAACCTCGTCAGTTGGTACAATCCTATTTCCTTCCCCTCTCATTGCCAAGAGTTCGCACGCGGCCAAGGCCGATCGTCTTCGACGCAGCCCGGAGACGTTCCGGCACCTGACCGGAATCTCCCCGACGGACCTCGATCAGGTTCTGGAGCCCCCACGAGAAAGCCGACCGAGAACGGCTCGGTCGCCCGGAGCGCGAAGCGATTGGTGGAAATCACAACTTCAAGCTTGCCTTGGAGCACCATCTGCTGATGCTGTTGGTATTATTGGAACGTACATTTCTCTATCGCTTTGAACAAACTTCCTTCTTCTGTCCTCACCCGGTGCCCGGCCCACCATGCCCCGTGCGAAAGAGTTCAATCCCGAGGCGGTCCTGGAGCAGGCCATGGAGCTGTTCTGGGAGCAGGGCTTCGAGGCCACCAGTGCTCAGGATCTGGTGGACCACACGGGGCTCAATCGCTCTAGCCTGTACAATACCTTCGGCAGCAAGCACGAGCTCTACCTCCGGGCACTCGACCACTACCGGGAGCGGGACGCCGACACGTTCGATCGTCTGCTAGATCAGTTCAACTCGGCCCGGGCTGCTCTCCGGCATCTGCTAGAAGAGGCGATGCCGACCGACGATGGGCACCCGCGGGGTTGCTTCCTCGCGTGTGCGACGATGGAGCGGGCGCATTGCGACGAACAGACGTGCGAGCGGGTCCGTGAGAGCTTTGCTCAGATGCGGGACGGATTCGAGGCACTTGTCGAGTACGGACAGGCGCAGGGCGAATTTGCGTCGGACCGCGATCCTGAGGCGGTGGCCCACTCGCTGACGAATACGTATTTCGGCATGCAGACGATGGCCAAGCTCGATTTGCCGGCGACGGTGTTCGAGGATGTGGTGGATGAAGCAGTGCAGGCCCTGTCGTAGTCGAGACGGGGCCGGCCGTAGTTGGCCCCTCCGGATGGATGGGAGTTGTTCTTCTCAAGGCGTTCAGCCCTGGAATGTGTCGCGCTTGATCGGCCCGCTGCGAGGGGGGATTGGTTCCGACCTCGTTACCAACCCGCCGATTTGTCGGGCCGTTGGGAAAACGCGCACCTCTTTTCATCTCTAGCTTACAGCTTTCTGTCATGCGCAATCGCGGTCCTCTCTCCCGCTTCGCGACGATCAGCACGTTGTTTGTCGCCGCCCTTCTGCTCACCGCTCCCACTGCCGGGTGTCAGACGGCGTCGGAGGAGGCCGAGGCTGAGGCAGCGGATACGAGCGACGTCTACACGCAAACGACGCCGAGCCGCAACGGCACCGGCAAGGTCTATATGGGGCGGGAGATCTCGCAGGTGATGGGCCACCGGGGGGCCGCCTGGCTCGAACGGCCCGAACGGGCGGAGAGCGAACAGCCCGAGCTCCTCGTGGACAGCATGCGCCTGGCCCCGGACGAGGTGGTCGCGGACATCGGAGCCGGGACCGGGTATTTTTCGTTCCGCATCGCGCCGAGGGTGCCGGAGGGCCGCGTCTTCGCCGTGGACATCCAGCCCGAGATGCTCGACATGGTGCGGTCCAAAATGGACGAGAGGGGAATCAAGAACGTGACGCCCGTGCGCGGCACCGTCACCGACCCCAATCTGCCGTCCGATTCCGTTGACGCCGCCCTGATGGTAGACGCGTACCATGAGTTCTCGCATCCGCGAGAGATGATGCTCAGCCTCAAGGACGCTCTCGTGCCGGGTGGGCGCGTCTACCTCGTAGAGTACCGAAAGGAGGACCCGAGCATTCCCATCAAGCCCCTCCACAAGATGACAGAGGCGCAGGCGCGCAAGGAGCTGGAAGCCGTCGGATTTGAATGGGTGAGGACCCAGGAGATGCTTCCCCGCCAGCACGTGCTCGTCTTCCGGAAGCCCACCGATACGGCAGATGGAGAATAGGAGCCTCAGTACCGACCACCGTTCAACCTTCTCGCCTTTCTACGCTGAAAGGGGAAACGGTCCACAAAGAGGCCGGACGCATCGGTCGAGGGCGGTTATTCGGGGTCGGCCCATTCGTACAGCGCCCGGTGCTTCACGGCGTCGCCGAAAAGGCAGAGCCCCGCGTTGAACACAACGAGACTCACGGTCCCGAGGGCCACCCACTTCCAGGTCGACCGCGTTTCGGACTTCAAAATTGTAGATTGGCCGATCAGGCTCGCACCCAGGCCGACGGTTGTGAGACCGAGAGGAGCGAGCCGCTTCCACTTCCGATAGTGCTCGGCGGCGGTGTCGGGGGCTACGGTTGCACGGGTCGAACCTGCGGCCATGAGGCGTCGAACGGATTGGTGCGAGAAGGACGGACGACGAGCGATTAAGCTGCCGCCAGTTATACTGGCACGGGTGGACCCGCGTTCAGTAGCTGTGTCTCCTCACCGTCCCGTCCACAGAGTACCCTACCTTCAAGCGTCCCGTTTGCGGTGTGGCGTATTGACGTCCCGTTTGCAGTGTAGCGTATTGAGTTGTCGGCTGAGAACGTCGAATCCCTTTCCGATTGACGCACCGACGGCGCCCTGTAGGTCGCGGAGATGATGCCGGTAGACGTATCGGGAGGAAGGGGTGGTTGAGTTGGGCTGGTTGGACCGAGCAGTGGATCGATAGGAGGGGATCATAGGAACCTCGCGGGGTCTGGTGACGGATAACTTCGTCTATCGCACAAAATTTAATCCGATGGGCTAAATAATGTTCCTATTGGTAGATAAAAAATACCCCCGCGGATATTTGGTCGCTCAAACGAAACAGGAGAAGTTGAATTGGATAATAAAAAGTCATATTGAACGATTCGTCGTTCACACCGATGCGTTGCTTCGATCATGACAATTAAGGAGCTTCAGGCCCTCAAGCCGTACCTGAAGATTTCGAAGGTGGCCGAGGAGGTGGAGGGCATCAATAAGCACACGCTGCTCTCCAAGGTGCGCCGGGGAACCGAACTGACAATCGTTGAGAGCGACCGGTTGGAGGAAAAGCTCGAGGAGGTGATGACGGACGCGGGCTTCACGCTGACCCGATCGTGAGATTGGTCAGGTTGGTCGGCGCCGGGGCAGGCACGCCGGTAAGGTGCGGTCAGAGTTCTTCGTCCTCGAACAGCACCGTGACGCTGGGCAGGAGATCGTGCTCGCGGGCAAGGGTAAGGACAGTGTTCGCGGCCACCTCCGGAATCTCGTACGTGCCGTGCACGGTGCTCTCGGTAGCGAGGGCGTATGCTACGTCCTCCTCGTCCTCCAGTTCGGGGGGGTCTTCCCAGGCGGTGGCTTCTTCAATCATGAACGCCCCGTCGTCGGGCATGAACGACGCGATGTACATCTCCCGCTCCGTCTCAGGGTCAATGAGACTCACGCTTCCCACAAGCCCGTATTCCAGGTCGTAAAAGAGCGATTCGGCGAGGAGACGGTGCGTGAAGTTTTCGAGGTCGAAGTCGGGCATGCCGGGAGGGGAAACAGGAAGGGAGGGCGACGCACTACAATGCTAACGGATGGGCCGGACGGCATCCACCGCGACCCAGCCCGCTCACAGTCCTTTCACTGCGATTCTGTCTGATGGAGATTTATTGTCCCGAATGTGAGTGGGAGCCCCCACCCTCCGCGGAGTGGACCTGCGAGTGCGGACACAGCTGGCACACGTTCGACACGCACGGCGAATGTCCAGAGTGCGGGAAAGTGTGGCGCGAGACGCAGTGTCATCAGTGCCACGCGTGGTCGCCCCACCACGACTGGTACCACGACCTGCCGCCGGTAGATGTAGACGAGATTGCGGACGAAGAGGGTGCCCCGGCGTCGTAGTTCCATTCTCCCCGGAAGGGCGCCGTCCGACGAAAGAGAATCAGCCTCCGACTCCACACAATGTTGAACGTCCGACGCTGAACGTTGGCATGTTTGCAAAATGACCGGACGGTTTCAGCGTGTAGAATTTCTTCTTCGGGATGGCGCCTTCACACTCACACCGTCGCTACGCCCATGACGTGGGGGGACACGACGGGCAGCCCGGTGTCGAATCGGTCGAACGAGACTGAGGAGAAGCCGGCCCGCCGGAGAGCGGCACCGGTCGCGCGGTCCGGGTGGCATCCGTCGGCCAGTCGTTTCCAGACGGGACGCATGCCGCGCTGCAGGGTGTACAACCACGTGTCGCGGGGGGCCGCCACGTGCTCGATGAAGAGAAGACGCCCGCCGGACTTTAGGATACGTCGCAGTTCGGCCAGGGTGTCGTCGAGGGTAGGGACGGAGCAGAGGACGAGGGTGCTGATCACCACGTCGGCGCAGGCGTCGGGCAGACCGGTGTTCTGGGCGGGGTCCGTGCGGAGCTCGGCGTCGATATCTCGCCCTGTGAGTCGCTCTTGGAGGTAGTCGTGCATGTGCGGGTTCGGCTCCAGCCCAATCCAGCGGAGGCCGTCCGGCAGGTACGGCAGGTTCACGCCCGTCCCCGGCCCGATCTCGACCACGGTGCCCGCCAGCCCAGCGAAGAGCTGCCGCTTCCGATCGCCGTAAATCCGGTGCTGGGCGTCATCGCCGAGGGCGAGCCCGTGTGCGAAAATGCGCTGGGATAAACTCATGAAGTACAGCTCTGACTGGAAACGGCATTCTGTTCGGTGGACCGGGGCATAGTCGAACGGTCCTCGCAGGAGAGGAACTGCAGGCCCGTTTATCCTACGGCGTTCCACGCCAGCCGACCCGCAACAACGACCGCAAGGGCGGCAAAGCTCCACCGAAGCCAACCGGTCTCGATGCGGTGCGCGAGGGCCGCCCCACCCTGCGCCCCGACGACCGCAGGCACGGCCAGCAGGAGCCCCGTCCCCACGTCCACGTACCCGACGGCGAGGGGCCGCCCCCCAATGCCGGCGCCCAACCACGCGTAGGCGACGGTACTCACGGCCGAGATGACGAAGATGGTGGCGCTGGAGGTCCCGACCGCCCGGTGGAGAGGCAGGTGGAAGAACCGGTTGTACGACGGAACGAGGACCACGCCGCCCCCGACGCCGACCGCCGAGGCGACTGCACCGGCCGCCGTCCCCGTCCCGAGCCAGGGAAGCCATCGGGGCGTGTCGACGCGTTCGCATGTTTGAAAATCGGCGGCCGCCGGCCCGCGCACCATGCGCACGGCCACCACGACCAGGACCGCGGCGAAGAGAAGCTGGAAGAGGCGATTGTCGTACCACGGCCGTGTGACGACGAGGCCCGAGACGAGGCCTACTGCCCCCGCACTCGCCAGCCCCACGCCCAACGCCATCCGCGGGTGTACGGCGTTCCGCCGCACGTGGTGAAGGGCGCTGGCTCCCGCCGCGAGGCCCGTACAGAAGAGCCCCGTGCCCACCGTCAGCGGAGTGTGCACCGCCCCCGGTACGCCCAGCACGCCGTAAATGGCAAACAGCACCGGGGTAAAGATTACCCCACCGCCCACGCCCACCAGTCCGGCAACGAAGCCGGCCCCGAGGCCCGCGACGGCGAGCCCGGCGGCCTCAAGCAGTGTCATGCCGTTGCTCGTTCGATCGTAGCGTCGAGAATGCGTCCTGTGGGGATCAGAGGAGAATCGTCGCGTCGGGCATGCGCTCACCGAGCCCCCGATCAGTTTTCGGCGGGGGTCAAAATGCCAGCGTAGCGATCGGGCTCGTGCAGTAGGTCCACCGCCGTCGTCACCTGCCGATCCCGGGGAAGGAGGGCGGCGATCCGTTGCGACTCGCTGCGAAAGCGGGCCAGGATCTCGCGTTTCAGGTGGTGTCTGAGGGCCGGAGCGTGCTCGCGGAAGGCATCCCGCTTCTCGGCCCGCACGGCCTCCCGCAGCACAGCAACTTCTTCCTTCACCGCCTCGTAGTTCGCCGCGCCGAACCGCTCGCGCAGCTTGTTGATGGCGTGCTCTGCGTCGGTCGGATAGCGGAAATCTTCCTCCTCCAGCCATGCCCGGAAGTCGTCGTAGATGGCGTCGGTCACCGTGAAGTTCGGGGAGAGGCTGTCCCGGGACGCCGCGAAGTGGTTGGCGTAATAGAAGAAGGCCGCGTTGCGCTTCAGGGCTTCTTCGAGGGCGCTTGCCGAGTCGGCAGCGACTCGCACGTCGGGGCGGAGGCCGTCGCCGTCGCGCACGGTGCGGCCGTGAGTGGTCTCGTGGGTCGCCATCGCCGACGTGCTATCCGAGCCCTGTTGCAGGGCGGCAGTGCTCGTGTCGCGGGCGACGGGGGAGAGTTGCTGGATGCTGCGACCGCTGGGGGTGCGATACTGGGCCGTCGTCATCTTGAGCGACGTGTTGTGTGGGAGGGAGCGGATGGCCTGCACCAGCCCCTTTCCGTAGGTGGTGGTGCCCAGGACGACACCCCGGTCGTGATCCTGGATGGCCCCGGCCACGATTTCACTCGCCGATGCGCTGTAGCCATTTACGAGGACGACGAGAGGGAGGTCGGGGAGAAGAGGGGGACGATCGCTGCGGTAGGTGCTGCTGGCCTTTGCGATGCGTCCTTCGGTAGACACAACCGTCGCCCCCTTCTCGACGAAAAGCTCCGCCACACTGACCGCGGCGCGGAGCAGACCCCCGGGATTGTCGCGCAGATCCAGAATCAGGCCCGTCATCTCGCCCGTCTCCGTAAGCGCCTGTAGCTCCGATTCGAGGTCCGAGGCCGCGCTCCGGGTAAAGCGCTCCAGCTTCACGTACCCGACATCGGACTCGGGACCCACTCTGCCGCGATAAGTCACGTTGTCGAGGTCAATCTCCTCGCGGGTAAGGGCAAACGTGAGAGGGGCAGGGGCGCCTTCGCGCTCGACGACGACCTCCACAGCCGTGCCCGGCTCCCCGCGCAGAAGGGTTTCCACGTCCTCAACCGAAAGCGGTCCAACACGCTGATCGTCGATCGTCGTGATCACGTCCCCGGTCCGGATGCCCTGCTTGTAGCCGCTACCGCCCTCCACGGGAGACACCACGGTAATCTTGCCGCCACGCTTGCCCACGTCGAGTCCGACCCCTCCGTACCGTCCCTTCGTAATCATGTCGAGGTTGGCGTTGTCGGCCTCGTCGAGGAAGGACGTGTACGGGTCGAGTTCACCCAGCATCGCGTCCACGCCCACGCGCATGAGGTGCTCTGGGTCGACCGGTTTCACATAGCCCGTAACGAGCTCCTCGTAGACGGCGCCAAAGATGCGGAAGTTTTTGCGGAGCTCGAAGAAGTCGTCGTCCGAGGGCATCCAGGCCCCCACGGCAATCCCGAGAAACAGGGAGGAGGCCAGCGCAACGATGAGGAGTGAAGCCTTTGCGCGGTTCGAAACCATGAGACGATCGATCTGCTGTGCGCTGGGGCGATGAGACTGCATTCAGGCGTTATTTTCCGCCAACATCACGCCGAGCTCGCGTTTCGAGGTTTGAATTTTCGAGTTTTGAGTTGAGGGTTGGGAGTTGAGAGTTCAGCGTTTTGGGTTGGGCGTTCTGAGTGAAGATTGGACCATCTATGCGTCCCGCTCTACGAACTTCTCTTCTTCCTCAACGCGCAACCTTCAACTCTCTAACGCTCAACCCTCGACCCATTCACTCGTCCATCCCAAGACGACGACGGCGCCGACGGGTCACGTACACGGCAATATAAATCGACAACTCGTAAAGCCCCAATAGCGGCAGCGCCACGATGATCTGCGAGATCGGGTCCGGCGGCGTGAGGAACGCCCCAATACCGAGCACAACCAGGAGTGCGTACTTCCGATACGTCCGCATGGCCCCGGGGGTAATGAGCCCCACTTTGGCCAGGAAATACACCGCAACCGGTAGTTCGAAGAGCAATCCCGTCCCCAGGGCCCAGAACGACACCATGCTGAAGTACGTCATGATGTCGAAGTGGTTTTCGATCTGAGGGGAAAGCGTATACTGGGAGAAAAACTGTAGGGCTAGGGGCGTAAGAATGAAGTATCCGAACGCGATGCCGAGCAGAAAGAAAAACGCGGCGAAGACCGCAGCAAACCGCATCCCCGATTTCTCCTGCGGGTAGAGCGCCGGCTCGATAAACGCCCAGAAGTAGTACACCATGACCGGCGAACCGGCAATGATTCCCACGACGATAATCGTCCCGATGTCCGCGAAGAACTGGCCCGTAATCGTGCGATTGAGCAGGTTGATCTCCTCCGCACTCATCCCAAGCACGTCGTACATAAAGAAATCCGGACGAGTCGGGCCGATGAGGACGCGATCGACGATCCACTCGCTGAAAAAGGCGCAGAGGATCGTGGTGACGAGGACACCGGCCCCGGCCTTGATGAGGGTCCACCGCAATTCCTCGAGGTGAGCCAGGAAGGGCATGACCCCTCGTTCGTCGGGAGCGTCCGGGTCTCCCACTGCCCCGTCGCCCTGCACCTGCGGCGTCATTTCCGTATCTGGCGAAGGAGCCTCTGGCATGCGACTACAATGGTGAGGTGAATGAAAGAAGGCCCCAGGCCTCGCGTTCAGGGGCGGTTGACCGGCCCGTATGCAGGCTCGACCCTCACAACGTGGCTACGCACTGTCGGACCCGCTGTTGGTGCCTTCCTGAAGGTTCAGGTCCAGCAGTGAATCGACCCACAGTCCCTCGTCCTGAATTCGCGACTGGCCGCTGCTCCAGGTGAAGTTGAAGATCGTGAGCAGGCCGACCACGTTGAGGTCCTCGCGCCGGAGTAGATGCAGGGCCTGCGACGCACTGCGCCCGCTGTTGATGATGTCGTCAAGCAGGACCACGGGCTCGGACGGATCGATGGGGCCCTCAACCAAGCGCCGCCGCCCGTGCTCCTTTCGTTCCTCGCGGACGAGCCCGCCGTTGAACAGATCACTGTCGGGGACGGAGAGCACGCTACACACAAGCGGGTACGCGCCGAAGCCGTATCCTACGATCTGATACAGGTCTCGATCTCGCAGCCGCCCGGCCAGTACCTCCCCCACTTCCTGAAACAATTCTCCGTCGAGCATGGGAATGCGCGTATCCAGCAACCAGCCAATGGGCTGGCCCCGTGGGTCGGTAATCAGCTCGTCTTCGCGGCGGATGAGAGCCCGGTCGTACAGCTTTCGCCCGAGCTTTACCAGGTCGGCGCGGGCGGACGAGCTCAGTGCACTACGGTCCATCGACGGCATCGAACTTCCGGTCGGGTCGGTGGAAGAAAGCGAGAAGGAGAACGACGAATACAGCGGGCTCACGTAGCCACTATGAACCGCCCGGCGCCTGGGTGCGTTCCGCTCTAAGCAACGGCGAAGTCGTAGAGCGGGAAGGCCTCGCAGAGGGCGTTGACGTCCTGTTCGACGGCCCGCTGCACCTCCTCATTTTCGGGGTTCTGAAGCACACGGTCGATCAGTTGAGCCACGCGGATGAATTCCTCGGTGCCGAAGCCGCGCGTCGTCATGGCGGGCGTGCCGAGTCGAAGGCCGCTCGTGACGAAGGGGCTTTTGTCGTCGAAGGGCACCATGTTCTTATTGGCGGTAATGCCTGCCTCTTCGAGTGCGGTCTCGGCCTCTTTGCCCGTGAGGCCCTTGTTGCGCAGGTCGATGAGGACGAGGTGGTTGTCCGTACCGCCGGAGACGAGGTCGTAGCCCCGCTCCTTCAGCTCCGCCCCCATGGCCTGCGCGTTCTCGACGATCTGCTCGGCGTACTCGGCAAACGAGGGCTGGAGCGCCTCCTTGAAGGCGACCGCCTTGGCGGCGATGACGTGCATGAGGGGGCCGCCCTGCGTACCGGGGAAGACGGCCGAGTCCAGTAGCTCACTCATCATTTTGGTGCGGCCGCTCTTGCGGGCCGTTTTGCCCAGGGGATTCTCGTAGTCGTTGCCCAGCAGGATCATGCCGCCACGGGGGCCGCGGAGTGTTTTGTGGGTGGTCGTCGTCACTACGTGGGTGTGCGGCATTGGGTCGTTGAGTACCCCGCCCGCGATGAGGCCGGCCGTGTGCGCCATGTCCATCCACAGATACGCGTCCACTTCGCCCGCGATCTCGCGGAAGGCCGCGTAGTCGAAGTCGCGGGGGTAGGCGCTGGCCCCGATCGAGATCATCTTGGGCTGTACCTCCTTCGCCCGGTCGCGCACCTTGTTCATGTCGATGCGACCAGTATCTTTCTCTACGCCGTAGTACTCCGCATTGTAGAGAATCCCGGAGAAGTTGACGGGGGACCCGTGGGTAAGGTGGCCGCCGTGGGAGAGATCAAGCCCGAGGAAGGTGTCGCCCGGATCCAGAAAAGTGAGGTACACGGCACTGTTGGCCTGTGCACCGGCGTGGGGCTGCACGTTCACCCAGTCGCAGTCGTAAAGCTCCTTCGCCCGGTCGCGGGCCAGGTTCTCGGCTACGTCTACGTACTTGCACCCGCCGTAGTACCGCTTGCCGGGCAGTCCCTCGGCGTATTTGTTGGTGAGGGGCGTACCCATTGCCTCCATCACGGCGCGTGAAGCAAAGTTCTCGGAGGCGATGAGCTCCAACCCGTCGTTCTGGCGGTGAACCTCCTTCTGAATCGCGTCGTGGATCTCGGGGTCCTGGGTGGCAAGGGTGCTCATGGGCAACGAGGAAGTTGGAAAGGGTCGTGCGAAACGGTCGGCGGGACGACTCCGCAATGTACGAGAGCGCGGCGACAACGTGAAACAGAAATCTGGTTATCGGCGAGGCGCCCTACAATCTCAACTCCGAGGGCGTCTCAACTCCGAGGGCGTGTGGGTGGAACGGGTGTCCCAACCCCCTTAGTGCGTCATCGCGTACGAGAGAATGTTGACCCCCATCCGGAGGGCGGCCTGGCGCTTCTCGGGCGGGTTGTCATGAACCGACGCCGGATCCCAGCCATCGCCCAGGTCGACCTCGTGGGTGTAGTACACCATCACCCGTCCGTCGTCGTCGAGAAGAGCGTAGCCCTGAGGACGTTCGCCGTCGTGCTCATGGATCTTGGGGGGGCCGTCCGGAAAGTCGTACTGCATGTGGTAGATGGGATGGTCGAACGGCAGTTCGACGAGTTCCTTCTCGGGAAAGACCTTCTTGAGCTCCTCCCGGATATACTCGTCGAGGCCGTAGTTGTCGTCGATGTGGAGGAACCCCCCCTGGAGCAGGTAGCGGCGCAGGCGGTCGGCCTCCGACGAAGAGAAGGTGACGTTTCCGTGGCCCGTGAGGTAGAGGTACGGGTAGGAGAAAACCTTGTCGCTTGTCAGTTTCACCGTTTCCTCCTGTCGACCCACGTCCAAAAGCGTCTGCTGACGCGCAAACGTCATCAATTCTGTGAGCGATTCCTCGTCGCTGTACCAGTCGCCCCCACCCTGGTACTGTACCCGGGCGATGCGGATGGCAGGGGCGTCCTGGGCCATCACCGGCGACGCCCCCAATTGCAGCACGAGCCCCCCCGCGAGAAGGGAAAGAAGCCAGCGAAAAACGAGGCACTTCATACCGGGGACGAAATACGTCATACAGGACATGATAAAACATCCGTGTCCGGCTCAGGTTCGTCTCGTATCTGTTATCTGTCCGTTCTGCTTCGTCATTCGAGGAGGGCGGTAACCGGACCGACTCCTGCGGAACAGACCTTTTCGGAGACTTGAAAAGCGAGGCTCCCCCGGATACGCTGACGGCAGACGCAAACCATCCGTCGAATCGACACGCCCACGCGAAACGAACAGAACTCAACCCCGGTCCCCACCGTTCAGGGGGTCCCACGACTCTTGATATCCACCCGCACCCATTCCCATGTCCAAGGTTCTGAAAGCACTCCTCCTATCGGCTGCGGCCACCGGCGTTGCGGCGGTCGTTCTGCACCAGTTGGACCTCGAAGCTGCCCGGGAGCCATTGAACGATGCAGGGCCCGAATTTCCCGGCATGAATCCCGATGATATGCAGGAGGAGGACGTGGCGATGCTGCTGAACGAGCTTGCCTCGCAGCTCTAGGCCCGACTCCGTTTCGCGTACTGAGAAGCGTCCTCGTGATTCCTGAACGCGTGACGAGGGGGGAGGGCAGCGTCCCGACTCGGCAGAATTTCTTCCACCAGTTTGTCGTTCCGCACCGATGGCGTCGACTCGCGAATGCCCTTCCTGCGCGTTGGAATTTGAGGACACCGGCGACGTGGAACGGTGCCCCTACTGCGACTACGAGTTTCCCCAGCGCCGGTCGAGCGTGCGGTGGGTCGCGTGGTTCCTGGCCCTTTTGCTCCTCTGGCCTGCGATCAAAGGACTGATGTTCCTTCTCGGATAAATGTCCGGTGTCGTCGGGGCTCCTGTTCAGGAACGGCGGATGGCCCCGCAGGAGTGGAGCGGATGGGGGCCGTGGAGGCGGGGGGAGATGCCCGCCCGGGATTTGTGGACCACGATTCGTGGTGGCAATGAGGGGAGAGCCTTCTCCGTTTTGATTCTGGCAACGCGTCAATCTACATGCAGACTGCTTCGCCTACGTCTACCCTCCTCGGCGACCGCTCGCCCGCAGCGTTTCTGGACACCCACTGGCAAAAGAAGCCGTTGGTGGTGCGGGACGCGCTGCCGAATTTTCGATCTCCCCTCTCCCCGAATGAACTGGCCGGGCTTGCCTGCGAGGACGGGGTGGAAAGTCGCCTCGTCCTCAAAGAGGGGGGCGAGCATCCGTGGGAGCTCCGGCACGGGCCGTTCGATCAGGAAGCGTTCTTGGATCTTCCCGAGACGCACTGGACTGTGCTCGTGCAGGAGGTGGATCGCCTGATTCCGGAGGTCGGAGCCTTGCTCGACCACTTCCGCTTTCTCCCGGACTGGCGGATCGACGACATCATGGTGAGCTACGCCCCCACGCACGGAACGGTGGGGCCCCACATCGACAACTACGATGTCTTCCTGCTACAGGGGCAGGGGCACCGGCGTTGGGAAATCGGCACGGAGCCGGTGGAGACCGAAGAGATCGTGCCCGACCTCGACGTGCGCATCCTCGCCGACTTCGAGCCGGAAGAGTCCTTTGTTCTCGGCCCTGGGGACATGCTCTATCTTCCGCCGCGGGTGGCCCACCACGGCATCGCTGAGGACGATGAGTGTATGACCTACTCGGTCGGCTTTCGCGCGCCCCGACACCAGGAGCTCATCGGGGGTTTCCTGCAACATGCTATCGAGCAGGTAGACCCGGATGCGCGCTACAGCGATCCGGACCTGAAGCCCGTGGAGGACCCCGGGGCGATTCAGGCGTCGGCCCGGACCAAGGTGCACCAACTCCTGGAGGGATTGTTGAAGGATCCCAACGACATTGACCGGTGGCTCGGCCGCTACCTGACCGAACCGTCCCGGGATCGTCGGGCTGTGCCGGCCGAGAGCCCTGTGTCGGCGTCCGCCCTCGTCGACGCGCTGCGGGAGGGCACGGACCTGCGCCGGGGACCCGTTTCGAATCTCGCCTTCATCGAACACAGCGACGGCACGACGACTCTGTTTGCCAACGGGGACGCGGTGTCGCTCGACCCCGACCTCGCCTACGCGGCACCGCTCGTGACGGGCCGCGAGCGCATTCCCGCCGATACCCTTACGCCCCACTTCGAGGACGAGGCCTTCGTGGACCTGCTCGTGTCCCTGGTTCGAGAGGGACTGTTGGAACTGGATGTACACTGACCCTTCCTGACGTACGCGTCCCGACCCCCCTGCGATGCACGATCAATTAGACACCTACCGGTCCAACTTTCTCGCCCTGAAAGACGAGGCAACGGCACTCGTGGCCGGCGTCGACGAGGACATGCTCCGTCGCCCCCCCAATCCGGACACGTGGTCGGTGGCTCAGATTCTCGACCACGTGAACACCGCCGGGTGGCTCCTGCTGAACTCGCTGGAGCAGGCCATTCAGGACGCACGCCAGAACGGCCCCTACGGCGAACCGCCCTTCCGCTACGGATTCGTAAGCCGGTGGTTTGTGCGATCCATGAAGCCCTCTTCCGGCTGGACGTTCACGGCTCCGTCGGTGTTTGAGCCGGCGTCGGCGGAGACGCTCTACGCGGGCGAGGCGATGGAGGAGTTCCGGGCCCTGCAGGATCAATTTGCAACCTGTGTCGTCGACGCGGAGGGATTGGATCTCCGGCGCCTCCGCGTGTCCTCGCCGGCCGTCCCGCTTCTGCGCATCAGCGTCGGGGCCTGGTTCGGGGCCACCGTGGCGCATCAGCAGCGTCACCTGGACCAGGGACGCGACGTGATTCAGGCGCTTGGTGTGGCCCAGCCGTCGACGTGAAATGGAGGCGGCCCAGGCACGGTCTTTGTAAGTCAATTCTTCGGAAACGAGATCGCATTTCCGCGGACGGGTGGTTACGTTCCGCCTTCTCAATGGTCATTTCTTCTCATTTATTTTCCCTATGGCTTCGATCTGTGTCTACTGCTCGTCGAGTGATTCCATTGCCGACACGTACCCCCCCGTTGCCAGGGCACTGGGGCGTGAGCTCGGCCGGCGAGGCCACAGTCTCGTGTACGGGGGCGGGGCGGTGGGACTGATGGGCGTGCTCGCGCTCGCAACCCGTAAGGCCGGGGGAGAGATCGCCGGGGTCATTCCGTCGAAGCTGCAAGACCGGGAGGGCATCGCCTACGACGCCGACGAGCTCATCGTCACCGAGACGATGCGGGAGCGGAAGGGCATCATGGTTCGGCGGGCCGACGCGTTTGTTGTGCTGCCGGGGGGGTATGGGACCCTGGAAGAGTTCATGGAGGTGCTCACCCTCAAGCAACTAGGCTACCACGACCCGCCCATCTCCATCCTCAACGTCGACGGCTTCTTTGATACCCTGCTCGACTTTTTCGGCGAGCTTCGGGAGGGGCGATTTGCCCGTAAGGCGATCACCGACCTAGTCCACGTCGTCTCGACGCCCGAGGAGGCGCTCGATCGGATCGAGGCCGTAGCGGCCCGTGACGGGACCGTTTCTTGAACACCCCGTAGCCATGGCCACACCGTCTTTCCATTCGCTGGAGGTGACCCGCACGGCGCGGGTTGCCACCATCGGTCCGTCGGACGCCCCCGAATGGTGGATGGGGCTCCACGGCTATGGGCAGCGTGCCGCCGACTTCGTCGAGGCGTTCGACCCGGTCGCCGGGGCGGACCGCTACGTCGTGGCGCCAGAGGCACTCTCTCGTTTCTACGTCGACGGCCTGGAGGCGCACGAGGAGGTGGGCGCCTCCTGGATGACCCGGGCGAATCGGGACAACGAAATCGACGATTACGTTTCCTATCTCGACGCGACGGTCCGTCACCTTCGCCCCGACGGACACGTCCCGTCCACTTCCGTGCTTGGCTTCTCCCAGGGGGCGGCCACGGCCAGTCGGTGGGCCCTGCTCGGAGACACGACAATCGACCGGTTGGTGTTATGGGGCGGCGCGCCCGCCCACGATCTCGACCTCTCGGCCCACGCCGACCGGCTCCGGACCATGAAGTTGACGATCGTCGTGGGGACGAAGGACCCGCACGTGACGGACGACCAGCGGGCGGCGGTGCGGCGGCGGCTTGATGAGCACGACATTCCGGCCACGATCCGCACGTTCGAGGGCGGGCACCGCCTGGACGACGATGTTCTCAAAACCGTCCTTCTCGGTGGCTCCTGACTGCGAACCGCAGCGGAGAGGATTCTGGGGAACCGGCGAGTGAGGTAGCTGGACGCTCTCCTGTGTTTTTTTCTTTCCGCAGGCGAAGCATCCCAATTCGGGACCCCTCTGGCTTCCGGGGGCGTCATCGCCAGTTTCCAGGCCACCATCGCTCCCCAGTCGTGGCCCACGACGTGAGCCCGGTCGCGCCCGGTAGCGGCGAGAAGATGGCGCACGTCCGCCGTAAGGAGGTCGAGATCTCACTGCGGTTGTAGCCCCGCTGGTCCGGGATGAGGACGCGGTAGCCCGCCTAGGCAAGTGGAGGAATTTGGTGACGCCAGCCGTACCAGAACTCGGGGAAGCCGTGGCGGAGCACCACGAGCGGGCCGTCCATCGAGCCGGCCGCCCATGCAACTGTACCCCCTCCCCCTCGATCCAGTGCCGCTCAACCGGCACCGCAATTTGCTCGGCCCAGTCCTCCATCCTCACTACGAGAGAGGGATACTGGACTCGTTTTCGCCGAGCGTCCCCAATCTGCTACTCTTCCATCGGACTGACCGATGGATCGTACACCTCCTCCCGATGTTGCTCCTTCAGCCGCTGGTAGGTCGAATCGTCGGTCACCTCCTGCCAGGCATTTCGAAAAACGACGGCGGCGGCTCGCTTCTCCGAGTCGGCCCACTGTTGCGGCGATCGCTCCGTGCCGTCCTCGTCGTACTTCTGCCCGCCCGGGTACTTGGCGTACCGCATGGCCCGCGTGAAGCCCATCTGGAGGTACTTGCGCGCCATGTCCATACCCACGAAGTCCTCTCGTTCGCGGTACGCGTCGTACTGTTCGCGGAGCGCCGCCACGGCGTCCTCGGCCGTGTCCTCGTCCTTGAAGCCCCAGTGCGGCAGGAGTTCGTCCT
The DNA here is from genome assembly GCA_003023365.1 of Bacteroidetes bacterium QH_7_62_13. Taxonomy (GTDB): domain Bacteria; phylum Bacteroidota; class Rhodothermia; order Rhodothermales; family Salinibacteraceae; genus Salinibacter. Next base: position 28,796 of record PXTG01000041.1, on the reverse strand, counting down.
TGTAGGGCTGCACCTTGAACACGCCCTGTTCGCCGGACTGGTAGCGGTAGGCCTCCGGGTGCGTCCGGAAGTCGATGTCGTATTCGGTCGCCATGGTGATCGTGGAGGGGCAAGGCAGATTACCGGTTACGGGAGGAAACCGCAGGATGTTAACCTGACAAAGCGAAGAGCCAGCTTCGGAACAGTGGAGGTCGTCGTAACACCGTGCCGGAGAGGATCGACGACTGGGACGCGAAGCGCCGGATTGAACGCGTCCACCCCCTGCTACTTCTGAGAAGCAGCAGTCGACGTGGCGTTCGAGAACCCTGAGAGGAGTAGAATGTCGTCGAAATCAATCGTTGCGGTCTCATTGAGAGTATCGGAGTCGCTCCAAAGAGCAATTCCAGAAGGAGACTCATCTGGGGGTTCTCCGAACAGCTCTTTGTAGTCTTCGACGACATTCCGTTCGTGGCGAACCCACTGGCCAGTTCCTTGCTCCTCCCCAGAGGCTACAACGAGTACCTTCAGTGGTCCGTAATCTACGGTCGTACCGACCGGCAGAGTCGAACTATAGGTATATTTTACGCTCTTGGGCCGACCGAGCCAATCGGTGCCGAAGGTGACGTAGAATGCTCCTCCCGTGTCGTTCGAACTCCTTTTCTTTTCGTTTCCTCCGTCTGGGAGATCTTGGGCTCGCCACGTCCACTGCAAAACTGAGCGTTTGTCGAGATTCCAGGTCCGGGGGCCGTTCTCGAAAGGCATCACAATCCGCAGTCCCCTTTGGTCAGTGTAAATGCGTACGAATTGGTTGCCTTCCTCTTTTCGCACATAGGCGTTTTTGTGCTCGGTCATCATGTCCCCGGTCGCAAGCGGGACCGGTTTCCGGTTTTTGAGCGCTCGCCACTTCCGAGGCGGATCACCGGGAGGGGTCGCTTCGAAGTCGTCGAGCAGCTTGCAGTTCAACTCCGCAGGAATCCCCTCGCACCCTTTCTGATCGGGAGACTGGGCGTGTCCTGGAAGGATGAGGCCCAGGCCGAGGACGAAGAAGAGAACAACGCGACGCGGCATAGAAGTACCTCATTGTGAGAAGGCCGAACGTGCCCTACGTAGCCGCCCGAGACAGGCTCACGGTAACGGGCTGCCCGGGTCGGAGGCCCAAGACGTCCACGTTCGTTGCATTCGGCCACCCACGGCGTTACAAAACACCGACCTTTACTCGGCGGGCACGAGGTCGCCCCGAAGCATCTCCTCAGCGTGGGCGAGCATCTCGGGCGTGTCTACGTCCTGCCAGAAGCCGGGACCGATGTCGAGCGTTTGCATGCGGCCCTCGCCCATGAGGCGTTGGATGCCGTCGGAGAGAGCGACGTCGCCCTTCGCCGCGTACACGGCCGAGAGGGCCTCCATCAGGCCGTCGGTGGCCACGAAGACCCCGGTGTCGACGCAGTTGTAGTCGTCAAGTGTCTTGCCGATGGCTTTGGGGCGCCCGTCGCCGACGCGCACCTTTGTCGCGTCGTCCATGTCGAAGATGATGTCAAGTTTGTAGTCGACCAGCAGCGTAGCCCCACGCTCGGGCGGACGGTGACGGCGGGCCTTCTCCATGAGCGTATCCCCGAGCACGTGGTCGGCCATGGTGAGGAGAAAGGGGCCTTTGCCGACGTGCGGCTCGGCCGCCAGCACGGACACCCCATTCTGCAGATCGTAGTGCTCGTTCACGGCAAACGTCAGGGAAAGGGGACCGTCGTAGCGGTCCTGGATTTCCGACTGCACGGTTTCCATGCCGTAGCCCACCACGATGACGGCTCGGCTGCACCCGGCCGTCTCCAGGCTGTTGAGGGTCCGGATGAGAAGCGGGGTGCCCGCGACCGGGGTGAGGGGTTTGAGGTCGGTGGTTTCGTGGGTGCCGGCCAGTCGAGAGCCGAAGCCGGCGGCTAGAATGACGCCGGTGCGGGGGGTAGCGGTATCACTCATTCGACGAGGGGGTCGGTTCGGAGACGTTCTCGGACATCGGGTAATTCTCGGATAGATGCGTCAACGGCTCGGCGCCGCCGAGGACGCGCAGCGTGTTCTTCAGCCGAAAATGCTGAATGAAGAGATCGTGCTCGCGGACGTGCCCTTCGATGACGTGTGGGCTCTTGAAGTAGAAGGAAAGCCATTCCTGAATGCCCTTTCGCCCGCTGCGCTGGGCAAGGTCGAGGAAGAGCGCGAGATCCAGCACAATGGGCGCGGCAAGGATGGAATCGCGACAGAGGAAGTCGAGCTTGATCTGCATCGGGTAGCCGAGCCACCCGAAAATATCGATGTTGTCCCAGCCCTCTTTCGCGTCGCCACGCGGCGGGTAGTAGTTGATCGATACCTTGTGGTCGAGGTCGTCGTAAAGATCGTCGTACTTATCCGGTTGAAGAATCGTGCCCAGCACCCCGGACTTGGTCACTTCTTTGGCCCGGAAGCTCGATTCGTCGTCGAGGACTTCCCCGTCGCGGTTCCCCAAGATGTTGGTCGAAAACCAGCCTTCGATGCCGAGCATCCGTGCCTTCATACCGGGGGCCAGAATCGTTTTCATCAGCGTCTGGCCCGTCTTGAAGTCTTTGCCGGCGATGGGCACGTCGTTTTGCTCGGCCAGCTGCTCCAGGGCGGGAATGTCGGCGGAGAGGTTGGGGGCACCGTTGGCGTAGGCCACGCCCTCTTTGATGGCCGCGTAGGCGTAGAGTTGAGAGGGGGAGATGGAGGGGTCGTTGCGTTCCATGCCCTCCTCGAACTCTTCGATGGAGAGATGACACTCGGAGGGTTTCATGTAAATCTCCGTGGAGCCACACCAGATCATGACGGCGCGGTCGGCATCGGTTTCTTCCTTGCGCCGTCGGATATCCTCACGGAGGGCCTCGGCGAGGTCCTTCTTCGTAGCGCCCTGCTTTACGTTGGGGCCGTCGAGCCGCTTCACGTATTCCTTGCTGAAGGCAGCCGACATAGGTTTGATGGTGTGGAGGAAGTCCTCCAGCGGGGCCAGATCGTCCTGGTCCAACACTTCGGCACGACGGGCGGCTTCGTAGGCGTCATCTTCAAACACGTCCCACGCGCCAAATTCCAGATCGTCCAGTGGGGCGAGGTCCACGAAATCCTTGATGAGGGGACTTCGGTGCTCGGAGCGGCGACCGAGCCGGATGGTCTGCATCTGTGAGAGGGAGCCGATGGGCTTGGAGTGCCCGCGACGGATCGACTCGACCCCGGCGATAAACGTGGTGGAAACGGCTCCCAGACCGGGGGTAAGAACCAGAAGCTTGCCCTCGTGGGGCGTAATCTCGGGCGTGGTGTCGTCGGACATCAAACGGGAGAATTCAAGTACGAATCTGATGAACGTGTATTCCCGTCCGTCGGTAGAGGCCCCCGACGCACGGAGCAATAAGGGAAGGACGTATTTGTAGTCGGTGGGCGTCTGCCGTTCTGGAGGACCGCGCCTTGACGTCTCACCTGCATTTTCCTAACAAGACCACCTGGTATAGGCGCGGTGCAAATCGCAAAGGTAACAGTCTATAAAACACGGGACGGGCCCGCAATCGACTCTGTGCGCGGAAAAGCTCGGCTGCGGTAGTCAATTTTCCAATGAATCGCGTCCCTTCGCATTGGTGGGCGGAGGTAGGTCGGGGGGACGATTGTCGACGAGAGCCTGCACGGTTTCCCAGATGCGCTCGCAGTTGCGTCCATCCGCGCCCAGCATGTGGTCGTTTAAAAATGTTTGTGCGGTGTCGCGGCAGCAATCGGGGGCGTCGAGCGCCTGGTCTACCTGGGCGAGCATCTGATCGAAGTCGTGGGCGAGTAATCCCCCATGCTCCTCGGGGGGAAGTTTCCAAATGTGGCGGGCCGACTCCACCTTGCTCTCCAGTACTCCAGCGAACGTGTAGGTGCGCGACATGAAGGCCTCGTCGGCGTCGGCCACCGGGTAGACGTGAATGGTGGGGCGGCCGGTGGCGTAGAAGAGGTTGGCGATACTGCTGTAGTTGGTGATGAGGGTATCGGCTACCTGAAGGTCCAGGTAGTTGTCGGGGTACCGATCCTTGTACTTCAGCATCACGTGGTCGTAGCGGGTGGCCAGGTCGTCCAGCATCGCGCGGTAGCCGCGATCAAATCGGTAGGAGTCGTGCAGGCGCAGGATGACGTTGGCCCCGCGCTGTCCCACATGGCGCACGAGGCGATTCAGAAGGTCTTCGTCGGTGCCCCAATGCTCAAAGACCTCGCCGTAGTGCCAGGTGGGGGCCACGAGCACCGTGGGCGCGTCGACGACGTCGAAGGGGTAGTAGGGCTGGGCACGGGAGCGGTCCATGGGCGTACGAAGGTCATCGTGACTCGCGGCCCCGAGGAGGTAGCAGTTGTCGGGATGAATGCCGGTCACCTCCGTCCGGTGCTTCTTGTCCCACGGCCCAAAGCACTGCCAGGCAAAATCCGGGTTCGGCTCCCGCGCGTCCCCCCACGTTCGCCGCAACGATCGATGCAGCCACCAGAGGTCTTCCTCGTCGTCCGGTCCCTTCCACCCGAAGCCGTGCCACAGCATCAGGGCCTTTGGGGAGGTGCGGGAGAACGGCGTGCGGTTGTCCATGATCGTAATGTCCGCGTCGAAGCCCGGCACCCCAACCAGGTAGTGCCAGAACCGGCGCTTAACCAGATCGGCATCGAGCGGGTATAGCTCGTGCACGCCCTGACGACGGAAGCGGTCCGGTTCGTCCATCACAACCTTGACGGTGACCCCCGGCTGGTCGTCGAGATACTTCGTAAAGCTCCAAAGGTCTGCGCCGAAGGTCGTGGCCCAGATGAGTACGTTCATCGGTGGAAGCAGCGGGCAAGGCGGGGAGTGCGGCGGCGGATCGCTGGCGCCCCGGATAAGCCAAAGACTCTGATAAGCCAAAGGCCCTGAATGCGGGCGGGACGGATGGGTTCGTCCCGAGACGACGAAGACTAAGGAGATTTTCTTGTCCAAGAGCCGTACGCCCTTCCGGTCGTGGCGTGTACCCTGACCGGCGAATCGGGAGCATAGACGGAGACTCAAATCGAAATCGGTCGGATGGGCTCGCCCGGTTCAGTCACCAGCCAATTGTGAAGCGAAAGAAGCCATTGTCGAACCGATCCCCCTTCTGGTCCCCATCGAAGTCGTAGTTGATGCCCACCGACACGGCCCCCTTTCCGAACCGGTACCCGAGGATCACAGGTCCTCGGTAGTGACTGAGGCCACGACCGGCCCACCCCGTCGCCCACTGTTTGCCCATCACGCCGGACGGGTCGGTCGGACGGCGGTTCAGTGCAATGTATTCGAGCCCCGCGAATACGCCGGTTCGGGCCGGGGCGTAGTAGGCCCGAAGCTGTACGTTGGTGCGCGCTTCCGTCCAGTCTAGCGGTTGGTCGATGGTCGAGAGCTGGAAGTCGGAGCCTCGCTGCTGATCGGTGTATCCCTCCAGAAAAACCCAGGCGCCCCCCCGAAACGGCCCCCACGCGCCCGTCGTGAAGAGCCCGGCGCGCTGGTCCCGCTGCTCGGTGCGGTAGTCGCTGGTGACGCCCGGGCGCAGCCCCCGACGGTCGAGGGTCGATCGGTCGCGCTGGTAGACGGCGCCCGCTGAGATCGGTCCCAGGTCGTACGCGAGCAGCGCCCCGAGATAGTGGGCCGTCTCGCGGTCCCGGTAGCGCACGGGGTCCTCGAACTGCGACTGCACCACCAGCTCACTTGTCGGCTGCCAGCCCAGGTACAGTTCAGCCCGTAAGGAATACCGAGTCGGTGAGGCGGCGGAGAGCTGGAGCAGGTAGGGGTTCTGTTCATAAATCCGCTCATACTCTTCTTCTCCTTTCCAGACGCCCAGCGTGCCGAACAAGAAGTCGTTGTACGCGTCGAGGGCCGTCACCTCGGCCCGCACCCGTCCACGCGTCGCCGTGCCGTACCGGTAGAAGAGCGAGACGTCGAAATCAGGTTTATACTGGGCGAACGTGTGGCGGACGCCCACGCGGTGGGCGGACGTGATGGCCCATTCGTAGCCAATTTCGAGAAGGCCGCGCTCCGCCTGCGCATCTTCCTGAAGGACGGCGTCGAACTGCAAGGTGTGTCCCTCCCCAATCCCGACAGCTTGCTTGATCTGCGTGACGATGCCCCACTGATTGCGAGTAATGCTCCCCGTTCGGACCCGAAGGCCGCCGTCGCGCCGGTGCCAGGCCCGGTCCTGCCCGGGCGTGTAGCGGTACGTGGCCAGATCGATAGCGTATTCCCGATCCATCCGGGGCGTGATGTGCCGGAAGACCCCTCGGTCATAGAATCGATCGCCGTAGGCGTGGTCCCGATCCAGCATCCAGAGGCGTCGCTCGGCGGCCCACTCCGCCAGCGTCACACGGGGGGCTTCCGAGGCGGCAGTGAGGGCGTCCGCCCCGTACGTGGTGCTGTCGGGGGGAGGCGACTGTCCGGACGCGGAGGCGGGTCCGAGAACCGTGAACGCAAACAGTGCCACGAAGAGAAGTGCGCGTCGGCGAGGACAGGCCACGTGCGGAAGAACCATCGTCGCAAAAAAACGAAGGGGGAAGGATCCGGAGGGGACGAACTGTTTGAAATGAACGATTGCCACGGGATTGCCACGCCGGGAGGGCCCACGGTGAGTCACACGTCCGCTGCCCGGTCGAGGCGCTCGTAAAGGTCTGTTGCCGTCTGGACCAGGGAGGACGGCAGGGTGTCCCGGTCCACCGAGTGGGTGCGCGGCGGACGCAACTGATCGGCCTGCGACGTGAGGTCGGCCGCTGGCAGATCCAGTGCCTCGGCCAGCCGCGAGAGGCTGTCGGTGGGCTCGGCGGTCAAGCGGGCGTAGGACACGAGGACGGCGTCGTCCGCGTGCTGGAGGATGTGCCGGTAGGTGGCCACCCAGTATTCCACCCAGAAGGCCAGGTCGCTCGGGGCCGAGGCGTCGGAGAGCCAGTCGTCGAAGTTGACCGGACGCAGGCCCTTGCCGAACTCGTGGTGGCCGATGGCCTCCATGTACTCCCGGACGAAGTCGTCCTCCTCGTGGAGTTCCAGAAAGCGCTCGTGCTGGCGATACATGGACGCGGCCTGCTGCACCGGCGTTCGGAACGGGACGAGGAACGTGCCCGTGCGGAGCGGAGCCGGTGGGGCAGCCAGGCGGGCAATGTTGAGGTTGTTCTTCGAGAGATAGCGCCTCGCGTCCGGTCGTTCGTCCCGCCGGACGGCGATCACCTTGCGCATGTGGGTCTCGAAGAACGCGTTGAACTCGGGGTTCTTCTCGTCCGACCGCCAGGGGCGAATGTGGTCGTTCTGGTAGTGGTCGGGCCAGAAGTGCTTCCAGACCATGTCCTCGAAGGCCTCGGGGCTCGTGCCGGAGACCTGGAGGCCATCGCCGTGCGTTCGCTCTCGGGCCACGTCCTCTTCCGCGAACTGGCTGGAGAACTGGTTCCAGAGCAGCGGACAGAGCACGAACGGCATGTCCTGGTAGGTGTGGCTCGCGAAGGCCCCAGTGTTCCAGAGGAGTTTCAGGAGGATCGTCGTTCCGGCCCGGGGCAGCGACGTGATGAAGACGGGGCCGTCCGCCGAGACGGATTCCAGTTCGTCCTGGAACACCATCTCCTCCATGTCGGCCATCGCGTGCTGGGCCGTTCCGCCCCGGAAGGCGATGCGGTAGAGGAGGCGGTCGAGGGTGCCGTAGCGCTCGTCGAAGTTCATGGGGAACGGAGGAATCGAACGAGCAGATAGCCCAGCAGGCCGACGATGATCGTGGCGGCCAGGAAGTCAAGGCGTTGCAGAATGCGCAGGACCGCCGCGAAGGAGCCGACGCCGACGCGCTCCAGGCCCCACACGACGGCAAGGGGGCCGCCCAGGGCGAGGACACTGCCCCCCGCCAGGATGCCCAGCAGGGCAAAGAGGCGGCCCGCGTGGCCCTGAAGGGCCTCTTCTTTCTCGCGGTCGCTCAACGAATCATTGCGGAACACCGCGAGGGCGTCTCGGCTTCGCTCCCCGACGGCTCGGGCCCGCTCCGGGAGATCTAAGTACTCGAGAACCCCGGCAAAGCCCACCACGACGAAGATGGCAAGCGCGAGGGTCATGCGACTTCTTCCTCCTCGGTAGGGTCATCGGTCAGCTTGGCGTAGAGCCGCTTCAGCGGAAACCAGACGAAGCCAAAGAGCGCGGCCAGTACGGCGGCAATGGCGGCCAGAAGCGTGCCGATGCCGGAAATGACGCTTCCCGGTCCGCCGTAGGCAAGGGCGGCGTCCGGACTTATAGAGAGAGCGACACCGATCGTGAGAAGCACGAGGACGGAGCGAACCAGTGTGTCCATGAGGGGCAAATCGAATTTAGTTTGATGATTGTCATGAGGTGGAAGGGGCCGTCGACGAACAGGGCCAATCGGCCACGTCTTCACGGGTCAGACCCACGCGAGACGCCTTTGATACACGGGGCACCTTCGAATTGTTGTAGGGCGTTCGAACCAATTCCCACACCGTCTGGCCTTTAGGAGAAACCTCCACGACGCGGCCCGCTTTTGACTCTGTTAGAAGCATATTCCCGTTGGCCAACTGTTGCCACTTCCCCATCGTGTCGGTGTAGAACGGCTCGGACTGGGCCGTGGGGAAGCGAACAACTGCGGAGTCGGTGCGCGGCTGCACGGTCACGATGCGGCTCCCCCCTAACATCCGACCCCGCTTCACAAAGTCCTGGTTGTTGTCGAAGATGCCAATTCGGCCCTCCCCAGTGAAGTCCGGATCGTGCTGTTTGATGATGGGTCTCGACCCGGACCATTTCACCGTCCGCGTAGCAGGATCGACGACGAGGACAAGGTTCACATCCCGAAGGGATACAAGCAAGTCCCCCGCCTCGAAGAGCGGATAGTCGTCGGCCATCGACGACGAAAGGGGCTCTACGTCGTTCAGGTGTGTGATGTCCGCTGTTCGGGGCGGGTTGTCCCCCGTCTGAGGCTGATACGCCTGGACGATGTATCGCTCCAAGTCGTTTTCATAAAGGAGGTCAAGCACATTAATTTTCTTGAGAAGGGTTCCATCCGCGCTCACGTGATGGAGTTGATCGAGCCACACTGGATTATCGAGGCCGGGAAATCCGTCCGGGTGCTCGGCGGTGGTGCGGTGCTGCTCCTTACTCGTTCCGGGAATCCAAAACGTCTCGTCCTCGGCTCGCGCGACGGAGTGGTGGTTGCCCTTTGGCAGGCGCCAGACCACGTTGCCGCAGGCATCGATACGTGCCGTTCCCACGTAATCAACGTTGAACACAACGTCCCCGTTGGGGAGTAGGTACGATCCGTGCAGGATTTTCTGGGTCGGGTCGCCACGCCGGTCGACCGAGTCGGGAAAGAGGGTACTGCGGTCTACACGCCACCTATGAAGTACATTGCCGTCCCGGTCGACGAGGTTAAATCCCGGATTCCACTCTCCGGAATCGTTCCAAAGCGAATTGATGAACGTCAGTCCGGGCTGCATCGCACTTGAGTCCTTGATCCGTACCCCTCGCCGATCGTAGACTCGAGTAGTGAGGGAGGGCCGATACCAGATGTTGCTGGCCTCTTTCTGGACCTGTCGGATGACCTGGTCCGGAAAGAATCCGTTCTGACGGGTCGTGTATCCGTACAGGAATGAGAGTACCACAACGGAGATGAGGAAGGCCGCTCTCGCGATGGAAAAAGTATCTGTCGTGCTCATTCCGTTACATGTTGTAGTGTGCCGCTATACGTGTAGTGTGGAGCACTCTCACTCGGCGAGAGTCAGCCTGGTCCGGTAGTTGGCCATCAAAATGCCGTCGCTGGCCCCGCACTCCCCTCGGCCGGAGAGCGCCCGGTCCTGAAGGGCACCGTGCCCGACATTCATGTGAGACTGGGAGGAGCAGGTCAGCGGGACGGCTTGTTCGAACAGGACCACGCGGCGACATCGTCCCTTGAGAGGTCGTACCGCGTTCCTTTCGTTACGACCGGCACTTGCCCCTCCTCGTAGGGAGCCTTGATCCACTCCCAGACCGTGCGTCCATTCGAGGTCACTTCCACCACCCGCCCTGCATTGGCTTCAGTGAGGAGCATGTTTCCGTTCGCCAGTTGCTGCCACTTGCCGCGCGTGTTGGTGTAGAACGGTTTTGAACGGGAGCTTGGAAATCGAACGTTCATCGAGTCCGTGTGTGGCTGAAAGGTCACGATCTGGCTCCCCCCCAGCGTGGCTCCCCGGTTCGAATAGTCGGTATTATTGTTGAAAACCCCAATCCACCCGTTCCCAATGAAATCCGGATCGTGCTGCTGGATGAGTGAGGTCCTGGTGTGCCACTTTACGGTTTTGGACTGGGGATCGAGCACGAGCACGAGGTCGATGTAGCGGAGCGAAATCAGCAGATCCCCAGCCTCGAATGTAGGATATTCGTCGGCCATCGAGGAGGAGAGGGACTCTACGTCGTTGAGGTGCGTGACGTCTCGTCCGCCTCCCTTTCGGTGCCCGGGCACCCGATTGGGCTTGTATGCTTTGAAGAGGTAGCGCTCCAAGTCATTGGCGTAGAGAACGTCAAGCACGTTTAGCCTGTCGGTCACCGCACCCTCCGCAGTGACGTGCAGGAGCTGATCGAGCCAAACCCGCCCTTCGATGCCGGGGAAGCCGTCAGGATACTGCTCACTGCCGGCCCGCGGCGTGCGACTCGTGCCTGGGATCCAGAACGAGCCCGCCTCCGTCCGCGAAATTGCGTGGTGAGATCCGGCTGACAATCGCCACTGGACGCGGCCACATGCATCGAGACGAGCCGTCCCGACGTACTCGACGTTCACCAGTACGTCTCCATCTGGAAAAAGGTGCGTTCCGTGGATAGCCTTCAGTGCCGGATTGCCCCTCCGGTCTACGGAGTCGGGGAAGAGACGCCTTCGGTCGAACCGCCATCGGTGCACAGCCGCCCCGCCCTCATCGATCAGGTTGAGCCCGGCCGTCCACCCCTCATCCGTAGACCAGGACGAGGTAATGAGGGTGAGCCCGGGCTGCACGCGATCCGGGCGGACAGTTTGTGCCCCTGACCGATCGTACACCTTGTCGTGCAGATTGGGAGGCCCTGCCGACCACGTGGTGAGCAGAGCCGTCGTCTGTCGGGACGCCCGCTCCAGGTGCGCGTTCGGGAACCAGTCGTGCCACCGGGTCGCAAAGCCGCCCAGATAAGCGAGCAGTGCTACGGAGAAAATAAAAAGCCCCTTTTCCAAAGACGACGGCATCGACATTCTGCTAAACTACGCTTCGCGGTAGAACGCTCCCCTGATGTGCACGATAACGACGACTCTCCGAAAGACACACTGTTCGGATATCGGGCAAAATCACCGATCCCGGACCCCCTGGACGCTCGCGGGTGCCCGCTGCTACTCACGGCGCCGCCTGCACCGAATCGACCGACGAGCATGGCCAGGACGCGACGTCCGACCGTGACACGTCGTGCCGGGCCATCTCCGAGATTCGGGATACCTTCGACTTATTGTATGGCTCAATGATCCACTCCCAGATGGTCCGACCGTCGGGGGCGACCTCCAGAATGCGGCCGGCCTTCGCCTCTGCGAGCAACATGTTGTCGTTCGGAAGCTGCTGCCACATGCCTTGCGTGTCGGTGTAGAGCAGGTCCGACGTCGGTGTCGGGAAGCGGATCTCCACGGAATCGGTGTGGGGCTGGACGGCCACGATGCGGCTGCCACCCAGCATCCGTCCCCGGTCCGTAAAGTTCCGGTTGTTATCGAAGATCCCAATCCACCCGTCCCCAATGAAATCCGGATCGTGCTGCATGATGAGCGGATCAGAGGTGTGCCATTTCACCTCGCCGGTATCTGGGTCGACGACGAACACGAGGCTGATTTTTCGGAGCGACACCACCAGGTCGCCGGCCTCGAAGAGCGGATACTCGTCTGCCATCGAGGAGGAGAGGGGCTCTACGTCATTCAGGTGCGTGATGTCCTTCGTCCGCGGCTGTTGATCGCCGGCATGCGGCTGCCAAGCCTTGACGATGTATCGCTCCAGATTATTCGAGTAGAGAAGGTCAAGGACGTTGATCCGGTTCAGGAGCGTTCCGTCCGCACTCACGTGGTGGAGCTGATCGATCCAAACGGGCTTGTCGATACCGGGGTATCCATTCGGATACTGTTGGCTCTTCGTTCGGAGCTCTTCGGTGAGACCAGAAATCCAGAACGTTCCATCCTCGGCGCGCGTGATCGAGTGATGGTTACCCTCCAGAAGCTGCCAGCGGACGTCCCCGCAGGCGTCCATGCGCACTGCCCCCACGTACTCCGCGTTGAACAGGACGTCTCCGTTCGGGAATAGGTGAGAGCCGTGTAGAATTTTGTGCTCGGGAGCGCCCCGCCGCTCGACCGAGTCCGGGAAGAGCGTCCCTCGATCGACACGCCATCGGTGAAGGGTCTCCCCCTCCCGGTTGATCAACTGGAACCCCGCGTACCACCCGTCCTCTCCTTTCCAAAACGAATTGATGAACGTCAATCCGGGCTGCACTGCGCTTGAATCCTCGACCCGTACCCCGTGGCGCTCGTGGACCCGAGTGGTGAGGGACGGCTGGTACCAGATGTTGCTGGCTTCCGCCTGTACCTGTCGGAGAATTTGATCCGGGAAAAATCCGTTCTGACGGGCTGAGTACCCGTAAACGAACACGAGCACCAGGACGGAGAAGGCGAACGCGACCTTTTCGACGGGGAATTTCCTCATCGTCATGTTTGTGGTGCGGACGACGGGCGTTAATGCGTCCGCACGGCGTTTTCTACGAACGGATGGTGAGGGGGCTCAGGCACTCTGCGCGGAGTAGCGTCCCCGTATGACGGCGATGGCCTCTCGTTCGTGCCAGGCGATGAGACCCAGTCCCAAGCCGAGCGTGCTAAGGACCCCGAGCGCGAGCGTCAGGATGGGCATCTGGGGCAGGTACGTGTCGGCAAGCCACTGCGCACCAAGAGCCACGCCGAGGGCAGGTAGGAGCACGAGCCCCGCCGGCACAATTCGACCGAGCACGGTGAACAGGGGCATTTTGAGGGCGCAGGCGCCAAAGTAAAACAGCAGCATGACCGCCATCGGGAACGCAGTGACCCAGGCCCAGGCTACCCCATTCAGGGAAAACTGGGCCCCGACCAGGAAGGCAGCGGGCATAAGAACGGAATTGGCAAGAGAGTAGAAAAAGTTGAGACGAGCCTCCCCAACGGCATTCAGTAGTTGCGGAACGAGAGCAGAGACGGAGCGCAGGAGCCCGACGACTGCAAAAATGTGCACGAGGGGGATGGCATCGAAGTACTTCTGGTACCCCCCTACAATCAACAGACTCTCAACGTAGACCGCAATGATGACCAGGACGAGCCCAATGAGGGAGAGATTGGCCCGGGCAATCGTCAAGAAGTAGGTGCGTAACCGCTCCAGCTCCTCCTGCAGCTTCGAGAAGGCCGGATAGGCAACGTCGTTGACGGTGGATGTCAGCGTGCGCACGGGATCGGAGATGATGCGGAACGCCATCGCGTACACCCCCACTGCTTCCGGCCCAAAGACCCGTCCCACCAGCAGATAATCGGCTTTGATGTAGAAGTTATACAGCAGACGAGATCCGGTGGCGTACAACCCAAACGAGACGCGCGGCTTGATCTCTGCCCAGTCGAACCGCCAGTTCGGCCAGTAGGGACGAAAGACGTGAAACAACGCCAGCCGCCCGACCCGATTGCCCAGTTCCCCGAGAATCACAGACCAGGCGCCGAAGCCGAGATACGCCAACGCCACCATCACGAGCGCAGACCCGAGCAACGACGCATTCTCGGCCAACACGATTCGCCCAAAGGCCATCTCCTTCGTGAGCAGGTTTTTCGGCACGAAGTAGAAGGAGAAGATCACCACCGACAGGCCGTACACCTGCAGGAGCGGAGATATCTGCGACTGCCCGTAGAACTGTCCGATGAGGGGAGCGGACGCAACGAGCAACAGGTAGATACTGCCTGAAATGAGGAGGGACAGCCAGAAGAGAGAGTCAATCTCGGCCCGCGTGATGTCCTGGGCCTGCACGATGGCCACCCCGAGCCCAAGTTCCGTCACGGCTCGCAGGATCGAAAAGATGGCCAGCACGATGCTGGCAATGCCGAACGCAGACGTCGATATCAGCTTCAGCACCACCAGGAGGGCTACCACGTTCAGCACTTTGCTGACGGTCGTCCCGACTCCCGAATAGAGGAAGGAGCGGATAACCTGCCAGGAGAAGGACGCGTCGTCCGAACTTGGCTGATGGTTCGAAGTGTTGGAGTCAGCCACGGGTGGAGACGGAAAACGCCGGGGAGCGGAGACGAGTCGGCAGCTGGCAGTTCTCTCCGCTGAACGAGGGGGGCTGCCAAATGCCCCATCGACCTCCTCAGTCGCCTGTCCTCACCAGACGTCTCTCAACATTTTTCAGCAGTTCCAAAAGACCGGGGCTTCAAACACTGTCATGAACGGACCGTTCGCCAGCGGTTGTGAACTTCTGAACTGTTCGTGGGCTCCGGATTGACGCTCCGTCCGCAAAGAGAAAAACCGTGCGTTGCTCATTGCTTCCCGATACGCTCGTCTGGTTTTTCGCGGCGGGTCCCCGTCTACTTGCCGTGAGCACCGGCGTTGAAACAGGGCATACGCCCAAAACAAGGACCGGCACTGCGGTGTACCAGGGTGTCGAATCTGGAACTCGCCAATCTGTCCCTTCTCCAGCGTTATGCCTGCCCCCGACTTCATCATTATTGGCGGACAAAAATGCGGGACGACGTGGCTCCGCTATCACCTTCGCAGGCACCCGCAGGTGCACGTGCCTACGAAAGAGGCCCAGTTCTTCAACAGGCGTCACCGTCTCGCGCGGGGCCAATCCTGGTACGAATCCTTCTTCGAAACGGCCGCCCCCGACCAGATCGTTGGCGACAAATCGCCCGATTACCTGTGGACGACGTCGGATGGGACTCGGAATCACATCGCCGGCTCCCACGAGCGCATCCACGACATGTACCCCGACATGAAGCTCGTGGTGACGCTCCGGAATCCGGTGAATCGAGCCGTCTCGGCCCTCAACCACTTCATTCGACGCGGGCACATTTCGCCGCTGTACGGCATCGATGCCCTTCTCTTCGGGGACGAGCAATCCCGAGTCGAAGGGCTCGGAATTATTGAAAAGGGATTCTACTACCGGGAGCTGCGCCGATATCTGGACCTGTTCGATTCCGATCAGATTCTCCTCTTCCTATTCGAGGAGGACATCCTACAAGCCCCCCAGCGAACCCTTCGGCGTCTATATGATTTTATCGGCGCGGATCCGTCGGTGGAAACGGCCGATCTCGATCGGAAGCGGGGCGAACACTATCTCTCGCTCCTTGGCCTGCTTCTCCAATACTACCTCCTCCCGAAGGACCTCGTGAAGCTGCTCGATCGCCCGCTTCCCTCCACCAAACTTAATCCCTCGCCCGACAATGTTCTGCGGCTTTACGATCTCTATGAGGAGGAAAACGAGAAGCTCTTTGAGCTGATTGGGCGACGATCCGCGTCGTGGCTCCGACGCACAACGCCCTCGACCGCATGAAGGAAGGAGTCAGGCGGTCCTGATTCGGCATTCCTTGCAAGCTTGCTGTGTCGATGCCCGACCACGCGCCCTGCGACCCCCCTACACGCACTGAAGACCACGCCGTCGTGCTCTTCGACGGGGTGTGCAACCTGTGCAACGGCGCGGTCAACTTCGTCATCGACCGCGACCCGGACGCCTACTTTCGCTTCGCGCCCCTCCAGTCGGACACCGGCGAGCGACTGCTGGAGAAGGGCGAGGTCTCGGGCGCCGCCCTCAATACCATCGTGCTCGTGGAGGATGGGGAGGTGTACGACCGATCGACGGCGGCCCTCCGGATTGCCCGGCACCTGACGGGGCCATGGCCGCTGCTCTACGCGTTCATCGTCGTGCCCCGTCTCCTCCGCGACGCCGTCTACCACTGGATTGCGGCGAACCGGTACCGCTGGTTCGGGAGGCGCGATCAGTGCCGCGTGCCCACCCCGGAGTTGAAGGCGCGCTTTCTGGAGTACGAGCCGCACTGAGGCTAACTCCGTAAGCTTCGTGGGGGAGGGAGGGGGGGCGGACTGGACGTATGGACGTGGTTGCGTTGACGCGTCCACCGGTCACGCTGAATTCCGCAGACGGATTCGCTCCGAAGCGGTCGCCACTGGAAGGGTCGTTTTTCTCCTACCTAACCCAAGTTGCGGGGTACAAGTGTATTGCCTTAATGACAGCGGACCACGGACGGCGGACTGCCGAAAAGCGCCTTCTTCTGCGGTCCGCAGCCAGTCGTCTGCCGTCTCGCCGAAGACAGCACCATAGGTCGCAACTTGAGTTACCTACGACATCGTCTACGCCAGTCGGTCCTGGATAAAGTGCAGGATGCGCTCGGCGCGACGCGGCCACGTGTGGTCCTCGATGTCGGCCCGAGCCGCGGCACCGAGGCGTTCGCGGGTGTCCGGGTCGTCGAGCAGGGAACGCAGCCGGCGGACGGCGGCGTCAGAGTCGTCGGGGGGGACGAGCGCGGCGTTCTCGCCGTCCTGCAGGAGCTCGCGAAGGTCGGGAGAATTGGGGGCAAGGATGGCGCGCCCGGTGGCCATGTACGGAAAGGTCTTCATGGGTAGTACGGTGTTGCCGACCGTCTTTAGGGGCGTCGTGGAGGGGGGAATGAGCAGTACATCAGCAGCGTAGAGATAAGGAGTCATCTCGTCGAATGGCTGCCACGGCACTACGCGGACGTTGTCGAGGCAGGCGGCCCGTCGTTCCACTTCCCCTTCCCCCTCGGACCCGACGATGACGAACTGCACCTCAGGAAGAGCGCGTGCCATTTCGAGCATCAGTCCCAGCCCCTTCTTCATCGTTACCCGTCCCGTGTACGTGACGGTCGGTCGGTCGGACAAGCCGCAGTAGTCGCGAGCCTCCGATCGAGAGAGCCGACGAGATAGGGGATCAGGATCGTAACCAGCCCGGGCCGCGAGTAATGAATCGGGATCAAGCCCTGTTTCCTCGTAGCTGGCCCGAGCGTGCTCGGAATGAAGCACTGCCCCCAGAAAGCGCGGGTGGCGGGCAACCCAGCGGAAGAACGGAGCGCTCCATGGCTGCTGGTACGGCCACGGGCGGTAGGTTTCGTAGACGATGGGCCGGGTGCCGAAAAGCAGCGCCCCTATGAGAATAGGAAGTGTGTAGGTGTAGAGCACGTCGGCCTGGCGGGCGACCGAGTGAAGGGGAGCAGCAACTCCCTGTGCCACCTTCTCAATGCCACGGATGTTCGGATATACGCTTCGAACAGCCTTGACCTCGAATGTCGGATCGACCTGGTAATAGTCGGCGATGTCGTCGCGCCCCGGCTCGGGATCGAACCAGTGCTCCGGTTTTATGAGAGTGGTCTCAGCCCCAACTTTACCGAAGGCCGCGACCGTTGAAATCATGTACTCTGTGTCCGTGGCGGTCTGAGGAAGAAGTTGATCGGTGAGGTATGCGATGTGCATGATCGAGACGCCAGAAGCGCAGACAGTTCGTAAATCTCAGAAAGCAGGCGGGTCGCTGCCGACGCTGAATTTGCGTCTCTTCCACTTACAAGGAAGCGACGTGCCCAGAGATGACTACTCGCTTTTCGAGCCTTCAATCTCCTGTCGCTTCTTGCGTAGTCTCTCCATCAGCGCGTCGAAGCCCCGCTTCCGGACCACGGTCTGGAAGGAGCGGGCGTACCCCTCCGCCGTGCTCACCTCGTCGACGATGATGTCCTCAGCCTTCCATTCGTCGTCCCGGCGCTTCAGAATGTACTCGACCGGCGTCCGGGTGCCTTCGTACTCGGTCATGGTGCGCACGTAGGCGCTGTCGCCCTGTACGGTAATCTGGTCGTAGGTGACCGTCGAGTTGTACACATCGAGGTCGCTCATCGATTGGGCGCGCACCACGTCCTGGAACACCTCCACGAACTGGTCGCGCCGGTCGGTACCGAGGGTGTCCCAGTGCGTCCCGAGCGCCGTCGCGGCCATGGCCCGGAAGTCGAGCACGCCGTTGATGAGTTCTCGCAGGCGCGCGCGCTGCTCCTTGTTGTAGTTCTTATCGCCGCTGAGGATGGATTTGATCTCTTGATCGCGCTCTTCGAGCATCTGGCGGATTTCCGCCTGTGTCGAGCTTGATCCGGATTGCTGGGCCGGGGCGGGTGCGGTTCCGCCCAGGAACAGGAGCAACAAGGCAAAGAGGCTGGCAAAAAAAGAGTGGGAACGGCACATCGTTGAGAATGTCATGGGTTGTGGTGTCGGGTCGAGAAGAGAAGCGTGTTCGGGCACGAGTTAGTTCTGGGTCTGTGTCTCGTCAATAAGCGTGCCGTTCTGCACGCGATCGGTGAGGGTGCCCGTGGCGCGCAGCAGCTTTAGGACCGCCACGTTGTACTGCTTGACGGCCTCGTTGTAACGAGCACGAGCTTCCAGATCGGCCCGTACGGCCTTCACGAGGTTCTCGGTGTCGGCGAGGCCAAGATCGAAGTTGATTTGTTCCGTTCGCAGCCACTCGCCGGAGATCGTCGTCGATCGGTCTCGGGACTCGAAGGCCGTCTTGGCAACGACGAGGTTGCGGAAGGCCTCCTCGACCTCGAACTGCACGAGCTGGCGGGCGGCGGTCTGCTGATGCTCTACCTCTTCGAGTTCGGCCTTGGCCTGCTCCACTTTCGCCTTCGTCTGGCCAAAGTTCAGATTCTGCTGAATGCCGATGCCGGTTTGGGTGCCCGTACCCATGAACGAGTCGCCCACGAAGGCATTGTCGGGATTGGGACGTTCCGGCAGCGTGATGCTCTGTGACAGGCTCGCCTGTACACCGATTTTGGGATAGTAGTTGGATTGCTCCACGTCTACGAGTGCCTCACGCGCCTTGACGCCGGCTCGGGCCTGCTCGACCTCGGGTCGGTTTCGAAGGCCCAGTTGAATGTAGTGGTCGAGCGAGTCCGGATGCATCGAGAAGTTCAGCGGTTGGAGCTCGTCCTCCGCGACGCGGACGGCCGTCCCCTCGGGCAGAAACAGCTGGCGCCGCAGGGCCGACCGGGCCGTGGCCTGTCGTTGCTCGACCTCGACGACCCGTCGCTTGACCTCCTCCTCCGTGAGCCGAGTCTGGAAAAGATCGGCCTGGTCGACGTCCTCGTTCCCTTCGTCTAGCAGCCGGTTGATTTCCTTCTTGGCCCGGTCGACGACCTGGGTAGTCCGGTCCGCCAGTCGGTTAAGGGCCTGCGTGAGCAGTACGTTGTAGTAGATTTCGCCGGTGCGGGCGGCCACCTCCAGCGCTTTCTGGTCGACACGAGCCTCCTCCACGTCAACCCCGTGGCGTGCCGCCTCGATGCTGCCGGAGAGCTCCCCCCACGTGAACAGGGGCTGGCGCGCGACGATCTCGACTCGGCTAAAGGGGCGAAGGGCCCCCAGTGACCAGTCGTTCTCCACATTCGGGTTTAGATACAATTCGTCGTCTGGGGTCCCGGGGGGCACGTTCGAGAGGCCCGGAGCAAACGACGAGGCCGTGTTCAGGGACAGGTTCGTGAGAAACCGGCTGGCCTCTGCTCGGTCCCGGCGGGCCGTGGCGAAGCGGCGCTGGGCCCGCCGCTGGTCGACCTCCGGACTCGCCTCAAGGGCTTTCGTGATCGCCTCCGTGAGGGTCACGCGTACGGTGTCCGGGACGGCCCCGACCCGTCGATCGGGTTGGGCGTCCACGGGGCCGGCGAGCGCGACGAGCAGGCTGGTGCAAAGGAGGAGACGTCCGAAAACCATGATCACGCATGTGGAGTCAATCGCAAAACGGGGCGGGCCGGGCGGGAATCCCGGCGTCCGTCCCTTCGAATTCGTCTGAGAACGCCGCCGGATCCCGGGGGAAAGGTAACGGCCTCCGGGCGTTCGAAAATCGAGAGTCCGCACGGTCTCGGGGATGGTGTCCCTCCGATCCGCATCGGGACCTGCGAACTCGCCTCCCGATTACTTTGGAATCTCCACAAGACAAGAACCGACAGGCGTTTTCAATCGCAGACGTACCGGCCAGCGAACTTTTCTTCCGGGACGGTCTCGGGCACATGCCTCGCATCGTCCCGTACAAAATCGGTAGGCTTCTCTTCGTCGTTCCTTCCAGACGCTCTCTTCCGCCATGCCCGACTCTAATCCCCCACGCCCACTCGGAGAGGTATTGAAGGAGGTGATCGACCGGCTCGACGTGCAGAAAGAGATCGACGAAGCCCGCGTCGTGGAAACGTGGGCGGCCCTCGCCGGGGCGGAGATCAACGGCGTCACCGACTCGGTGTGGATGGACGGCTCCACGCTGTACGTGAAGATTGCCTCCGCGGCATGGCGGCAGGAGCTTCATATGAACCGCCGGAAGTGGCGCGAGCGCCTGAACGGAGAACTTGCCACGAATCCCGTGGACGAAATTGTCTTCCGCTGATCGGCTAGGGGGGACAGGACCGACCCGTATATACCGGTCAGTTCGTCGGACCGGCTGGCCCTAGTCGTTGAAGGCGCTGAATGCGACCGACGTGTTGTGGCCACCGAAGCCGAAGGCGTTCGAGAGGGCCACGTCCACCGGTCGTTCCTCCGCTTCGTTGAACGTGTAGTGGAGGTCGCAGTCCGGATCCTCCTCCTCAAAGTTGATGGTGGGCGGCACCGTGTCGTGCCGGAGGGCCTGGATGGTCGCGATTGCCTCGATGGCCCCAGCCGCCCCCAGCAGATGGCCCGTCATGCTCTTGGTGGAAGAGACGTTGAGGTCGTAGGCGTGGTCGCCGAACACCGTCTTGAGGGCCTTCGTCTCCGCCACGTCTCCCTGCGGGGTGGAGGTACCGTGGGCGTTGATGTAGTCAATGTCCTCGGGGTTGACGCCCGCATTGTCGAGAACCCCGTTGAGGGCGAGGCAGACGCCCTCGCCGTCCGGGTCGGGAGCCGTTAGGTGATATGCGTCGGCCGACATGCCGATGCCTTCGATTTCGGCGTAGATGGGGGCGCCGCGTTCGCGGGCTTGCTCCAGGGATTCGAGGACGAGCGCGCCGGCTCCCTCTCCCATGACGAAGCCGTCTCGGTTGGCCTCGAAGGGGCGGGAGGCGTGCGCGGGGTCGTCGTTGCGGGTGGACAGGGCGCGCATGCTCGCGAAGCCCGCGATGCCGAGACGGGTCACGCAGGCGTCCGTCCCGCCACAGACGGCCGCGTCCATGTCGCCCTCGCGAATAAGGCGGTAGGCGTCGCCGATGTTGTGGTTTCCCGTCGCGCAGGCGGAGATCATGGCGTGGTTGGGCCCCCGGAAGCCGTGCTGCATCGCAATCTGCCCGGCGGCGATGTCGGGAATGAGCATCGGGATGAAGAACGGGGAGGTGCGGGACTCATCGTTGTCCAGAAAGTACTCCGTCTGGTCCCGAAACACCTGCATGCCGCCGATCCCGGTGCCAAAAATGACGCCGGTCCGATCCTTCTTTTCCTGGGGCATGTCTTCGGGGTCGAGCCCTGCGTCGTGCACTGCCTGGTCGGCGGAGGCGATCGCGTACTGACAGAACGGATCCATGCGACGGGCCTGCTTGGCGTCGAGGTAATCGGCCGGATCGAAACCGTCCAGCTCGCAGGCAAACGTCACACGGAGGCCCTCCGGATCGAACGACTCGATGGTCGCTGCGCCGCTCCGGCCCTCTACGAGACCGTTCCAGTATTCGTCGACTGACAGGCCCAGAGGCGTAACTGCCCCCATGCCCGTTACGACGACTCGACGTGACGCGTCAGGCATAGCAAGAGGAAATCATGTTCGGGATCGGGGTGTGACCGCGAGGCTTCATTGTCGTCTTCATGTTCTCATTCGAGGATGTACCACGGACCCGTACGCATGAACGAGAACATCGGAGGTCTTCGCTGGGACGAGGCTAGCCGGGGTCCAAGTCTCGTTCGGAGGCCGCACGTGCGGCGGGGGGGAGAGCCGGTCCGCGCGGCGGGTGGCTCCGCCGCGGGCCCTCTCCCTGCCTTCGGTAACTACGCCACTTGCTCCTCGAGGTAATCGATTGCGTCCCCGACCGTCGCGATCTCTTCGGCTTCCTCGTCCGGGATCGTAAGGTCGAACTCTTTCTCGAACTCCATGATGAGCTCGACGGTGTCGAGGGAGTCGGCACCAAGGTCGTTCGTGAAAGAGGCGTCGGTGGTTACGTCCGACTCGTCTACGCCAAGCTTCTCGACGATGATCGACTTAACCGTGTCTTCGATGTCGTTGGCCATGGTTGGCAATCTCGTTGGTGATTGAAGTCGCGCGTAAAGAAAAAGGGGGTGCCGGTTTCAGCTTACGGACTGGATCCGCGTCCCGACCCCCGTCGGGGTTGGGGGAAACCGTCGAAGAGCCGCAAGGCCCTTCTTTTCAACCGTGGAAAACTACAACCGGGGCGTCGAAGAAGCAACGGAGGGGCCCCGTTTGATGCAAGCTTTGCACGCACTTCCAGGTTTTCTCGGTGCTTCCTCAGAACTTCTCTCTTATCTTTACATACTGAGCGTTGGCACTAGCAAAAAGACCCCTTATGTTGCCGTTCCTTTCACAACTGTAATCCTGGACGTGGTGGGGTTCCCCGCTCGATGCTCCGTGCCCTTTCCAGGAGGGCCGCGCTCCCCTTTCACTGGACCCGGTTTCTTTTGCCCATGGCTTACCTTTTCACCTCCGAATCGGTCTCTGAAGGCCACCCCGACAAGGTGGCGGACCAGATTTCGGACGCCATCCTGGACGCGTTGCTGGCCCAGGATCCCCAGGGCTCGTCGTGCTCGGGGGCGAGGTTACGACGCAGGCCGACGTAGAGCCGCGCGAGATTGCCCGAGAGGCCATTCGCGACATCGGATATACCGACCCGCGCCTTCGCTTCGACGCCGACTCCTGCGGCGTCGTTAGCAGTATCGACGAACAGAGTGGCGACATTAGTCAGGGGGTCGACGGCCAGAAAGAACAAGGGGCCGGCGATCAGGGCCTCATGTTTGGCTACGCCTGTCGGGAGACGGCGGACCTGATGCCGATGGCCATCACGTTTGCTCACCGCCTCGTGCAAGAGCTGGCTCATCTCCGGAAGGAAACGGACAAGATGCCGTATCTCCGGCCCGATTCCAAGAGTCAGGTTACGATCGAGTACGAGGACGACCGGATGACCCCGAAGCGCATCCACACGGTTGTGCTTTCGACGCAGCACGACGACGGGGTGACCCAGAAGCAAATTAAGGAGGACGTCCGCGACATTCTCCTGCGGCAGGCCCTCCCCGAGGATCTGCTCGACGACGACCTCATCCTCCACGTCAATCCCACGGGCCGCTTCGTGGCCGGCGGACCGCACGCGGACACGGGCCTGACCGGTCGCAAGATCATCGTGGATACCTACGGCGGGAAGGGGGCCCACGGTGGTGGGGCCTTCAGTGGCAAAGACCCATCGAAGGTAGACCGAAGTGCGACCTATGCCGCGCGCCACGTCGCGAAAAACCTGGTGGCCGCCGAGCTCTGTGACGAAGCCATCGTCCAGCTTGCCTACGCCATCGGCGTGAGCGAGCCGGTCTCGATTGACGTCAACACGAACGGCACCGGTAAACTTCCGGACGAAGCCCTCTGCGACTTGGTGCACGAACACTTCGAATTGTCACCCGCGGCCATTATTGATCGCCTCAACCTCCTGAAGCCCCGGTACCGGAAGACGGCCGCTTACGGTCACTTCGGTCGAGACGACTTCCCCTGGGAGGAGCTCACCCACGTCGAGGCCCTGAAGCGGGACGCGAAGGAGGCGGTTGCCTGACGGACTTATTGGACGTTCTACGGAGAGTCTGCCCTCGTCACCACCCGGTGGCGGGGGTTTTTTCGTTCGGGCGCTATCTCGGGGGTGCGCTCTACGTTACATTTCATTCCCATTCGGGCCCTGTAACCCTTCGGACTTTCGGTCGTCCACTATCTGCGCTTTCGATGGCCCCCTCCCCTGAAACGGGTCGTCGAGATGGGCCGCCGTGAACGGTGCGGGGCCGGTTTCGGCCTGGTGGTTGGGAGCACTGGCGGCGCTGAGTGAACGAGCTTTCTTCTCCAAAATCCCCCATCGAACATTTATGAAACGCTTATCGACTGTTCTTCTCTCTTCCGTTCTCGCCTTCGGCCTTGTATTTGCCGTCGGGTGTGACTCTACAGGCGGCAGTGCCGATGGGGAGAGCGGGACCGTTGAGCTCCGCATGGATGGATCCTCCACAACGATGAATGCGGTTTCGTCCAAGACGACCGCCAAAACCATCACGGAGGCGCTGGTCACGATCGACGAAGTGTCCATCGTCCCCTCCGAGGACAGCACGGAAGGGGACTCCACCGAAGTCGGTGTGCAGGCGCTGACCGAGGAAAACTTTGAGGTGGATCTGAAACAACTGCAGGCGGGGCTGGACACGGCGATGGCCGAGTTCGAAATCCCCTCGGGAGAATACGGCCAAATTCGACTCATTACGGCCAACGAGGTAAGCATGACGTTCGACGACGGTTCGCAGCAAGACGTTATGATTGCGAGTGGGCAGCAGACCGGCTTGAAGGTCAACAACTTCGATCCCTTCACGATCGAGTCCCCGGAGGACCGCGTCGAGGTGACGCTCAACTGGGATGTGGAAGAGTCCCTGAAGGGCAATACGACCGGGCGATTCGTGATTACGCCGGTCATCGACGCAACCGTTGATGTCGCTTCCGGAAGTGACAGCACGAGCTCAAGTGGAAGCAACGGCTAGTGTCGACGCTCGCGGGCTCCGACCGAAATTTGAGCACAGGTGGCCGCCGGTGCCGGGCGGTCACCGAACCGGTCGGCGGTACAGGGGGACGGAGACGGTTCAGGGAACCGCACTCCCCCGCACGGACCTGTGATACGATTCCGTTCCCTGCGGACAAGGTGGACGAGGGAGAAGAAGTCTGGCATGCATCCTGCGGCATTGAGAAGCGGACGCGGAGGATTTTCGCTCAGCCCTCATCTACCGCTTGTTTTTGCCGACGATTGCTCTCTCATGCCGACCGACGAGTCCGACGGTACGTACGCTCGCCGCGTTCAGGACGGAGACCGCGAGGCCTTTCGGGTTCTTGTCGAGCGGTACGAGGGCATGGTGTTCGACCTGGCTCACCAGTACGCCGACAGCCCCGAAGACGCCGAGGATCTTGCTCAGGACACGTTCATACGGGCGTACCGCCGGATTGAAGACCTCAAAAATCCGGATCGATTCTCGTCATGGCTCTACGGCATCGCCCTCAACCGCTGTCGGGATTACGCCAAGAACGTACGTCGCGAGACGTACGCGTTTAGCCGAACCGACGAGGAGGAAGACGCCGACGTGCTGGCCGGATCGGGTCGGGATCAGGCCGGCGACCTTCTCGCCGAGGAGCGGAGCGAACGGTTGTGGGCGGCGCTCGACGACCTCTCGTCGACCTACGCCACGCCCTTTCTTCTCAAGTATCGAGACGGACTGACGTACAAGGCCATGTCTGGGCGCCTGGACGTATCGGTGAGTGCCCTCAAGGTGCGCGTGCACCGTGCTCGCAAGAAACTTCGCAATTTGCTGGACGACCGCTATGACGAACGACGAGCCTGACATGTTGGTGCGGCGGTTCGTCGACGGCGATCTGTCGGACGTGGAGGTGCAGCAGGCCCTTCACCGCATCGCCGACGACCCGGAGGCCCGGGATCTGCTTCAGTTTGAGCTTCACATGACGCAGGATCTGGCGGCGACCCGCTCAGCCCAGCCGCCCTCCGACTTTGCGGACCGCACGATGGAGGCTGTGGTGCAGGAGTCAGTTCAGGGTGGGGAGCGTGCCTCGATTGCGTCTTCCCTGCGGTCGGCGTGGAACGTTCTCACAGGATCGGTGACGCTTCGGGTGCGGCCCGCGTCCGTCGCGGTCGCCGCGTTGCTCGTGGCCGTCGTGGCCTGGACAATCTGGCCCGCCGGGCCGGTGAGCGAAAAAACGGGTTCGCAGGTGGCATCAGAGACGCCGACGGAAACGCAGCGGACGGTTCAGCAGACCGCGGCCTCGACCACAGAGGGCGACCGGACGGTGTGGATTCGCTTCCTTTACACCAACAGTGAGGCGGACTCGGTCGCCGTAGCCGGCGACTTCAGCGAGTGGGAGCCGGTGCCACTCTCGCCGCGTACGGTGAATGGAGAGACGGTGTGGACGGGCCTCGTGCCCGTCCCACGCGGTGAACACGAGTACCAGTTTCTGATCGACGGAAAGCAATGGGTGACCGATCCGCTTGCGCCCGTAAAACGGAGCGACGGGTTTGGGGCGAAGAACGCCGTCCTGAATGTTTGAGGGGCACGCGGCCACAATCCCGATCTCCGCGGAACGGATTCAATTTTATGTGGCGACTCCTGTTCGTACTTGGACTCTTTCTCGGCTGCGCGGCAGGGCCTGCGCCGGCGCAGCAATGGAACGGAACCGCGGCGCTTGATCTCGCCGGGGGGTACCAGACGAATCTATATTTGGATCCGGTCCTCGGTACCTGGAATCCGGACGTAAGGCCCGGCCTCGCGGCCCTTACGCCGCGGCTGGGCGTGAGTCGGGCGACGAGTCGGACCCGCCTTGGCCTGACGGTGCGATCTCGTCTCCATCCCCGCCGGACCGACACCCCGCAATTAACCCAAAGCACCCTCCGCTTCCGATACCACCTGACGCCCGAATGGACGTTGGGGACCACAGGGGGCGGCACGCGCTATCGGTTTACGACCGTAGAGACTGACCGTCGAACCGTTCGAGATAGCTGGTGGCTGCTTCCTGCCCTCCAGTGGACCCCGACCGCCGAAACCATGCTGAGCTTTCGCACCGGCCTCACGCAGCGTGCTGATCGTTCCTTCTCGAAGACGAATTGGCAGACGAGCGGGCTCGCGTCCGTCCGCGCCACCCACTGGATAACGGACCGGGTGCGCGGCGGGGCCCGGCTCTACACCAGTAATGGGCGCACGTCCGCCGGCGACGGAGGAGTCGGGGGAACAGGGGCAACCCTTACGACCACCTACTGGCCGACGAACGCCGTTTCGGTGCGCGGGACGGTCGGGGCAGAACAGCTCCGGTACGACACTGTGGAAGAGGCGGTCCGTGACCGGATTGGACGGGCGAGGGTCGAAGTGGAGTGGACACTTCGTCCCGCGATCACCCTCTTCGGACGAACGGAAGCGCTCTACGCGAATCTCGACCGGTCCGGGTCCAGCGACACGGACCTCCACGTGACCGGAGGGCTACGCATCCAGCTCCAGCGTGACCTCGGCGGTACCAGTGACCCACCGCCGCAGCGTCGTGTCTGCCGGACGACCGAAGACGGGCTTCAAGTTCGTGTACCGTATGACGGAAGCGGGACGCTCTACGTGACGGGGGATTTAACCGACTGGTCCCTGCCGGGCGTCCCGCTCGAGAAAACGGACGGCGACACGTGGCAGACCACCCTCGATCTTCCTGCCGGCCGGTACGCCTACCGCCTCCGGATCGTTGATGGGGATGAGGCACGGTGGCTCGACCTTCCTTCCTACGCGCAGACGACCCAGGATTCCTTCGGCAGCACCAATGGCGTCTGCATAGTTCACTAGGACCATGATTCGTTTACGCCGGACCATTGGGACGCACACGGCACGCCTCGCGGGCGGGCTTCCCCTTTGGCGGAGGTCGCTCGGTTGGGTGGCTCTTCTCGTGCTTCTTCTGCCGCTGAGTGCGGTTGGGCAGGACGCCTCCGTTCAGGAGCTCATTGAGCAGGGGGCGCGGGCCGGGGCAAACGCCGATCGGATGCGCACAGTGGCGTCCCGGGCCGAGGCGGCCGGGCTCGACGCGGGGCAAACCGCCGCGTTGCTCCGTCCGGTTGTGGCGCTGGCCGAAAAAGACCTGCCGGCGGCCCCGCTCCTCAACAAGACGCTCGAAGGAATCGCCAAGCGGGTACCGCCCAATCGGATGACCCCTGTTCTCCAAGACCTACAGGCCAGCACGGAACGGGCGGGCGGGGTCGTGTCGGCGTGGCTGAACCGGACCGACGTCGAACAGCTTGTAGGGGGGGCAGACGATTCCCCTGCCGCCCGCGCCGACCTCATCACGAAAGCCACCGAGGCGCAGCAGCAGGACGTCCCCCTTGAAACCGTCGAGCAATTTCTCGACGGTCTTCCGGCCGCGGTGGAGGGACAGTCGGTCTCCGTATCCCAGGTCGCGACGGCCGTCAGTGTGATGCCGGACCTGTCGGGCAGTACGGGCGCCCCTCAGGTGACCCAACAACTCCTCACGGCGGCCCTCAACGCCGGGTACGACGACGAGTCGCTGCGGCAACTTCCGGCCGCCCTCGAACATGCACGGCGCCAGACCCAGCGTCCGGCGGGGGCTGTGGCGCGGGGCGTCGCGCAGGCCGTTGCCCAGGGCACGCCGGCTAGCCGCGTCCTTCAGCGTCTGTTCCAGGGGGCCATGCCAGGCGGCGGGCCGCCCGCGGAGGTCGGCAACGGCCCGCCCGGCACCCTCCCCGGGCAAGACGCTCCCTCCCGCCGGAACGGACCGCCGGACGACAAGGGGCCCGGCGACAACCCCGGAGGCGGAGGTCCAGGGGGCGGCGGGCAGGGAGGGGGGAATCCGAGGGGAGGAGGCGGTTGACGTCGCTCCCACTTCAGACTACATGTCTCCGTCCGTATTCCTGAAGATACGGGTCTTCATCGTGCCGTCGGAGGCAACGTAGGCCCGGAACATGCCGGTCGTCGTAAAGGGCATTGCCATGTTCCCCTCCGCGTCGAGGACGATGAGGCCGCCGACGCCGCCCAGTTCCTCGGCCTCCTCAACCGCCGCCTGGGCCGCCTCCTGGAGCGAGGCGCCTCCGTGCCGCACCCGAGAGGCA